>JBAXSU010000066.1:0-16323 GCA_037130535.1 Actinomycetota bacterium
GAGGGCGAGACCGACCTCGACGACATGTGGCGCGAGATGCAGGAGCAGATGCGCCAGGGCGACGGCAAGGGCACCCAGGGCGGGTCGATGGACTCGCTCACCCCTGAAGAGATCGCCCAGATGCTCATGTCGGCGCTGATGAACGGCGACCAGGCGATGATGCGGGCGCTGGCCAAGCAGGCCGTGCAGCGGTTCGCCGGCATGGAGCCCGGTCGGCCGGTGGGCGGCACGTACTACCTGTACCGCACGCTGCGGAACCTCGACCTCGAGGGCATGCTCGAGAAGCTCATGGAGGCCAGCAAGCAGGAGGTGGGCGGAGAGCTCACCTCACTGGAAGAGCGGCTCGAACGCGACGAGTACAACGATCGCATCGAGCAGTTCAAGAAGGAGATCGAGGCCGAGATCCGCCGCCGCCTGGTCGCCGATCGCGGTGCCGAGGCGATGGCCAAAACGCTGCGCAAGCCGCTGCCCGAAGACGTCGAGTTCATGCACGCCTCACGCGACGAGATGCAGAACCTGCGCAAGGCGCTCGGGCCGCTCACCCGCAAACTGGCCGCCCGCCTGGCTCGCAAGCGCCGCCACGGTCGCAAGGGTCCGCTCGACTTCCGCAACACGGTTCGCCACTCGCTCAGCTACGGCGGTGTGCCGGCCGAGCCGAAGTTCAAGTACCCGCGGCCGGCCAAGCCCGAGTTGATGGTGGTGGCCGACATCAGCGGGTCGGTGGCGGCGTTCGCCCGCTTCACGCTGATGCTGGTGTACGCCATCCAGAACCAGTTCTCGAAGGTGCGCTCGTTCGTGTTCATCGACGGCATCGACGAGGTGACCGACTTCTTCCGCAACACCGAAGACATCCAGGACGCCATCCACCGGGTGAACACCGAGGCCGATGTGGTGTGGGTCGACGGCCACAGCGACTACGGCCACGCGTTCGAGGTGTTCTGGGAGAAGTACGGCAAGGGCATCGGGCCCAAGACCACCGTGCTGCTGCTGGGCGACGCGCGCAACAACTACCACGCCAGCCAGAGTTGGGTCGTGAAAGAGATCCGCGCCAAGGCCCGCCACGTGTACTGGCTGAACCCCGAGCCGAAGAGCTACTGGAACACAGGCGACTCGATCGTCGGCGAGTACGGCACGCACACCGACGGGGTGTACGAGTGCCGCAACCTGCGCCAGCTGGAAGGCTTCGTCGAGAAACTCGCCTGAGCGGTTACGCGCCGAGGGCGTCGACAAGCAACTGCTGCTCGGCGTCGGCGAGTGGGATGAGCGCGATGGCTGCTGCACCCGCAGGCGTCATCTTGCGAGCGGTCTTGCGCAGCACGTCGATGAGGTGCGCACGGTCGAGTTTGGTGGCCACGTCGGCCAACTGGGTCTCGACGAAGGCCAGGCAGGCAGCATCCTCGATGGCCTGAGAACCTGCGTCGACGGCAAGGTTGTCGCGCCGGACGAGCGCCTGGACGCGTTCGATCGTGGCCGAGTCGAAGTCGTGGTCGACCAGCAACACGGCCACGTCGCGGGCATGGCGCTGGCGCTGGTCGCGCTTCCAGCGCAGGTAGCCGGCCTTGCCGGGGTCGTAGTCGCTGCGGGCCAGTTCCCACCGACGCAGGTGATGCGCCCGGGCCGCCAGTAGCCATGTGTCGTCGGCGTCGGGGTGCAGGTGCAGCACCCACTCGTAGGCCAACGTGCCGTGGATCTGGGCGAGTGGGTGATCGGCGCCGCGCACGGCCACGAGGGTGGGGTCGTCGGCGTTGGCGGCGTCGATCGCCTCGATCGCACGGGCGGTGCGCTGGCTCAGACTGCGCACTCGGAGTCGCCGACGGCCGCCACGAATGGGCCGGTCTCGTCGTAGTCGCTGTAGAACTCGGGCGCCTCGTCGAACGTGGGGAACACGTCGAGGTCTTTCAGCGCCTGGCCGATGGCGTAGGCGCCACCGACACGGTCCATCCAGCCGCGGAAGTTCTCGCCGGCGTTGCGCTCGGCGGCGAACTGGCGCACGACGCGCACGACGGCCTGCGGTGCCGCCTTGGCGGGCAGGCGGGTTGCCTTCTCGCCGAAGTGGATCTGCTCCTGGCCCACGTAGCCGCCGAGCAGCATCTGGTAACCGGGGGCCGAGCGGCCGTTGGCACGACGCTCGGCGCCGAAGAAGCCGATGTCGCTGGCGTGGTGCTGGCCGCAGCTGTTGGTGCAGCCGGAGATGTTGATGCGCACGCCGCCCACCTCGGCGAGGCCTTCCTCCTCGAGCGCCTCGCCGATGGCCTTGGCCAGACCGCGGCTCTGGGTGACGGCGATGTTGCACGTGTCGGCGCCGGGGCAGGCCACCACGTCGCGGGCCAGTTCGGCCCCGGGGCGGGCCATACCGATGGCCTCGAGACGGGCGTACAGGACGGGCAACTGCGCCTCGGTGAGCCCCCGGAAGCAGACGTTCTGGCGGTTGGTGAGGCGTACGTCGGAACCGAGTTCGCGTTGGATCGCGGCGAGCGAACGGAACTGGGCGGCGGTGATGTCGCCGAGGGCGGCGTAGGCGATGGCCGACACCGAACCGTTGGCGGCACCGCGTACGACGCTGGTGGCTTCCCAGCGCTGGTAGGGGTCGCGCGGGGTGAGGGCCACGGCAACGCCCTGGCCGACGGCGGTTGCCTCGACGGTGGCGCTGCGGCCCGCGGGCGAGTCGCCGTGCTTGGCCACGAGTGCGGGGATACCGCCGGGCCACGACGACGATGCGGGCAGTGTGTGGCGCATCTTCAGCACCCGGCGACGCACCTCGTCGATGCCGAGCTGGTCGACGACCCACTTCAGTCGGGCGCGCAACTTGTTGTCGCGGTTACCGGTCTGGTCGAACACGCGCAGCGTGGCCTCGATGGTGGGCAGCAGGTCTTCGCGGGTGGTGAACTCTTCGAGGGCCAGGGCGGGATGCGGGGTGGCGCCGAGGCCGCCGGCGATGTAGACCCGGAAGCCCTGCTCGACGGTGCCGTCGTCGAGCGTGCGGGTGGCGGCGATGACGCCGACGTCGTTGAACATGGCCTGGCCGCAGTCGGTGGAGCAGCCCGAGAAGTTCACCTTGAACTTGCGCGGCAGGCGCTGGCCCAGCGGGTTGCGCACGAAGTGCTCATAGGTGGCCTCGGCCCAGGCGGTGACGTCGAGGTGCTCGTGCGGGCAGGCACCGGCGAGATGGCAGGCCATCACGTTGCGCACCGTGTCGCCGCACGCCTCGCGGCTGGTGAGGCCCACCTCGGCCAGTTCGCGCAGCAGCGCGGGGATGCGGGTGAGTTCGACGAAGTGCACCTGCACGTTCTGGCGGGTGGTGATGTGGCCCCAGCCGCGCGAGTACTCGTCGGAGAGTCGACCCATCAGGTCGAGTTGTTCGGGGGTGATGGTGCCGGCCGGCAGCTTGATGCGCACCATCTGGTTGGTTCCGCCCTGGCGCTGCCCGTAGATGCCGTTGTTGAGGCGCATCACGCGGAACACGTCTTCGGAGATCTCGCCGGCGAGGTACTGCGCGATGGCGACCTCGAAGCGTTCGATGTCGCGGCGCTGCTCGTCGGCGAGGTCGCGTGCTGGCTGGACGATCGGGGCGATGCCCATCGCGGTGGCCTTCCTGTCGGATCCGAAAGATGATCTTCTTGGTCGACTTTAGCGGAGCTGACCGCGAAAGCACTACAGGCCCGGGTCGGCGCCGATCTCGCGCAGAGCGTCGTGCAGGGCGCGGCGCAACCGGCGGGCGTGTTCGGGGGTGAGATGGGCCACCAGACCCGTGCCGGGAGCGCCCACCTCCTCGACGGTGAGCACGACCCGCGGTTCGGCATCGTCGTAGTCGTCGCTGATGGCCACGGCCCACGACACGGCGGTGATGTCGTCGTCGCCCGGGGGCAGGTCGGCGGCGGTGAGGGGGTAGTCGTCGATCGAGCGGCGCATGGGCGCAGTCTGGCAGGCCGACCATCAGTGGGGCAGGAACGAAAAGTAAGATGCGCAATCTGTGACCCGCATCGTCTATGTCCGTCATGGCGAATCGAACGCCACCGTCTCGCGCACCATCGGTGGCCCGCGTACCTGCAGCGGCCTGTCGCCCCTCGGTGTCCAGCAGGCCGAGCGCCTGCGCGACCGCTGGCTCGCTGCGCCCGAGTTCACCCCCGACGTGCTCATCGCCAGCCATTTCCCGCGGGCCCACCAGACTGCCGAGATCGTCGCCGGTGCGTTCGGTGGCATGTCGGTCGTCACCGATGAGGGCTTCGGCGAGCACGACCCCGGCCCCGAGTGCGACGGTATGCCCTACTCGGTGTTCGTCGAGAACTTCGGCACCGACAGTTGGGAGGACGACCCGTTCGGTGTGACCTTCCCCGGTGGCGAGACGCTTGCTGCGTTCCAGTACCGCGTGGGTGCTGCGGTGCGCCGCACGGTCGAGCAGCACCCGGGCGCCACCATCGTGGTGGCATGCCACGGTGGCGTGATCGACTCCGTACTGCGCCAGGCCCTGAAGTCGGCGCCGACCGGCGGGTTCCACATCAACACGCTGAACACGTCGATCACCGAACTCGAGCGCCGCCCGCAGAACACCTGGGCACTGCATCGTTACGCCGACAGCGCGCATCTGGCGGGCCTACCGAAGGCCACGCCCGTCGACTGACCGACCGGGCGGCCCGGGCGTTGCCTAAGGAGCCGGAGCCGGTGCTGGCGGTGGTAGCGGTTGGCCAGCCAGGTCGGCGCCCAGCATCACCAGCACCGTCGCCTCGCCGAGTCCGACAGTGGCGCCGACGATCGGCGCCGGCGTGGGCATGCGTTCGATCGCCAGACCACCGAGCATGCGCGCCACAGATTCCGCCACCGCCCGCGATTCGTCGCGGGCATACACCTTGGTGACGTCGAGTTGCTCCTCCCACCCGGCGGCGTTCACCGGTTCGGCGAGCGTGAACCCCAGACCTGCCAGCAGCGTGCTGAGGCCCGCCGCGGCACGAGGTACCCCGCTGGCGTTGGCCACCTTCACCACCGCGCCGGCGGTGACGAGCGGGATCGTGCTCGTGGTGGTGGTACTCGACGTGCTGGTGGTCGACGTGGTGCTGGTGGAACTGGTGGCGGGCGCGATGGTGGTGGTCGTGGTGGTGGAGCGCACGATGGTGGCCGACGACCGCACGCGCGGGTTGTCGGAACTGCAGGCCGCGAGGCTGATGCTGAGCAGCAGTGCCGCAACGCCGATCGACCGTTTCACATCCGACAGCGTGGCCACTTGGCTGCCCGGGTGCAAGTCGCCCCGGGACGGTTCGTACACTCACCTCATGGGACTGCTCGAGGGGAAGTCAGCCGTGGTCGTGGGAGGCCACAGCGGGTTCGGTGAAGCGATCGCGCGGCGGTTCGTGGCGGAGGGAGCGCGTGTCACGATCGCGGCGAGGCGGGCCGATCTGCTCGACGAAGTCGCGGCGTCGATGGGAGCCACGGCGGCGTTGTGCGACATCACCGACGACAGCCAGGTGCAGGCCTTGGTAGCGGCGGCCGAGGCTGCCCACGGCCCAGTCCACATCGCCGTGAACTGCGCCGGGTTCGAGCAGTCGACCTCGCTCGCCGACCTCACCCCCGACAAGCTCGATGCGATGCACGCGGTGCAACTGTCGGGCGCCCTCTACTGCATGCGGCACTTCGGCAACGCCATGGCCGTGCACGGTGAGGGAGGGGCGTTCTTGTCGCTGTCGTCGCTCACGGCGCAGAACCCTGCCCGCGGGCTCACCGCCTACGCGTCGGCCAAGGCCGGTGTCGAGTATGCGTCGAAGATCGCTGCTGTCGAGTACGGGCCTGCCCAGGTGCGCTTCAACGTCATCGCCGCCTCGCTCATCGAGACTCCCATGACGGCGCGCATCTTCCGCGCCGAGCCGGCCATCCAGGCGATGCGCGAGGTCACCCCGCTCGGACGGATGGGCACGGTTGCCGATATCGCTGCGGCGGCCCTGTTCCTGTGCGGACCCGACGGCGCGTACATCACCGGTCAGACACTGTGCGTCGACGGTGGGGCATCGCTCACCATGCTGCCAACCCCGCAGATGTTCGCCGATGTCGCCCGCCGCTGGCAGGAGCAGCAGCAGCAGCAACAGCAGCAATGAGGGTGGTCGTCGTCGGTGCGGGCTCGGCGGGCGCCGTGCTGGCGGCGCGATTCAGCGAGCGCCCCGATGTGTCGGTCACGCTGTTGGAGGCGGGTCCTGATCATCGCTCGGACGACACGCCTGCCTCGATCGCCGGCCCGTCGTTCATCGCGGCGAAGGACGAGCCGGGCCGGTTCTGGCCTCACCTCCTGGCGACGCGGGTACGCGGTCAGGAACCGCGCCTGTACACCCGCGGACGTGGCATCGGTGGCTCGTCGGCCGTGAACGCAATGGTGGCGTTGCCCGGCACACCTGCCGACTACGACGAGTGGGAGCAACGGTACGGCTGCACCGGCTGGGGGTGGGCCGATGTGGCCCCTTGGTTCGCCCGCACCGCGCTCACCCTCACGATGGCGCCGCTGCACGAGTGGGGTGCGTTGAATCGGGCCGTCGCAGCCATGTGGGGCGACAGTGCCGCCGGTGTGCCACTCACGCGTGATGCCGGCGGCCGCCGCGTGAGCGTGAACGACGCCTACCTCGAACCGGCCCGTGGTCGGTCGAACCTGCACATCAGCGGCCACACACTGGTCGACCGGGTGCTGTTCGAGGGGCGCCGTGCCGTCGGCGTGCGTACTGCGGCAGGCGACGACCTCGCAGCCGACCTCGTGGTGGTGAGCGCCGGAGCCATCCATTCGCCTGCCGTCCTGCTGCGCTCGGGCGTCGATACCGAGGGAGTGGGCGAGGGACTGCAGGACCATCCGTCGTTCCCCATCGCCATCGCCCGCCATCGACCCGCCGATGTGACGGGTCTGCCCATCGCCACCCTCGCCCGCCTGCCCGGCGCGGAGGGCGCCGACGATCTGCAGGTGCTGCCGATGGAGTACGTCGACACCGCAATGCCGGGCCTCGCCCTGGTGATGGCGGCGGCGATGCGGGTGCACGGGCGCGGGCGGGTGACGTTGGCCGACGACGATGCATCCACCGACCCGGTGGTGGAGTTCGACCTGTTGGCCGACGAACGCGATGTGGCCACCGTGCAGCGCGCCATCGACGCCGTCGAGCATCTGCTCGACCACCCCGCGTTTCGTGACATGGGTGATGCTCTGCCGTTCGACCGCAGTGATGCAGGGGTGCGCGCCACCGTGGGCGACTACGTACACGCTGCGGGCACCTGCGCAATGGGTTCGGTGGTCGACACCTTCTGCCGGGTGCGCGGCTACGACGACCTGATGGTGTGCGACGCGTCGGTGCTGCCGGTGCTGCCTCGCGCCAACACACATCTGCCCACGGTGATGGTTGCCGAGAGGGTGGCGGATTTCACCCTGGCCCGTCTCGCCGAGGGTGTCTAGAGCGCCAGGAGTTCGTCCATGCTCTCGCGTAGCAGATCGACCATCACCCACAGGTCGGGTACGAGCTCACGACAGGCGATGAAGCCGAAGTCGAGGTTGCCGTTGTAGCTCTGCACGGTCATGTTCAAGCCCTGCCCGTCGGCCAGGGCGCTGACGGGGTAGAAGTGCTGCAACTGGGCGCCCGCCGAGTACAGCGGCGCGGCGGGGCCCGGCACGTTGGAGATGACCAGGTTGAACGGCGGGTTCATCCGGTCGGCGATGCGCAGTCGGCTGTACATGCGCATTGCACGTGCGGCCACGGCTGGCGGCGCGAACTGGGTGAAGTCCTGCAGCGTCTCGGCGGGGATGGCGGCAAAGTTCTCCTTGGCCGCCGTCATGCTCTGCTGCACCCGGGCCAGACGCCGCGCCGGGTCGGCCTCGTTGGTGGCCAGGTCGGCGAACAGGGCCGATACCCGGTTCTGATAGGGGTCGTCCTCGGTGCCGTTGCGCACGCTGACGGGCACCATGGCGACCAGGCTCTCGTCGGGCAGCACATCGTGCAGCAGCAGGTAGCGGCGCAGGGTGCCGCTGCACACCGCCATCACCACATCGTTGAACGTGCAGCCGAAGCGGCGCCGCACCTGCTTGGCGTCGTCGAGCGGGATGGTGCAGTAGGCGAAGCGGCGGTGCGGCGTGATGGGCCGGTTCCACGGCGTGCGCGGTGCCTGCGTGGGCGGCAACGCCGGGGCCCGGTCGGTGTCGTCGCCCTGTTGGGCGCGCAGACGCTCGCGCATCATCGCTCCGAGTGGTCCGGGCATCGGCTGAGCGATCAGGTCGGCCAGGGCGCGCAGGCCACCCGATCGGGTTGCCGCAGCAAGCTCGCGCGCCGAGCGAACGCTGAGCCGCACGAATTTCTCGGGCCGGCGCAGGTACTCGCGTGCCGTGATGCGCAGGAGTTCTTCGTCGCTGGGCGCCTGCTCGGTCGGCCACGAGCCGACGATGCCCGACGGCCGATAGCCGGGGTCGACATCGAGGATGGCGGCCAGCATCTCGGCCCCGGCAGCACCGTCGATGGCGGCGTGATGCACCTTGGTGAGCTGGGCGATGAGCCGGCCCTCGTCGACACCTTCGATGACGTACAGCTCCCACAGGGGGCGGGCCCGGTCGAGGGGACGGGCGACGATGCGGCTGACCACCTCGGCCAACTGCTCGGGTGAGCCGGGCGGTGGCACGGCGTGGTGGCGCACGTGGAAGTCGATGTCGAAGTCGGGGTCTTCGATCCAGTAGGGCAGATCGAGACCCAGCGGCACCTCGACCAGCCGTCGGCGGAACGGCGCGAGTTGCTCGATGCGCTCGAGGATGATCTGTTTGGTGGCCTCGAGCCCTGCGCCGCCTGGTGTGCCGGCCGGATCGAAGATGTTCAGCGAACTGACGTGACCGAAGACGCTTGGCGTCTCCATGTTCAGGAAACTGACATCGATGCCGTTCAGTTGCCGCATGGGCGAAGACTAGGGGGCGTCGTCGCGTGGTGTTCGCTCGTACTCCACATGGAGCGCGAGTTCTTCGCTCGCAAGTTCGGCGTGGTCGTCTTCGTCGTCGCTCTCGGTGCTCTCGTCGAGGAGGGCGTACGGCACAGCCGGGTCGAGCACTCGGTTGTCGGCGCGCTCGTTCGCTGCCTGATGAGCAATGCAGAACTCGGCCCACGGCACCGCGTCGAGGCGGCTGGCGATGATGGGCTGCTGGCAGGCGGTGCACAACCCGTAGTGCCCGGTGTCGAGTCGGGCCAGCGCCCGGTCGATCTCGGTGAGTTGTGTCAGCAGCGCCAGTTCGAGGCTGCGGTCGACCTCTTGCTCGAGGGTGTCGCTGGCCAGGTCGGACGGGTGCTGGCCGTACTGCTCGAACGGCCCCAGGCCGTTGCGCAGTTCGTCGACCTCGTGCTGCACGCGGGTGCGCTCGCCTTCCAACACCGTTCGTGCCTTTGCCTCGCGCCCTTCAGCGCGGGTCATCGCCAGGTCTCCAATGCCAGCGGCACCTGCCAGCGCACGACGGTGCCCCACGGGTTGCGCTTGCTGATGGAGGCCGAACCGCCTCGCGCGACGGCGCGCTCGACGAGGTTGCCGAGTCCCAGTCCGGCGCGGCCCGGCTCGTGCCGGTAACCCACCCCGTCGTCGGCGACGGTGAGTTCGAGGGTCGACCCGTCGACGCAGAGGGTGACCCACGACGCCGTTGCCTTGGCGTGCTTGGCGACGTTGGTGACCAGTTCGCGCAACACGCTGAGCACCTCGTAGCCCAGGTCGGCGTCGACGAGGTCGAGTTCGCCCTCGATGGTGATGGTGGGTTGATGGCCGAGCACACGTGCCGACTCGGCCACTGTCGAGCGCACCGTCCATTCGAGGCCCTCCAGCATCGTGCGCGGAGTGTGCAACGTGAAGATCGTCGCCCTGATCTCGCGGATGATCTCGTCGATCTCGTCGATCGCCTCACCCACCCGGATGTCGAGGCCGTCGCGGCCGAGCGCGCTCTGCAGGTTGAGGCCCGTGGCGAACAGTCGCTGGATGGCGTTGTCGTGCAGGTTGCGGCCTATGCGTTCGCGGTCGCGGGCGACGGCGAGCGATGCGTGCACTTCCTCGAGCGCGGCCTCGTGGTGCAGTTCGGCGGTGCGATCGTGGACGAGGGCCACCATCTTGGTGGATTCGCCGTTCTCGACGAGCGACAGGTGCAGGCGGACAGGCAGTCGTTCCCCATTGCTGCGGATGAGGCTGACATCCATGTCGTCACCGGTGTCGTCACCGGTGACGACACCGGCGGTCAGCCCGGCTGCGCAGCGCACCAACTCGGCGGCGGTCGATGCCTCCCACCAGGGTCCGGGCCACGATGCCGACAGCACCTCGTCGACGGTGAAGCCGACCATCTCGGCGAAGCGCGGGTTGCAGTAGAGATGGCGCTGCTCGGTGACGCTGCACTCGATCACCCCGTCGTGCAGTTTCGACAGCAGTTCGTTGGCGCGTTCGCGTTCGGCGGCGATGCGACGCTCGCTGAGGTCGCGAGGTGTTGGCCGCCGGAGGATCGCGGCGAACACCGGTCGATCGGCCGACGCGAAATGCAAGATGCGCAGGCCGCCGGTCACGGCGACGACTCGGCCGTCTGCGCCGAGCATCGAGGTCGTGATACGCCACACCTCACCGGCAGTACCCAGCCGCACCGCAGCGAGCATCGCCTGCAGTGCGGCGTGCTCACCTTCGACCACCAGGTCGAACACGTCGCGGCCGACCAGTGTCTCGGGTTGGTATCCGAGCAACTTCGTCGCACCGAGATTCGAACGCAACACCACGTAATCGTCGACGTCGAACACGAGGATCATGTCGTCGAGTGACTCGAGAAGCAGCGCTGTGTCGAGCAGCATCCGGTCAGCCGCTCTGCGTCCGGTTTCGAGTCGCCGGGTGAGGGCATCGGATTCGACGAGGTCGGATGACGGCATGGAGCCGTTCTACTGGTCGTTGCTCGGCGTGGCGAGGCCTAAGGGCCCCGAATCGACCCACCGTTTCTACCGATCTCGGCCCGGTGCGGAGTGCCGGGATGTATCTACCGGATCCATGTACCGGACGGATGTACCGGTACGGGCGACACACACGAAGTGCCCGCGCCACGGCGACCATCGGCCCTGCCCCGGCGACGTCGGCTGCGACCACGATGCCCGTGACGTCACACCCCACGACGAAGGAGCACCACCCATGAACAGCACCGCAACACTCGAACGCCGTGTCGACACCTGGCCTCAGCGCCTGTCGGACTGGTTCGACATGCCCGATCTGACCCGTTGGTTCGATCGGGTCGGCCGGTTCGAGGACTTCATCCGCATCGAGGAGACCGTTGTGGACGGCTCGCTGATCGTGAAGGCCGAGATGCCAGGTATCGACCCCGAACGCGACGTCGACATCAGCGTCGCCGACGGAGTCTTGACCATTCACGCCGAACGTCACGCCGAGCGACTCGAGGAGCACGTTGGCGACACAGCCGGCCACACCCGCAGCGAGTTCCGCTACGGCTCGTTCAGCCGCAGCGTGATGGTGCCCAAGGGCGTCAAGACAGGTGACATCACGGCCACCTACCACGACGGCATCCTCACGGTCACTGTGCCCATGCCCGCCCAGAAGCCGGCTGCAGTGACCAAGATCGCTGTCGCTCGGGCATAACGCGAAGCGGGGTGCCGTGTGGTGGACACGGCACCCCGCTTGCGTTCGGGGAGCGTTGTGGGCAGTTCCGTCAGACGGCTTGTTTGGCCCGCACGGCGAACACGGCGGCCTCGGTGCGGCGAGTCATGCCCAGCTTGCGCAGGATCGACGAGATGTAGTTCTTCACCGTCTTTTCGCTGATGTTCACCTTCGAAGCGATCTGGCGGTTGGTGTTGCCCTCGACGAGATGCTCGAGGATGGTGTGCTCGAGTGGGGTCAGCGAAGCCAGCCGCGGGTCGACATTGGGCCGAGGGTTGCGCAGCCGGTTGAGGATGGCGCCGGTGACCGATGGGTCGACCAGCGACTCGCCGTTGGCCACCCGCTTCACGGCGTCGACAAGGTCGTTGCCGCGGATCTGCTTCAGCACATAGCCGGCGGCCCCGGCCATGATGGACGCGAACAACGCCTCGTCGTTGGCGTGCGACGTGAGCATCAGGCACATCACGTCGGGGAAGTTGGCCCGAATCTCGCGGCACACCTCCACACCACTGCCGTCGGGCAGTTCGACGTCGAGGATGGCCACCCGGGGGCGGGTGGCAGGGATACGGGCGAGCGCGTCGGCTGCGGTACCGGCCTCGCCGACGACGTCGATGACGCCGCTGGCCTCGAGTACGGCGCGCACGCCTTCGCGCACCACCAGATGATCGTCGAGCAAGAACACGGGGATCTTCGGCTCGGCGATGGGCGAACTGATCGAATCGGACATGGCGGCCAGTGAAACCCAGGTGGCCCGGACCGCCTAGGGACCTTCGGCTCTCATTTCCCCACAGGTTGTGCTCTGCCATCATGATGTCGAGTCGAACCGAGTCGACCCAGACCGAGTGGAAGGACGCAGCGCATGGGGATCGTCTACGAACAGGGACTGGCCGAACTGGGCGACGGCTGCTTCGCCTATCTGCAGCCCGACGGTGGTTGGGGATGGAGCAACGCCGGCCTCGTGGTGGGCGACGGCGCGTCGCTGCTGGTCGACACCCTGTTCGACCTTGCGCTCACCCGACGGATGCTCGAGGCGATGGCATCGGTCACCGCGGCTGCGCCCATCGGCACGGTGCTGAACACCCATGCCAACGGCGATCACTGCTACGGCAACCAGCTGGTCGTTGGTGCCGAGATCGTCGCATCGGCGGCCACCGCGCACGAGATGACCGAGGTGCCACCCGCCATGCTCGCGGCGCTGAACGCAGCACCCGGCGAGGTGGGCGACCTGTTCCGCTCGTTCTTCGGGGCGTTCGAGTTCGGCGGTATCGAGATGCGCCTGCCCGACCGCACGTTCGAGCACCGACTCGAACTGGAGGTGGGCGGCAGGCTGGTGGAACTGATCGAGGTGGGCCCCGCCCACACCAGCGGCGACACGTTGGCCTATGTGCCCGATGCCGCCACCGTGTACACGGGCGACATCCTGTTCATCGGAGGCACCCCCATCGTGTGGGCCGGACCGCTGAGCAACTGGGTGGCGGCGTGCGACCTGATGCTGGGCATGGACATCGATACCGTGGTGCCCGGGCACGGACCGGTCACCGACAAGAGTGGTGTCGCCCAGGTGCGCGACTACCTGGCCTTCGTCGACGAACAGTCGCGTCAGCACTACGCCGCTGGCGACGACGCGTGGGAGGCGGCGCGAGCCATCGCCCGCGACGTGGGGGCGCATCCCGACTTCTCCGGCTGGGGCGAGTTCGGCCGCATCACGGTGAACGTCGAGACCGCCTACCGCAGCCTCGACCCGGGTCACTCAACACCCGACGTGGTCGAGCAGTTCCGTCGGATGGCGCGTATCGAGGCCGGCCTGGCCCCGGGGGCATGACCGACTACGACGTGGTGGTGGCCGGCGACGGCCCGGCTGCGCTGGCGCTCGCCTCGGCGTGCGCGCAACTCGGCCTGCAGGTGTGTGCCGTGGGGGAGGGTTCGCCCTGGACCGCCACCTACGGCACCTGGGTCGACGAGGTGCCGGCGTACTGCGACGCGCTGGCGACGACGAGCCCGATCGAGGTGGCGGTCGCCGATCGGCGCATCGCGCTCGACCGCATCTACGGGGTGTTCGACAACGCCGCCCTTCGTGCCCGCTTCGCCGCGGTGCCCGTCGTCGCTGCACGCGTCGGCGGGGTGCGCCACCATCTGTGGGGCAGTGTGGTCGACACCACGGCGGGGCCGTTGCGGGCGCGCCTCGTGGTCGACGCCACCGGTGCCGCCCCGGCGCTACTGGCGCCGCGTCGCGGAGCCGATCGTGTGCCGCAGCAGACGGCATACGGATTGGTGCTCGATCACCGACCCGAGGCCGTTGGTGGCGCCGGCTCGGTGCTCATGGACTGGCGTCAGCCGCCGGGCGCGGTCGGCCCGACGACGTTCCTCTATGTGCTCGCCCTGCCCGGCGGACGGTGGCTGGTGGAGGAGACCTCGCTGGCCCGCGCCCAGCCCGTCACTGCCGACATCCTGCGCCTGCGATTGGCGGCGCGTCTCGGCGCCGACCTCACCGACCGGGCAGAGCACATCGAGCACGTGTCGATCCCGATGGCGCCAGGTCTGCCCAACCGCGGCCAGGCGGTGGTGGGGTTCGGTGCCGCGGCCGGCTACATCCACCCGGCGACCGGGTACTCGGTCGCTGCCTCGTTACGCGCCGCGCCACGTGTGGCGCACGGTCTGGTCGCGGCCGTGCGGCTCGACGATCCGGCGCAGCGGGCACTGGCGGCGTGGAACGCGGTGTGGCCCGCCGAGCAGCGGCGCGCCCGTGCGCTCCACGACTACGGCCTCGGGGTGCTGTTGCGGATGTCGGACGTCGAGCTGTCGGGCTTCTTCGGCGCCTTCTTCGACCTGCCCACCGAACAGTGGAGCGCCTACCTGCGCATCGACACCTCGGCCACTGCCGTCAGTCGGACGATGACGGCGATGTTCCGTTCGGTGCCGTGGCATCTGCGGCGGCGGCTGTTGCCGCGCTGACCCGCCGGGTGCGGATCGACCGTCGTAGGGCCACCACCCAGCCAACGGCGACGCAGCCCGAGAAGAACCACCACTGCAACATGTACGACAGGTGCGGCCCTTCGCTCAATTCGGGCGGTGGCACTGGAATGGGAAACGTGCCCTGGCTCGGTACCGACTGGGCCAGGTCGAGGTAGACGGGCATCACCGGGGCCGGTAGTTGTTGAGCCAGACGGGGTACGTCGATGCGCTGCAGTTCGGTGAGCACGCCGTCGGCCGGGTCGGAGATCTGCCCGAAGGCCCGCTCCTGCGAGCGGCGCAGCGAACCCAACACCTCCACCTCGCCCGGTGGCGGGGGGAGCGGCTCTGTGCCCTGTCCCGGCACGAACCCGCGGTTGACGAGCAGCAACCGACCATCGGGTAGTTCGAGCGGGGTGACGACGTTCACGCCGGCCTGGCCGTTCTGCGAGCGGTTGACGATGAGTACCTGCTCGTCGGCCCGGTAGCTGCCGGTGGCGGTGACCGTGCGCCACTCGACGTCGAGCGGGTCGGCCTCTGCGTCGGGTGGGCCGACGACCGATTCGACCGGCGCCACTGGCTCGTCGGCCCGGGCGGTGACGAGCGCATTGAACGCACGCCGGTCGTCGAGTCGGCTCTTCTGCCAGAAGCCGAGCCCGATCATGCCTACGACGCCGATGAGGCACAGGAGGTGGAACACGATCCAACGCGGTCGCAGCAAGAACCGGTACATGCGGAGAGTGACGGTATCGGTCAGGTGCGGTCCCACAGCATCGTGTGACCACGTTCCGGGTCGAGCAGGCGAGCGGCGGGCGACTGTTTGTCGATGTGTCCGATGAGGCCGCGGTACACCCCGAACCCGCACAGCTCTTGGAGGCGCTGAGGGAAGGTGTTCACCAGCGGCAGGGGGAGGCCGAGCTGCTGGTTCTCCTGCTGGCGCACCCAACCGGCGCAGTAGTTCATGGCGATGCCCACTCGGGCGGTGCCGGTGGTGTTGGCGCCACCGCCGTGCCACAACGAGCCGTGCCACACGAGGATGCTGCCGGCGGGCATCTCGGCCGGGATGCTGTCGTAGTGCTGGCCGTAGGTGGGCGAGTGGTCGGCGAGGTGCGTGCCCGGGATGATGCGGGTGGCCCCGTTGGCCTCGGTGAACGGGGTGATCGCCCACATGCTGTTGCACACCGTGGCCACGTGCGGTTTGGGCAGGGGCATCACCTGGTCGTCGGCGTGAATGGGCTGGGCGGTCTCGCCGGGGCCGATGGTGATGCTCGACAGACTGCTCACCAGGCAGCCGTCGCCGAGCACGTGGTCGATCAGCGGCAGCACCACCGGGTGGAGGGCGATCTGTTGGTACAGCGGGCCGTGGGCCAGCAGGTTGTACACCCTGGTGGTGGCCCGGCCCTCGAAGCCGTTCGTGCCGGGGCCGATGCTCAACTCGCGCTCGAGTCGCTGCACGTCGGCCTGGATGGCGGCGGCGAGGTCGGCGTCGAAGGCGTCGCGGACGATGGTGTAGCCATCGGCGTCGAGACGGGCGCGGTGGTGGGCCATCAGGTCGTCGGCGACAGTGCTCACCGGGCCGACGCTACTGTCTCGCGCTATGTCACCTGCAGCGCCGTCATCTGCAGCGCCGTCGTCGCCCCGAGCCGTCGCCCTCGTCACCGGCGCAGGCAGTCCTGGTGGCATCGGGTTCGCCAGCGCGGCACGGCTGGCCAGGGCCGGTCTGCACACCGTGCTGGTGGCCACCAGTGACCGTATCCACGAGCGGGCAGCCGAACT
>JBAXSU010000067.1:0-16024 GCA_037130535.1 Actinomycetota bacterium
TCCCGCTCTGTCGACACCACCACGACCGACTCCACGCCGAACAATGGCAACTCACCATGGGCACCGACCGGGCCATCACCGTGCGCGCACGCGACGGAACCCTCCTCATGACCACCGGGCC
Organism: Actinomycetota bacterium; assembly: GCA_037130535.1. GTDB lineage: Bacteria > Actinomycetota > Acidimicrobiia > Acidimicrobiales > Ilumatobacteraceae > VFMC01. The sequence goes on from JBAXSU010000067.1 coordinate 122, forward strand.
GCCCAGCGAACAGTGGGCATGAGCCCGGTGTCGACTGGGCAGTCTGATTGCCCGGTCGAGGGTCAGTTGCGGGGCACCTTGATCCAGGGGAGGTCCTTGTCGACACGGGGCTCTCCGGGCAGGCCGAGCACCTGCTCGCCCAGGATGTTGCGCATGATCTCGCTGGTGCCGCCCTCGATGGAGTTGGCCCGGGCGCGCAGGAAGGCGTGACGGATGCCGTGCTCGAGACCGTCGACCGACAGGTTCTCGGGTCGGCGGAAGGTGAAGTCGTAGCCCACCATGCCTTCGGCGCCGAGCAGGTCGATACCGAATTCGCTGACCCGCTTGTTGAAGTCGGCGAGGGCCAACTTGGCGATGGATCCTTCGGGCCCGGGGTTGCCCGCCTTGGCGGCTGCTCCGGCGCGGGCGTTGGTGAGGCGCAGGGTTTCCGACACGCAGTACAGGCGCATCAACTGATCGCGGCGGGCGCCGTCGCGCTCGTCGCCGGGCAGTTCGCGCCAGATGTCGAGCACCACGTCCATTGGCCCACGGCGGCGCGAGCCACTGCCCGACCCGATCGACACCCGCTCGTTCATCAGCGTGGTGAGTGCGACGCGCCACCCCTCGCCCTCGGCGCCGATGCGCATGGTGTCGGGCACGCGGGCATCGGTCATGTAGACCTCGTTGAACTCGGCCTCACCCGTGATCTGGCGCAACGGTCGCACCTCCACACCGGGCGAACGCATGTCGAGCGCGAAATAGGTGAGGCCCTTGTGCTTGGGCTGGTCGGGATCGGTACGGGTGACGAGCATGCCCCAGTCGCCCAGGTGGGCAAGGGTGTTCCACACCTTCTGACCGTTCACCACCCATTCGTCGCCGTCGCGTACCGCACGAGTACCGAGGCCGGCGAAGTCGGACCCGGCGCCCGGCTCGCTGAAGAGCTGGCACCAACGCTCCTCGCCGGTGAACATCGGACGCAGGAAGCGGTGCTTCTGCTCGTCGCTGCCGTGGGTGACGATGGTGGGGCCGGCGAGGGCGATGAAGAACGTCGACGGGTCCTGGGCCTTCGCGCCCGCGGCGCGCACTCGCTCTTCGACGAGACGGTTCAGGTCGGGTCGCACCCCCAGGCCGCCGAACCCGCTGGGGAAGTGCACCCACGCCAGGCCGTGGTCGTAGCGAGCGCCACGGAACGTGCGGTCGTCGACCTGGCGAGGGTCGTGCGAGGCGAGCAGCCGCCCGAGTGCTTCCTCCACGCGGCGACGATCCGGATCGCTGGTGAGTTCGGCGGTGGCAGCGGTGGCAGCGGTGGCAGCGGTGGTCATACCGCAGTCTCGCGAGCAACACGCCAGGTGATCAACACCGACCGGCGTTCGCGGACGAAACCACTCGGCGCGGTGGAAATCCTCCGTGCGTAATCCTTGAATTGCTGAACGATCACTGAGCGTGATGTGGCGCAATGCCACGGAGACGTTCGTCCCGGTTCTGCCGGGCAGACGGCGGCACCGAGGATGAGGTGGCCTGGATGGATCGACGCGAGTTCCTGCACAAGGGTGCAGTAGTGGTGGGCGGGGCAACGCTGATCCCTGGCGCGCTCACTGCGCGGACGGCTCATGCTCGGGGTGTTCCGCCGTCGGCCATCGGCGATGGGCCCTACGGACCGCTGTCGACCACACCCGATGCAAACGGCCTGCTCCTGCCAGTTGGATTCAGCTCGCGCATCGTCGCCATCGGCGGCGAGATGGTGGAGGGGACTGCCTATACATGGCCCCCTCGGCCCGACGGTGCCGGCACGATCGCCAGCGCCGACGGCGGATGGATCTACCTCTGCAACAGCAACCTGGTGGCGATCCTGCCTCCCCGTGCCGGTAGTGCCTCGGCCATCGACTTCGGCCCCGACGGTGCGGTTCGCAACGCCTACTCGCTGTTGACCGAGACCCAGGGCAACAGCGGTGGATGCGTGACGCCCTGGGGGACGTGGCTGAGTTGTGAAGACGATGTGCTCACCGAGCGTGGCGTGGTGTGGGAGTGCGATCCGGCCGGTGGCGCGTCGACGGCACGTCCGGCCCTCGGTCTGTTCGGTCATCTGTCGGTCGCTGTCGACCCGGTGGAGGGTCGGGTGTACCTCACCCAGTCGCACCCTTCGGGCCTGCTGTACCGGTTCACTCCCTCGGTGGCCGGCGATCTGTCGGCCGGTGTGCTCGAGGCGTGTCTCGTCGCCGACGACGGCTCGGTGTCGTGGGCACCGGTGAGCGACCCGACGGCGCAGAGCGCCCCGATGCGCGACCAGGTGCCGGGCGCGCGGGTATTCCCCAGCGGCGGCGGCGCCGTGTGCGCCGGAGGCTGGCTGTACTTCACCAGCAAGGGCGACAACTCGGTGCACGGCATCGAATTGACGTCGCAGCGGTACCGGTTGATCTGGAAGGGCAGCCCGGACGCAACAGGCGCGTCGGACGCAGTGTTGTCGGGCGGCGATGCACTCGCCGTCGCCGCCCGTTCGGGCGACCTCTTCGTAGCCGAGGACGGTGCCGACGGCGACGTGGTGATCATCACCGCCGACGGTCAGGTCTCGTCCTTCGTGCGGGCACTCGGTCCTGAGCCGATCCGCATCACCGGTCCGGTCTTCGACCCGAGTGGCACCCGCCTCTACCTGTCGTCGCAGCGCGCAACGACGCCGCGGGCCCTGGGCGAGATCGTGGCGGGACAGAGCACGACAGAGTTCACCGCCGGGGTGACCTACGAGATCACCGGTCCATTCCGCGGTGAGGTGGTTCCAGCTGCGACCACGACGGTGGCGCCCACCACTGAAACGCCGACCTCGGTGCCCGTCACCGAGCCGGCACCCACCACGGTGCCTGCTACGGCGGCACCACAGACAGTTCCCGAGACCACCGCGGTGCCAACGACCATCGCCACCAGCGGTGGCTCAGGCGGCAGCATCGTGGGCCTCTTCGCCGGTGGTGCCCTGGCCATCGCCCTGGCAGGTGGATACGTGCTGTTCCGCCGCTTTCAGAGCCGGCCGAAGGACGAACCGGTGGAGTCCGAGGTCGAGCAGCCCGAACCCGAGGTGGTAGCCCCCCCGCCGCCGGTCGCCCCGGTGCCGGTCGTCCCGATGCCGGTCGTCGAATCGGCTGCGATCGTCGACCCCGAACCGGCACCGAGCTTCGAAGACGACGAGCCGCACCGCCCTCTACTCGGCACCCAGTTGCTCGACGACCAGCAAGACGGGCCCTCGTCTGCACGCACGCTCTACGACCGCTCTGAGGAGCAGCAGGCTGCTTCGGCTCGCCAGCGACTCGAACTGGAAGAGGCCGAGCGCTTGGCCACCCCGGTGCAGTGGAAGTCGGAGCGTATGGGGAGCGACGACACAGCGGATGACGACGGTGATGACGACGGTGATGGCGACGGCGACGACGCCGAACTCGACTTCTTCGACGACGTCGTCGAACGCGACGACGGGCCCGATGACGCCGAGCCCGATGACGCCGGATCCGACGAGGCGAGCCCCGACGCCTGACCGTATCGGCGGCCGACGGCCTGGCGTACGCTCCGCCCATGGCCGATCTCGCCGAGCTCGTCGCCCGCTTCGACGTGGAGGACCCGGCGTTCATCGCCGATCCGTACCCCACCCTCGCCGCGCTGCGTGAGGCCACGCCGATCTTCTGGAACGAGCGCAGCGGGCAGTGGATGCTCACCCGGTTCGACGAGGTGCACGAGACCCTGCGCGACCGTCGGCTCGGACGCACCTACACCCACCGCTACGCCCACGCCGACTTCGGCCGCCCCGATCCCGACCCGCGCTGGAGCAGATTCCACGAGCACGAGCGCTGGTCGCTGCTGTGTCTGGAGCCGCCCGATCACACCCGGCTGCGCCGACTGGTGGCGAAGGTCTTCACGCCCCGGGCCATCGCCGCCGTTCGCCCAGCCATCGAGCGTTGCGCCGACGAACTGCTCGACCGCTGCGTCGACCAGGGCCGCTTCGACCTGATCGCCGACTACGCGCAGCCGTACTCGGTGGCCGTCATCTGCTCGATGCTCGGCGTACCGCGGGCCGACACCCAACTGTTGCTCGACTGGTCGCACGCGATCGTGAAGATGTACGAGCTCACCACCACCGACGAGGTCCGCGCTGGCGCCGACCGGGCAGCGGGCGAGTACATCGACTACACGCGGGCGCTCATCGCCGACAAGCGTCGTGCCCCCGACGACCTGCTCGTGTCGGCGCTGGCCGCGGTGGTCGACGAGGGCGAACGGCTGCACGACGACGAGATCGTCTCCACCACGATGGTGCTGCTCGAGGCCGGCCACGAGGCCACGGTGAACACGCTGGGCAACGGGGTGCGCGCTCTGCTGCACCACCGCGACGAGTGGCAGCGACTGGTGCGGGGTGAGGTCGATGCCCGGGTGGCGGTGGAGGAGATGCTGCGGTGGGACTCGCCGCTGCAGTTGTTCGAGCGCTGGGTGCTGGAGCCCGGCGTGGAGATCGCCGGTCAGCCCGTCGCCGTGGGCGACGAGGTTGCCATGCTGTTCGGGTCGGCCGAACGCGACCCGCGTCGCTTCACCGACCCGGATCGGTTCGACGTGGGCCGGGGCGACACGGCGCACATCGGCTTCGGCGGAGGCATCCACTTCTGCGTCGGGGCGCCGTTGGCCCGCCAAGAGATCGAGGTCTCGTTGCGCACCCTCGTCGAGCGGTGCCCCGACCTCGAGCTCGTCGCCGAGCCGCACTATCACCCCACGTTCGTCATCCGTGGCCTGACGGCGCTGGAGGTGGGCTGAATGCCGAGTGTTCGTAGCGATCTGCAGGTGGCGCAACTCGATGCCTGGACGGCCATCGGTGACCCGGGCCCGTGTTGGTCGGGCGCGCAGCGCCACGAACTCGCCACGACGGCGCTCGCCGCGCTGCAGGGTGGACCGGCGTTGCCTCCCTGGGTCGCTCCGTCGACGGTGCCCGGTGCTCTGCCGCACCAGATGCAGGCGCCCGAGCGTGCCCACGACGCCGTGTACCGCATCGCCGCGCACGCCGGCACGCTCACCGCCGAATGGCACGCCGACATCGCTGCCGAGGTGGGCCCGCTCGCCTACGTCGAACTGGTCTCGCTCACCTGCACCGTGGCCGCGGTGTGGTCGTTTCGTCGCGCCGCGGGACTCGACACGTGGTCGCTTCCCGCGCCTGCTGCCGGAGCCGCCACGGGGCAGGTGGCCGCCACCATCGTGCAACCGGTGCTGAACTGGGTACCCGTCGCTGCCCCCGCCGACCAGCGGGCGGCAGTGGTACAGGCGTTCACCGCGCTGCCCAGCGAGCACGAGCGCATCTGGCGGCTCGCCGACGCGCAGTACATCCCCGACCTCGAGATGGTCGACCCGCGCTGGTCGCGTGGTCCGCTCAGTCGACCGCAGATGGAACTCGTCGCCACCCGCGTGGCCCAACTGCGCCAGTGCTTCTTTTGAACGGTGTCGCACGCAGGCATGCTCAGTTGGAGCAGCCACACCGACGGTGACGAGATCGACCTGGCCGCGCTCGGTCGAGGCGAGGCGGGTACCGATCTGCCGATGGCACGCGAGCTGCACGCATTCGCCGCCGCGGCAGTGGGCGACGACGAGGCCGAATTGACGAGGTGCCGTGCGGCGCTGCTGACCGCCGCGGGTGGCGGCGATGCTGCAGAGGCGGTGATGATGGATGCAGCCGCCGTGGTGGCGAACTTCGAGATGATGACCCGACTCGCCGACGGCACCGGTGCCCGCTTCGCCGACGACGTGTCGGCCGACCGGGCAGCCTTGGCTGCCGAGCTGGGCGCAGCCGATCTCACGTCGCGGCGCTGACCTCCTCGGGTGTGTTGCACGGGATGATGACGAGCGGGCAGTCGACGTGCTGTACAGCGGACTCGCTGGTCGATCCGAGCAGCAGCGACGCAAGTCGACCGTGGTGGTGGCGTCCGAGCACCACCATGGCAGCGCCGCGACTCTGCTTGGCCAACGAGGTGACGGCACCCCCTTCGGCGACGATGGTCTCGACGATGAGGTCGGGGTGCTCGGCGGCAACCGCGGAGACAGCAGCGGCTGCCTCCTCGAGAGCAGCCTCACGGCACGCCTCGATGTCGGGCCAGATCGGGTAGCCGTACATCGCCGCCGGGCTCACCGGGATCTGCCAGGTGTGCAGCACCTGCAGCACTGCACCGAGACGGTCGGCCTCGTCGGCGGCCCACTGCACGGCGGGTAGCGACGCCCGCAGGGTGTCGATGCCCACCACCACGCGCAAGCGTTCGTCGCCGAGCGGGGCCTCACCGGCGACGGGGGCGGATGAGGGTGCGGGGGGCTCGGGCTGCGGCGGATGCAGCATCAGCATCGGCACCGGCGCGTGACGCAGCACGCGCATCGCCGTGCTCGGCACCGACAGGCGTGCTCCGCTCGGCACCCCCCGGGTGGCCAGGGCCAGCATCGCCACATCGCCCGACCGACCGAGGTAGTCGACCAGCGCATCGTCGGCGTTGCCGTACAGGGTGTCGTAGTCGATCCGCTCGGGGTGGTCGAGGTCCGAGGCGACACGGGCCAAGTAGGCGCTGTCGGTGGCGTCGCTCTCGGCGTGCACCAGGCCCACTTGCAGCAGGCGCAGCGTCAGGCCCAGGGTGTGGGCCACCTGTACGGCTGCAGGCAGGATGGTCTCGCTGAGGTCGGTGCCGTCGAGCGCCACGGCCAGCACCGTTGCCGTGGGGCGGAGTTCGCTGTGCGGCCCGATCACCACGATCGGCACCTCCGCGTCGCGCACCAGGTCGGCGCTCACACTGCCGAACATCAACTCGCCCACGGCGGTGCGCCCGTGGCTGCCGACGCACCACAGCGTGTTGCGTCGCTCGAGTACCTCGTCGACGAGTCGGCCTTCGATGTCGTCGTCGTCGGTGGTGACGACCCGCAGGCCCGTCCCGTTGCCGTCGGATGCGGCCAGCGACCGCAACGCGGCCGCCGTCGTGTTGGCGTAACGCGGTGAGGTGACCGACAGCAATTCGACGTCGGCCCCGGCGCGTCGGGCCAGGGCACGGCCCTGCTCGACGGCGATGAGCGACGCCTCGGAGAAGTCGACCGGGATGATCACATGTTCGATGGCCATATGGCCACTGTGCGCAGCGAACGGGTGCCGAGACAAGGGACCAACGGTCCGTCGTGGCCAACCGGCGGCGGCGCTCAGTCGACGAGCGCCTGGTGCACCATCTGCTTCAGCTGGCTCCGCAACGGGAGCGATCCCGACGGGAGCAACTGGGTCATGAACACGCACACGAGGTCCTCCACCGGGTCGACCCAGAAGAAGGTGCTCGCTGCACCGCCCCACCCGAAGTCGCCCACCGAGGCCGGCACCTTCGCCTTCACCGGATCGATGGTGACCGAGCCGAGCAGACCGAACCCCACGCCGTCGTACGTGGTCTCGCTGAACAGCGGGCGGCCGATTGCGGTGAGGTCGACACCACCGGGAAGGTGGTTGCGCGTGGCGAAGTCGACGGTGCGCGGCGACAGCAGACGGACGCCGTCGAGTTGCCCGCGGCCGCGCAGCATCTCGGCGAAGCGGAGGTAGTCGCTCGTGGTCGACACCAGCCCGCCGCCGCCCAGTAGCGCGGTCGGCGGGGCGAGGACGCTGCGGGTGACGCCCCCGAGCGCGATGAGCGAGTCGCCACCCGCTGGCGCGGTGTAGATGGTGGCGAGACGATGGGCCTGGTCGGCGGGCAACTGGAAGCCGGTGTCGTGCATGCCGAGCGGTTCCAGCACTCGGGCGCGCATCACCTCGTCGAGCGGTTGTCCGGTGACCACCTCGATCACCCGGCCGAGTACGTCGATCGACATCGAGTAGTTCCACTCGCTGCCGGGCTGGAACACCAGCGGCAGGCGGGCCAACGCGTTGCACTGCGCGGCCAGGTCGTCGGTGCGCGGTGTGGCCGTATCGAAGCCGGCGGCCCGGTACATGGCGTCGACCGGCTGGGCGTGCATGAACCCGTAGGTGAGCCCCGAGGTGTGAGTGAGCAGATGCCACATCAGCATCGGCTCGGTGACCGGCTCGAGGTTGGGCGCTGTTGCGGTACCCGATCGCCACACCTTCTGCTCGGCGAACTCGGGAAGGAACCTCGTCACCGGGTCCTTCAGTTCGAACAGCCCCTCCTCCCAGAGCATCAGCGCCAGCACCGAGGTGATGGGTTTGGTCATCGAATAGATCCGCCACACCGTCTCGCCCGTTACGGGGTCGCCGGTGACGGGACGACCCTGCTCGCGGTCGGCATGGCCGGCCGACGCCACATGGGCGAGCTGCCCACCGCGCGCCAGGGCCACCTGCCAGCCGGCCAGTTGCCCGCGGTCGACGTAGCCGGTGAACAACCGGTCGAGCCGGCCGAGTCGGGCCGCGTCGAGGCCGACCTCGCCCGGGTCGACGGTGGGTTCGAGTGGCGCTGCCATGGATCGGGTCCTTCCTGTCCGTTGGCGGGACTGTAGGCCCTGGCCGATGTGGTCGGGTCCTTCGTCTCGGTGTGGCATCGAACGCAGCCGCGTACGCTCGGGGTCATGCGATTCAGGTGGCGCGCAATCTCTGGAGTCGTCGTGGGCGGTGTCGTGGCGGCGGGTGTACTGCTCGGTCTGGCAGGCTGCGGGGGCGACGATGCCCCGCGTGAGTACGTCGGTTACCGACAATCGCCAGGCCAGCAGGTGGGCTCCGTGTCGCTCCCCGACGCCAGCGCAGGTGGAGCCGAGTTCGCGTTCACCGCCGAACCGGGGCACCTGCTCATCGCCTACTTCGGCTACACCTCGTGCCCCGACGTGTGCCCCACCACCTTGTCGGGGCTCCGCCAGGCGTTGCGCGACCTGGGTGACAACGGGGCCCGGGTCGACCTGGCGATGGTCACCGTCGACCCGGCCCGCGACACCGACGACATCCTGGTCGGGTACGTGCAGAGCTTTGTCGAGGGAGCCCATGCGGTGCGTACCACCGATGACAGCGCGCTGCGGGCCGTAGCCGATGCGTTCGGCGCTTCCTACAGCGTCACCACCGCCGCCGACGGCGCGGTGCAAGTGGCCCACTCCGGGGCGATGTACGTCGTTGATCCCTCCGGTGCCGTCACTCTCACGTGGCCGTTCGGCGTCACCTCCGACGACATCCGCGGCGACCTTGCCCAGCTGCTCGCGGAGTACCCGTCGTGAATGTGGGCCAGGGCATTGCCGGGCGCTGGGCCGGTCTGGTCGTGCTGCCACTGCTCGCAGTCGTGCCGCTGGCGTGCAGCAGCGACGTGGCGCAGCCCGGACTCAGCGCCGTTCCGGTCACCACCATCGCCGGTCCGTACGACTACGACTTCACGATTCCCGCCGGCACCGGCGTGCTGCTCGACGCCGGGGCCCGGCCGGCCGTGTTCCCCACGTTCCTCGATGTGAAGGTGGGCGACACCATCCGAATCATCAACGACGACGACCGCGGGCACTCGATGGGCACGTTCTACGTGCTGGCGAAGTCGACGCTCACCTACCGCTTCACCACACCGGGAGTGTTCAAGGGCGAGTGCACGGTGAACCCCGGACAGGAGTTCGTCCTCACCGTCACGGAGTGATGCCGAATTGCGCTTCCACCAGGTCGAGCAACTCGCCTTCATCGACGGCGCCTGAGTGCACGTCGACCGAACCGTCGGCCGCCACGAACAACGTGGCCGGAAGGCCGGTGATGCGCAGTTCGGCGGTGAGGTCGCCGTCGGCGTCGAGATATTGGGGGAACGTCACCCCGATGTCGGCCAGGTAGGCGGCGGCAGGTGCGGCGTCGTCGCCCTGGTTCACGCCGAGCACGGCAACCGTGCCCTGCAGTCGGTCGGCGACCGCTTGGAACGCCGGCAACTCCTTACGACACGGACCACACCAGGTGGCCCACAGGTTCACCACGGCCGGTCCGTCGATGTCGGCCGCCGACAACACCTCACCGCTGGCAGCGATCGGCACGAGGTCGACCGCCGGGAGTGCCGACGGTTGCCCCTCGCTGCCACACGCAGCAAGGGGAGTGGCCACGAATGCGATGGCGACCACGACACCGAGCAGCAGGGCCGGGCAGCGTGCGAGGCCGCGCCTCACCGCGCCTCGGCGGCCGAGAGTGTCTGCAGCAGATCGGCCCGAGCCCTCGCGACGCGCGACCGGATGGTGCCGATCGGGCAGCCGAGCACGTCGGCAGCCTCGTCGTACGACAGGCCGACCAGCTGGGTGAGCACGAACGCTTCGCGACGGTCGGGGTGCAGGCCGTCGATCAGTTCGCGGAGGCCAGCAGTGGAGTGCGAGTCGGTGTTCGGCGGCGATGGCGCCAGTCGGGTGAGGCGCTCGGCCAGGCGGCGCTGCCGCTGGCGGCGGCGAACATGGTCGGCGCACACATGTCGGGCGATGGCGAGCAGCCAGGCCTGCACCGGGGCGTCGCCGCGGTAGCGGTCGGCTGAGCGCAGCGCGCGCAGGTAGGTCTCCTGCACCAGGTCGTCCTCCTCGCCCGGCGAGCCGAGCGCGCTGCACAGCCGCCACACGACGGGCTGGGTGCGCTGCACGAGGTCGCGGACGGCACGGTCGTCGCCCTCGCGCGCAGCGAGAAGCAGGGCCGCCAACGGATCGATCACCTCGTCATCATGGCAACCGAACCCCGCAGAGACCAAGGACCAACGTCCCACCGATCTCGGGAACTCATCGCCGTCTGCCGACGACCTGTCCGACGTGAGCTGCAGTACCTGGCGCGACGCCATCTCGGCCCAGGCCGACGGAGAAGATCCGGGGATCGAACCCCGGCTCGTCGCCGCTCACCTCGACCGGTGTGCCGACTGCCGGGCCTTCGCGGCATCCATCGAAGGGAGTCGGCGCCGTCTGCTCATGGCGTCGGCTCCCTCGATGCCCGACCTCTCACGCCGTGTCTCGAAGCTGAACGCCATCGCCGACAGGGCCAGTGCCTGGGGTGTGGTGCGCGTGCTGCTGGTCGTGGTGGCGGTCGAGGTGATCGCGCTCTCGCTGCCGGCGCTGCTGCTGGGTGAGGGCGAGGCCAACGCCCACGAGGCGCGGCACCTCGGCGCATTCACGGTGGCATACGGCGTGGCCCTCTTGGTGGTCGCATTCCGACCTGCCCGAGCGCGCACCATTCTGCCGGTGGCGGTAGTGCTCGCCGGCGCCTTGCTCATCACGGCCGTCGTCGATCTGGTGAACGGCAACGCGCCGCTGCTCGAGGAGGCCACACACCTGCCCGAGTTGATCAGCGTCGTACTCGTCTGGCTCCTCGCTGCTGCCCCGCTGCGGCGTGATCGCCATACACAGCCCACCGCCGACGCCGCGCTGCGACTCGTCGAACCGGGCGACGCGCCCGAGCAGTCGGTGGGCTGACGCGCTCGCCCGATTGCAGAGGGGCTGTCAGGCGATCTCGCGCCATGCAGCAAGGCGCTCGGCGCTGTCGTCGCCGGGCAACGGCAGCTGGCACACCACGCGCAGGCTCGGCCATTCGCTGGGCGTGAGCTGCTGGTACTCGAACACCAACTCGCCCGCACGTGGGTGGTGGTACCGGCGCAGTCGGGTCTGGAACTGGGCGACGTCGAGTTGCGGCCACCAGTCGGCGAACTCGCGGCTCGCGGCGCGGAGCCGGTCGACCAGCGTCGTCACCTGTGGGTCATCGCGCAGGGCTGCCGTGCCGGCCCGGAACTCGGCCAGGATGCGCCGCGCCTGCGCCGGCCAGTCGTCGAGTAACGGCCTGACCGACGGTTCGGCGAACATCGCCCACAGCAGGTTGCGCTCGGCGTCATCGAGGCGTTCGATCACGGGGTAGAGGCGGGCCTGGGGACGGTTCCAGGCGAGGAACTCCCACCGCGGCCCGAGCACATAGGCCGGTGCCGGTTCCATCGACGTGATGAGCCGGACGAGCGCGTCGGGCACATCGGCCACATCCTCGGCGTGCGCAGCGGGTGCCCGTACGGCGAGGGCGAGCAGATGCTGCCGTTCGGCCTCGTCGAGGCGGAGCGCGCGGGCCAGCGCCTCGAGCACGTCGGTGGAGACGTTGATACGCCGCCCTTGCTCGAGCCACGTGTACCAGGTGACCGACACCCCGGCCAGCATCGCGATCTCCTCACGGCGCAGCCCCGGGGTGCGACGCGAGCGGCCCGTGGGCAGGCCTACCTCGGCGGGTGTGAGGGCGTTGCGACGGGCCCGGAGGAACGCCGCGAGTTCTTCGCGCTGCGACGAGGTGGCCATCGGCTCAGCCGCCGTTCACCGCCGGCACCCAGTCGCGACAGGGCTGGGCGCGCAGAGCGCCGCAGGCCGGCGGTGCCGGTTGAGGCACCGTGGCACCGGCCACGATGGGCAGCACGAGTCGCGACGGTCGGTCGGCGTCGAAACCGACGGTCACCTGTTCGCCGGCCGAGATGGTCTCGAACACCCACACCGGGCGGTTGTTGCCCGGGGCGTCGATGGTGAGGCGCAGCCTGCTGCCGGCCCGGAACGCGTGGGCCACCGGGAACAGGGCGATGCGCACCGGGGTGAACTCACCGTCGGGCAGCGGGGCGACGTCGCCCTCGAGGAACGTCTGCACCGGCTGCAGCGCGGTGCTGGCGGCGTCGTCGAGGGCCCGCTCGCTGGCGCGCAGCCAGCCGCTCTGGACGTAGATCTCCTTGCCGTCGGGGCGCACCTCGGTGATGGTCACCTCGAGATCGGTATCGGGTGTGGTGGCGCTGATCCACAGGTCGACCGAACCGCCGCCCACCACCAGGGTGTCGTCGGCGAGCGGGACCGAGACGAAGCCCAGTCCGGTGCCGTCGGGCAGTGCCTGCCACTCGTACGGGGCGCCGGCCTTCCAGATGTCGGAGCCGTTGCCGCTGTAGTAGGTGGCGGGTAGGGCGGTGGGGTCGGCGGTATAGGACGCTTCGCCAGGTGCGGCGGGCGCGGTGTTGCTGAGTGCGCCGTTGCCGTCGAGCGACCAGGTGGTGGCGACTGCGTCGGGCACGGGCCACCGGTCGTACTCGAGGACCGTGCGGGCCACGGGAGCGCCCGGGCCGAAGCCGTCGGCGGCGCCCTGTTCCAGCAGCACGCGCACCTGCGGCTCGGCCTCGAAGGCGGCGAGAGCATCGTCGTAGGTCATTCCGGCGAAGCGGTCGGTGAACGCAGGTGCCTCGGGGCTGGCGAAGATGAGCCCGCCCAGGATGGGGGCCACCTGGGTGGCGCCCGTCATCGTCGGCACCTTCTTCGCCACGTACAACTGCAGGAACTCGACATAGCGCTGCATCACGCCGGGGCTCAACGACTCGGTGTGACCGCCGTTCACCAGGGTGACGAAGAGGTCCTTCGCGTTGGTGAAGCGGTCGAGCATGGCGGGGAAGTGGCCGCCGGTCTGCTCGTCCTGCCAGGCGCCGGCCAGGAACACCGGGGCGGTGATGCGGTCGACGAAGGTGATGGGGGCCAGCGAGTCGCCGAGTTCGGTCGGGTAGTAGGGGTTGTCGCGGATCTCGGCCACCAGGTCGGGGTTCTGCAGGCGCATCTGCTGGTTCGTCTCGCACTCGGTGTCGCCACCGTCGACGCGGCCCTGCTCCCAGCCCTGCCCGTAGGGGCGGGCCTGGTCGACGCGGGCCTGGGTCCACTCGACCGCGAAGCCGGTGTTCAGCAGGCCGCCGGGGTACAGCGTGGCGCGGAACGAGTCGTCGAGCACGCTGAGCGGAGTGATGGCGGCCAGGCTCGGGGGAGCGGTGGCGGCGACGAACAGCTGGCTGATACCGGGGTACGAGATGCCCACCATGCCCACCTCGTTGTCGAGCACCCACGGCTGGGCGGCGACCGTTTCGATGACGTCGTAACCGTCGAGGCTCTGCACCGTTTCGAAGAAGCGGAACGAGCCGCCGCTGCAGCCGGTGCCACGCATGTTCACGCCCACGTAGGCGAAGCCGAGCGCGGTATAGATCTGGGCGAAGTCGGCGCTGCCGGGGTCGCTCGGCTGGTAGCCGCTGTACTCGACGACGGTGGGGTAGGGGCCCTGGTCGGCGGGGCCGGGCAGGACGATGTTGGCGCTGAGCGTGGTGCCGTCACGGGTGGTGATGTAGCCGAAGCCGCCCTCGGGCAGTTTGGGCTGCGAGGTGTACCAGGCGGCGTCGGGGTGGTCGGCCGGGTCGGCGACGGCGAAGGGTTCGCTCTGCTCGGTGGCCGAGGTGAGCACGTAGCCGTCGCCGGCGGCGAGTTCGCGGAACAGCAGCGAACCCTGTTCGTCGACAACGCCGGCGGCGGTGCTGCCGTCGGGGCCGGTGAGGGTGAGTTCGGTGCCGGGCTCGGCATCGAGCACGGCGACCTGTTCGGTGCCGGGCCGTACGCTGAACGTGGCCGGAGCGAGGTCGATCGCCGGGGCCGCCGTGGTCTCGGTGGGAGCGGGCGACGTGTCGACCGTGCTCTTGTCGGCCGTGGTGACGGGGGTACCGGCTGTCTCGTCACCCGCACAGGCGGCGAGGAGGGCGACACAGGTCAGGAGGGGGATGATTCGACGAGACGGCACCCGACGAGTCTGGCAGGCAGAATGGTGAAGTGATCGATCTGAACGAGATGCTCGCCGACCTCGAACTCCTGGTGACCACCGAATCGCCGTCGCACGACATCGCCGCCATCACCGCCTCCGCAGCGGTGCTGGCCGGTGTGATGGAACGTCGTCTCGGTTCGGCGCCCGACCTGGTCGACGGGCCGGCGGGGCCCCATGTGCACTGGGTGGGTGGCGGTGCGCCGCGGGTACTGATCGTCGGTCACCACGACACCGTGTTCCCCATGGGCACACTGGTGGCGCGGCCGTTCGCGATCGCCGACGGCAAGGTCACCGGACCGGGTGTGTTCGACATGAAGGCCGGCATCGTGCAGGCGGTGCATGCCGTGGCGTCGCTCGCCGATGCGTCCGGTATCGAGATACTCATCACCTCTGACGAGGAGGTCGGGTCGGCCACGTCTCGTGCTCTCATCGAGGAGCGGGCGCTGGCGTGCGGAGCTGTGCTGGTGTTCGAGCCGAGCGCCGATGGTGGCGCGGTGAAGATCGCCCGCAAGGGCGTCGGCACGTTCGAGGTGATCGTGCACGGCAAGGCGTCGCATGCGGGGCTCGAGCCGGAGAAGGGGGTGAACTCGCTGGTCGCCGCCGCCGAGTTGATCACCACCATCGCCACGTTCGGCGACCCGGCTCGTGGTACCACGGTCACCCCCACCATGGCATCGGCGGGTACTGCTGAGAACGTGGTGCCGGCACGCACCCGGGTACTGGTCGATGTGCGCGTGGTGGAGCCTGCCGAGAAGACGCGGATCGAAGCGCTGATGGCCGGTCTGCAGACGACGGTGCCGGGTGCGACGGTCGAGGTGCTCGGCGGGCTGAACCGGCCCCCGATGCACGAGTCGGCGTCGGCGACGTTGTTCCCGGTCGCCGTGCGGGCTGCCGAGCGCGCCGGGTTGCCCACGCTGGTCGGTGTGGCCGTGGGAGGCGGCAGCGACGGCAATCTCACCGCCGCCGTCGGTGTGCCCACGCTCGATGGCCTCGGTGCCGTCGGTGGCGGTGCCCATGCCGATCACGAGCACGTCTTCGTCGACACCATCGTCGATCGCGCCCGCCTCACGGCCACTCTGCTGAGCGACCTCCTCGCCTGACCCGCAGCGCCTGGCTGCTCGCCGCACGCTGTTCCATCACGCTGGTGCCTCGCGGAGGTGCGAGGTGGACCGAGTCGTCGCCGGTCCGGTCGTCGTCACAGTCACGTCGTTTCGATTTCGATTCGGTTTCGGTTTCGGATTCGGTTTCGGTTTCGGTTTCGGTTTCAGATTCAGATTCGGGTGTGGATTCTGATTCGGTTTCGGATTCGGATCCGGTTTCAGATTCGGGTGTGGATTCTGATTCGGTTTCGGATTCGGATTCGGATTCGGTTTCAGATTCGGGTGTGGATTCTGATTCGGATTCGGATCCCGATCTCG
>JBAXSU010000068.1:0-15971 GCA_037130535.1 Actinomycetota bacterium
GCGATGATGTTCTTCGAGCCCTTCATGCCCACCATGTGCTGGGTGGCGCCCGAGATGCCGGCGGCGATGTAGACGCCCGGCTTCACGACCTTGCCGGTCTGGCCGACCTGGTAGCTGTACGGCACCCAGCCGGCGTCGACGATGGCACGCGAGGCGCCGGGGGCACCCTTCAGCAGCGACGCCAGCGCTTCGACCATTTCGTACTTGGCGGCCTCGCCGAGGCCACGGCCACCCGACACCACGATGCCGGCCTCGTCGAGCTTCGGACCGCTGCTGGCCTCGACGTGCACGGCCACCACACCGGCGGCACCGGTAGCGCCCAGTTCGGGCACGGGTGCGGCCACGACGGTGGCGGCAGCGCCACCAGCCGACTCGGCGGCGAAGCTCTTCGGGCGGAAGGTGGCCAGGTAGGGGGCCGACCCGCTGAACTGGGTGGTGACCAGCGTGTTGCCGCCGAAGATGGGCGTGGTGACGCTGACCGTGCCACCGTCGGCCGTGATCTCGGTGTTGTTGGTGACCACGGTGCGGTCGAGCTTCACCGACAGGCGCGACACCACGTCGCGGCCATCGGTGTTCTGCGGGAACATGATCAGGTCGGGGGTGGTGCCACCGTCGATGACCGCCTTCATGGCCGCCGACACAGCGACGCCGGGCAGCTTGCCGCCGAGGTCGCCCGTGGCGTACACGGTGCTGGCGCCGTACTCGCCGAGCGCACCGGCGATGGCCGAGGCGTCGCCGCCCACGAACGCCGACACGGTGCCGAGCGTGCGAGCCTTGGTGAGCAGTTCGAGCGTGCCGGTGGTCGGCTCGCCGTTGGATTCTTGTGCGAAGACCCAGATGTTCATGGTTGCGTTCCTTTTCCCGTCGCTCGAACTCAGATGACCTTGAGGTTCTCGAGGAACCCCACGATCTTTGCGTAACCCTCGCCGTCGTCTTCGACGACCTCACCAGCGGCACGGGCCTCGGCCTGGCCGATGTTCACGATGGTCTGACCGGCGCCACCCCAGCCGACGGCCGTGACGCCGAGGTCGGCGGCCGTGACGGTGTCGATGGGCTTCGACTTGGCTGCCATGATGCCCTTGAAGCTCGGGTACCGCGGCTCGACCACACCGGCCGTGACGCTGATGACCGCGGGCAGCGGGCAGGTGACCTCGTCGTAACCGGCTTCGGTCTGGCGGTCGACCTTCAACGCGCCGCCGTCGACGACGACCTTCTTGGCGAAGGTGACCGACGGCAGGCCCAGCACTTCGGCCATCTGCTCGGGCACGGTGCCCGTGTAACCGTCGCTCGACTCGGTGGCCGCAATGATGAGGTCGGCGCCGCCGAGCTTGCCGATTGCCGCAGCGAGCACCTTGGCCGTGGTGAGGGCATCGCTTCCCAGCAGGCTCGGATCGCTGACGAGGACACCCTTGGCGGCGCCCATGGCGAGGGCCGTGCGCATACCGCTGACCTCACCGTTGGGGGCCATCGACACCAGGCTCACCTCGCCGCCGCCGGCGGCATCGACGAGCTGCAATGCCATCTCGACGCCATAGCTGTCGCTCTCGTCGAGGATCAGCTTGCCGTCGCGCTTCAGGGTCTGGGTACCGGGATCGAGCGCACCGGGGGTGGCCGGATCGGGAATCTGCTTCACACAGACGATCACGTTCATGCCCGACATTGTTACCTACGGGTACGGCATGCACCCAACCCGAGCAGGCCCAGATGCTGCGCCAAGCGACACACCTCCGACCCGCCACTATCGTGACTCGCCTTGCGCATCCTGCTCGTGGTCAACGCCTTCGCCAGTTCGGTGACGGCCCGCAACACCGTTGTGGTGCACCGCGAACTGAGCCGCAACCACCAGGTCGACGTGGTCGAGACGAACCGTCGCGGTCACGCCACCCGCTTCGCCCAGGACGCAGCCCGCCGCTCGATCGACGTGGTGATCGGGTTCGGGGGCGACGGCACCCTGAACGAGGTGGCCACCGGCGTGGCCGGCACCGACACTGCGCTCGGAGTGCTGCCGGGCGGTTCCACCAACGTGTTCGCCCGCACGCTGGGCATGGCCAACGATCCGGTCGTGGCCGTGCGCCAACTCGTCGTCGGACTCGATGCGGGCACCGTCGAACCGATCGGGTTGGGTCGGGTGAACGGGCGGTTCTTCTGCTTCCACACCGGCGTGGGGTACGACGCGGCGGTGGTACGCGAGGTGGAACGACGCGCCTCGCTGAAGCGGTGGCTGGGCCATCCACTGTTCATCTATGCCTCGCTGCGCACGTGGATGGTGGGCTACGACCGGCGCCAACCGCATTTCACCGTCGACACCGGCGACGCCACCGTGCCCGACGGGTTCTTCACCGTGGTGCTGAACACCAACCCCTACACCTACCTCGGCAACCGGCCGCTCGACCTGTCGCCGGCAGCAACCCTCGACCGCGGCCTGGTCGCGGTCACATTCCGCACGATGCAGGCCACCGCCATCCTCGGCTCGCTGGCCGGAGCGCTACGCGGCGGCGGGGTGCAGCCGTCGGCCCACCTGGCCGTGCAGACCGACCTGGCGGGCCTGCAGGTGCACAGCGCGGCGCCATTCCCCTACCAGGTCGACGGCGACTACCTGGGCGAAACCCGCTCGCTCGACTTCGTGCACGTACCCGAGGCTGTGCGCCTGGTCAGGCCGAGCCCCGCCCCAGCACGCTGAGGGCCACATCGGGCACGTTCGTGCAGATGCCGTCGATCCCCCACCCGATCAGCTCCGCCATCCGCTCCGGGTCGTCGCAGGTCCAGGTGTTCACAGCGATTCCGGCGGCATGACAGCGATCGATCACCTCCGCGGTGAGCAGGCCCACCCACGGGTGCAGCGCGACGTGCCCTTTGGCGACGAGCATCGGCACCACATCGTCGGGTACCACCGCGGTGAGCCAGGCGGTGGCGATGCGCGCCCCGTGCTGGGCGGCGACGGCGAGGCAGCGGTCGACGGTCTCGACACGGAACGACGAGATGAGCCAGCGGTCGTGCTCGTTGCGGTCGAGCAGCAACGCCATCGTGGCGTCGGCGATGCTGTCGGCGGCGTCGAAGTCGGGTTCTTCGGGGTCGTTCTTGATCTCGACGTTCACCCACATACCGGCGCAGGCATCGAGCGCCTCGCCGAGACCGGGCACGTGCTCGGGCAGCGCCTCCCGATCGAGCGCAGTGATGAGGCGGCCATCGTCGAGGTGGGGATTGTGGTGCACCACGAGCGCCCCGTCGGCGGTGCGGCGGACGTCGAGTTCCACCGCGTCGGCGCCCATCCGCCCAGCCGCGGCGAACGCCTCGATGGTGTTCTCACGTTCCGCACGCGAGGCGCCGCGGTGCGCCATCACCGCGATTCCCCTGCTCATCGGTGCATGCGTCATTTCAGAGATACCCCCATCGGTACGAACTATGACCCGAAGTCTGAATCATCGCTCAGAAATCGGCCGCGAACCCTTGCCAGCGGCTGGATTGTTACCTACCGTTTCTGAACGGTGCGTGTCGTGCACGTGACGCATCGGGGCGCACAGTCCCGATGGTCCCGGACCCAGCGCCCATCGGTCCTTCCCCCCGAGACGGAGACCTCCATCGTGACGATCCTTGCGTCGAGCCTTGCCCTCGCGAACGCCGACTACACGTGGCGAAGCCTTGCGGTGTGCCGCGGCACCGATCCCGACCTGTTCTTCCCGGTCGGCACGACGGGTCAGGCGTTGGTGCAGATCGCTCGCGCCAAGGAAGTGTGCGACGAGTGCCCTGTGCGGGTCGAGTGCCTCGACTACGCCATTGCCACCAACCAGGACTCGGGCATCTGGGGCGGTCTCGACGAAGAGCAGCGGCGCTCCATCCGCCGGCTGAACGCCGCCCGACAGCGCGCCTTCGCCTGACCTGTTCAACCGTTCAGCTGACCAGCTCTTAGTTGATCGGCACGGTGAGCTGCACGACGGTGCCGGTGCCGTCGCGCACCCCCTCGATGCCGACAGCGTCGAAGTCGCCGTGCATGCCGGCACGCATCGCGATGGTGCCGCCGAGCTCGGTGGTCACCAGCGTGCGCACGATCGACAACCCGAGGCCCGTGGCCCGGTTCAGCTCGAACCCGGGCTCGAGGCCCACGCCGTCGTTCACCACGGTGATCGACAACGTGCCCGGGGTGCGGGCCAGGTGCACCACCACGTCGCCGCCCTGACTTCCTTCGGGGAAGCCGTGGTCGATGGCGTTCTGCAGCAATTCGATCAGCACCACCGACAGCGGCGTGGCCACCGTGGTGGGCAGGCGCCCGCCGTCGCCGTGCACCGTGAAGCGCACCGGTCGATCGGCCGACTGCAGCCCCTCTTCCGACAGGCGCAGCAGCGGCCGAACGATGTCGATGAAGGCCACGTCCTCGCCCGCCTCACGCGACAGCGTCTCGTGCACGACAGCGATCGTGCGGATGCGGCGCACCGACTCGTTGATGGCGGCCTTCGCCTCGGCCGACTCGAGCCGGCGGGCCTGCAGACGCAGCAGCGACGAGATGGTCTGCAGGTTGTTCTTCACCCGGTGGTGCACTTCGCGGATGGTGGCGTCTTTCGACAGCAGCAACTTGTCGCGCTTGCGCACCTCGGTGACATCGCGCACCAGCAGCAGACCGCCCGTCACTGCACCGTGCTCGACGATGGGCAGGCAGCGGCTCAGCAACGTGATCTCGTTGGTCTGATCGAACTCCTCGATGACCGGCCGGCCCGACTCGAGCGCCCGGCGGGCCGAACTGTCGTTGAAGCCGAGTTCGGTGAGCCGCAAGCCCAGCGCGTTGGCCGTGATGCCCACCCGGTGGAACACGCTCATCGCGTTCGGTGAGGCGTACTGCACCCGCGCGTCGGCGTCGAGCAGGATCGTGCCGTCGCCGATGCGCGGCGCGGCGCTCGAGTCCTCCTGCGGACCCTCGCTCGGGAACTGGCCCTCGGCCACCATCACCGCGAAGCGGTCGAACACGCCCAGATAGGTGCGCTCGAGCTCGCCCGGCTCGCGGGCCTCGTCGGCCCGGGTCTCGCGGGCCAGCACGGCGATGACCTCGCCGTGATAGCGCACCGGGATGGCCCGCACCCGGGTGGGCGTGGGCATACCCGAGAACAGCAGATCGCGCACTGCCACCTCACCGGTGGCCAACACCTGGTCGAGCATCTCGTGCGCCGAGTCGGCCGACTCGCCCACATAATCGGCCACATAGATGGTGCGCGACGTCGAGGGCCGCACCTGGGCGAGCACCAGCCAACTCCCGTCGCCATTGCTGGTGGGCACGTACAGCAGCAGGTCGCCGAACGACAGATCGGCCAACACCCCCCACTCGGCGACGAGTTGCTGGAGGTGGACGACCTGGTCGGGGGAGAGCGCGCTGCGCTGTCGCGCGAGCTCGGCGAGCGTTGCCATGGTGCCGAGTGTGCCAGACCGCCCGGTGCCGAACGTGCCACCCCTCAGCCCGTGCCCCTCAGCCCGTGCCCCTCAGCCCGTGCCCCTCAGCCCGCAGCGAGGAGGTGCCCACCCAGTTCGACGAGACCACCGAGATCGGCGACGTCGTGGGCCAGAGTGGGCGCCACCACCGTGATCGCTCCGAGCGCCTCGAGTTCGGCGCGGCGTTCGGCCTCGCGGTTGGCCACCACCGCAACATCGTGGAACCGCTCGCTCACCTCCACCAGCACCGTGCGCACCGACGCCGCATCGGCGGCAGCGGCAGCGGCCAGCGGCGCGAGGCGCGCCGGGTCGTCGGCGGCGGCCCGCAGCCGACGAGCAGCGGTGGCGGCGGCCGGGCGGCGCAGCGAGGCAGGCAACGCCCGGTTCACCACCACCGCTCCCAGGTTCATCGAGCGCCGCTGCAGTTCATCGGCCAGATACCGGGCCTCGTAGGCCGGGGCGGCCTCGAGCGTCGACACCACCACGAAGGCCGTGCGCGGGTCGATGAGCAACCGCTCCACCTCGTCGGCACGAGCCACGAACCCGGCCTCCATCGACTGGAAGAGCACGAAGAACTCGGCGATGTCCTGCAAGAACCGCGAGCCGAGCACCCGGTCGGCAACTTGGTAGAAGGGCTTCGACGCAGCGGTGAAGAACCGCGAGCGGTACGGCACGGTGAGCCACCGCAACAGACGGCTGCCGAAGAACTCCTTCATCCGCCCCGGAGCATCGAGCAGGTCGAGCGCATTGCGCGACGGCGGGGTGTCGATGATGACCAGGTCGTACCGACCCGACGCATGCACGTCGAGCAACTGCTCCATCGCCAGGTAGTCGTGGCTGTGCACGAAGCGGCCGGTGATGTTCTGGTACAGCGGGTTGGCAAGCACCCGGTCGCGCAGATCGTCGTCGGGGGCATGGCGGCGGATCAACTCGTCCCACCCCGCCTTGGTGTCGAGCATGGCGACCCAGAGTTCGCCCTGGCCACCCACCGGCACATCGAGCAGCGAGCCAGGCGCAGCCGCTGCAGCGAGCAACGCCGGTTCGATGCGGGTGGGCTGGCCACCCATGCCGGCGGGATCGAGGCCGAGCGAGGTGGCGAGGCGCCGCGCCGGATCGACGGTGAGCACCAGCACCCGCGCCCCCAGTCGCACCGCTGCGATGGCACCCAACGATGCCGACACCGTCGTCTTGCCGGTGCCGCCGCTGCCGCAGACCACCAGCATCTCCTTCGAAGCCAGCAGGGCTTCGAGGCCAGGTGGGTCGACCCGACGGCGCGTGCGCGACCCGGCCATCAGGCGACCTCGTCGTGGATGGCCTCTGCCATCAGCGTGACCACCCGCCGACCGGTGGCCCGGGTGAACAGTTCGGGCACCGCCAACAGCGGTGTGCGCGGATCGAGGGCGCGGCGCAGCCGCTCGAGGTGGCCGGCACCCACCTGACGGCGCGCCTCGTTCAAGGCCGCCGCATCGAGCACCGTGGTGGCCTCGCGGCCGCCCAGCGCCACCACCTCGGCGCGTGCCGCAGGCGACTGCAGTCGACCGAACACCTCGAGTTCGCGCTCGCTGAACAGGGCGGGCAGCACCCGGTTGGCCACCACCGCAGCCACGTCGACCTTCGTCTCGCGGTGCACCCGGTCGATCAGTTCGATCGTCTCGACCACCGGCATCTCCTCCGGGGTGGTGACCACCACCAAGCCGGTGCAGGCGGCGTCGTCGAGGATCTCGAGCATCCAGTCGGTCTGGTCGCGCACCAGGCCCACCTGCACCAGTTGGCGGATCACCGTGGGTGCAGCGATCTGGGCGACGATGTGGCCGCTGGCCTCGGCGTCGACCACCACCAGGTCGTAGTGCCGCTCGCGCACCTCGTAGCACAGTTTGCCGACGGCCAGGATCTCTTTCACCCCCGGCGCCGCGTCGGCGACGAAGTCGAACGTTCGCGCCAGCGGGCCGATGCGGGCCACCAGCGGGATGCGCACGAACAACCGCAGGTATTCGCGCAGCGAGTCCTCGGTGTTCATCTGCATCGCCCACAGCCGCTCGCCCACCTGCGTGGGAGCGAAGCCAAGTGGGCCGACATCGAAGGCGGTCGACAGGCTGCCCTTGGCATCCATCTCGCACACGAGGGTGCGCTTGCCGAGGCTGGCGGCCAGTTCGGCCAGCGCTGCAGCCGCGGTGGTCTTGCCGACCCCGCCTTTGCCGGTGACGAACAGCAGGCGGCGGTCGAGCAGTGTCAGGCGCCGAACCCGATCTTGCGCGTCGTGTCGGCCGAGCCGATTTCGATGTAGGCGATCTTCGCCGCCGACACCGCGGTGCGGCGACCCTTCTTGTCGGTCACCCACAGCACGTCGACGGCACCCGACAGGGCGGCCTCGACCTGCTGCTGCAACGCGTCGCCATCGGTGTCGTCGGCCAGTTCGATCGACAGCTCGCGGGGAGATTGGGTGACACCGATGCGCAGATCCATCGGCCCAGTCTACGGACCCAACCCCCGCGATGAGCGATGTGCGCACCAGCTGCGCAGGTTGCTCATCACGCCGGGCCACCCGGGCAGCGCGATGAGCAGTGTGCGCACCTGGCGCGCAGGTTGCTCATCGCGCAAGGGGAACGGGGGGTCAGAGGAGGACGACGGAGCGGAGCACCTCACCGCGCTCCATCTTGTGGAACGCCTCCTCGACATCGTCGAGGCCGATGGTCTCGCTGACGAAGCCATCGAGCGGCAGGCGGCCCTGCAGGTAGAGGTCGACGAGCATCGGGAAGTCGCGACTGGGTAGGCAGTCGCCGTACCAACTGCTCTTCAACGATCCGCCGCGGCCGAACACCTCGATGTACGGCAGTTCGAGCGTCATGTCGGGCCGCGGCACACCGACCAGCACCACGGTGCCGGCCAGGTCGCGGGCGTCGAAGGCCTGGCGGTACACGGCAGGATGGCCGACTGCCTCGATGCACACGTCGGCGCCGTTGCCGCCGGTGACGCTCTTCACGAACTCGACCGGATCGGTGGTCGACGCGTTCACGGTGTGGGTGGCACCGAACTGCGTGGCCCACTCGAGCTTGCGGTCGTCGAGGTCGATGCCGATGATGGTGTGCGCGCCCGCCAGACGTGCGCCGGCGATGGCCGCGTTGCCCACACCGCCGCAGCCGAACACCGCCACCGAGTCGCCACGGCCCACGTTGCCGGTGTTGATGGCGGCGCCGATGCCCGCCATGACGCCGCACCCCAGCAGGCCCGCCGCGGCAGCAGGGGCGCTCGGGTCGACCTTGGTGCACTGACCGGCGGCGACGAGGGTCTTTTCGACGAAGGCACCGATGCCCAGCGCCGGCGACAGTTCGGTGCCGTCGAGCAGGGTCATCTTCTGCTTCGCGTTGAACGTGCTGAAGCAGTACCAGGGGCGGCCGCGCAGACACGAGCGGCACGTGCCGCACACCGCGCGCCAGTTGAGGATGACGTAGTCGCCCGGTGCCACCCCGGTGACGCCCTCGCCCACCGACTCGACGATGCCTGCAGCCTCGTGACCGAGCAGGAACGGGAAGTCGTCGTTGATACCACCCTCGCGGTAGTGGAGGTCGGTGTGGCACACCCCGCAGGCCTGGATCTTCACCACGGCCTCGCCCGGGCCCGGATCGGGCACCACGATGGTCTCGATCGACACCGGCTGGCCCTTGCCCCGGGCCACGACTCCACGCACCTGCTGCGGCATCACTGCTCCCCTTTCGAACGTGCGCCCACGACGCTGTGGGCGCAACGCAGCGAACGGTAGTCGGTCAGACGGTGGTGGCGCAGAAGGTGTCGCCCTGGGGCAGCGACTGCTGCAACGACGGCTCGGTGTCGCCGCTGTACAGCGCCTCGAGCATCCCCTTCACCATGCCCCGGTCGACCGCGCAGATGACCGGGTGCTCGATGGCCACGTCGCCGAACGGGCAGTGGTTGTTGATGATGCGCAGCTGGTTGTTGCGCTGGTCGGCGTGGGCGGCGAACCCGTGCGCAGTGAGCGCATCGGCGACGGCCTGCAGGGCCGAGCGCAGCGAGCGTTGGCCGGCCGCCACATCGGGCCCGGTGATGCCCGCGGCCATGGTGGCTCCGTAGGTGCGGCCGACCTCCTCGGCCATCGCTTCAGCCTGGTCGCGGGGCAGCAGTTCGAGGGCACGACCGAGCAGGGTGAGCACCAGGTCGTCGCTGCGCACCGGCACATCGGGCAACGATTCGCTGGCAGCGCGATAGTGCTTCGACGGTCGGCCGGCACCCGACCCCTCGGCACGCTCGACGGCCACCTCGAGGTAGCCACCGGCCGCGAGGCGGTCGAGGTGGTGACGAGCGACGTTGGGGTGCAGACCGAACTGCGCCGCCACCTGCGCCGCCGTGACGCCACGGTCGGTGGACCGGGCGAACAGGTAGATGCTGCGCCGAGTGGGGTCGCCGAAGGCACTGGTGATGGCCGAGACGGTGGCCGAGAACGCGCCATGATCTCGGTCGGCCCCGTGATCTCGAACCGTGTCGGGGGCTGCGCTCGGCTGCTTGGCTGCCACGCCGGTATTCTACCTATCCAGGTAGTGGTAATTCGACCGACCGGTCACGCCCCGCCCTCCCCCGCAGCCACCAAGGACGCCCCATGCCCACGCACGACCAGATCATCGACGCGCTCCGCCCGGTGGAAGATCCCGAACTGCGTCGCTCGATCGTCGACCTCGGCATGGTGCGCAACGTCATCGTCAACGGCGACACGGTCAGCGTCCTCGTAGCCCTCACGGTGGCCGGTTGCCCGCTGCGCAACGAGATCCAGAACCGCGTCACCACGGCCGTCACGGCGCTCGACGGGGTGAACAACGTGGCGCTCGACTTCACCGTGATGACCGACCAGGAACGTGAAGAACTGCGCATGAAGCTGCACGGAAACCCGGGCGCCACGGCCGGCCAGGGCCAGGCCCACGGCCACGCCGAGGGCCGCACCATCCCGTTCAGCCAGCCCGGTTCGAAGACCCGCCCGTTGCTCATCTCGTCGGGCAAGGGCGGCGTGGGCAAGAGCTCGGTCACCGTCAACCTCGCCGTGGCGCTGGCCTCACAGGGCTACTCGGTGGGCGTGGTCGACGCCGACATCTACGGCTACTCGGTGCCGCGCATGCTGGGCACCGACCGCGACCCGGTGGTCATCGACCAGATGCTGATCCCGCCCGAGCAGTGGGGTGTGCGGTGCATCTCGATGGGCTACTTCGTGCCCCAGGGCCAGGCGGTCATCTGGCGCGGCCCCATGCTGCACAAGGCGCTCGAGCAGTTCCTCACCGACGTGTACTGGGACGAACCCGACTTCCTGCTCATCGACATGCCCCCCGGCACCGGCGACATCGCCCTATCGCTCAGCCAGTACCTGCCGCGCGGCGAGGTGTACGTGGTCACCACCCCGCAGCCTGCCGCGCAGGAGGTGGCCCGTCTGTCGGCGGCCATGGCCGAGAAGGTGAAGCTGCCCGTGAAGGGGGTCATCGAGAACATGAGCTGGTTCACCGGCGACGACGGCAAGCACTACGAGATCTTCGGCGAGGGCGGCGGCGCGCTGCTGGCCGACGACCTCGGTGTGCCGTTGCTCGGGAAACTGCCGTTGGTGCCCGCGCTGCGCGAAGGCGGCGACGACGGCCGCCCCATCACCGCTGTGCTGCCCGACAGCGAGGCCGCCCAGGTCTTCCAGGAGATCGCCCGGCGCATCGCCGTCGAACTGAAGCCGAAGAAGATCTTCAGCCCCAGCCTGCGCATCACCTGAGCCGGCGCAGGCCCCCCGACGCCTGCCGATAACGTGAGCCGCCATGAGCGAGCCCGAGTTGCCGTCGTCGTACCCGCCGCCTCCGCCACCTCCGCCCACCATCACCCCACCGCCCGGTTACATCTCGTACGGCGGTCCGGGTGCGGCGATGCCCCATCAGTTCCAGCCGGTGAAGCGCTTCACCGTTGCGCTCGTCGTCATCCTGGCGGCCAGCATGGTGGTGAGCCTGGTGGCTGCTCTCTGGCAGGCCATGTTCGCCAACGATGCGCAGCGCTTCCTCGACGGGCTCATCACCCAGCGCGAGTTCGACAGCGCCTACGAGTCGTTCTCGCAGTTCTCGTTCATCGCCTTCCCGCTGGGCATCGCCGGCATCGTGCTGTCGTCGATCTGGAGCTACCGCATCGCCAACAACCTCACCAATGCCGGCCGGGCGCCCATCACCTGGAAGTCGGGACTCACGATCCTCGTCTGGATCCTCAGCTGCCTGCTCGGCGTCCTGCCGTTCCTCCTGCTGCGCGAGCACTGGCGGGCATCTGATCCCGAGCTCGGCTTCGGCGACCCCACCTGGAAACAGCGCCCCGTGTCGCCGCTCGTCACCGCCTGGTTCGTGGCGAATCTGGTGGGTCAGCTCGCCTCCATCGTGGCCGTCGGCTCGGTGATGAGCAACTTCGATCCCAACGCAGCCGACGATGCCACCACCTTGGCCAAGCAGTTCACTGACCAGGCCGACTTCATCATCCCGGGCGCCATCCTCTCGCTGGTCGCCAGTGTGCTGCTCATCATGGTCATCCGCGCCCTGGGCGCCCGGCACATGCGGCTCACCCGCGAGGCATGAGCCTGTATCTGGTCCGCCACGCCAAGGCGGGCAACAGGTCCGAGTGGCAGGGTGACGATCGCATCCGCCCGCTCACCCCGAAGGGTTGGCGTCAGGCCGAGGCCATCGCTGCCCGGCTGGCTCCGCTGCGTCCCACCGTCCTGCGCTCGAGCACATATGTGCGGTGCCGGCAGACGCTCGAACCGCTCGGTGCGCTCGTCGGTCTCGACGTGGTCGACGAACCAGCACTGGTGGAAGGCAACCCGTTCGAGCCGGTGCTGCACCTGCTGGCCACCCTGCCCGACGGCGCGGTGCTGTGCAGTCACGGCGACGTCATCCCCGACACATTGGCTGCGCTCGAACGGCGTGGCTGCCGCTTCGCCGGACCGGTCGAGTGGCGCAAGGGGTCGGTGTGGACGCTCGAACGGGTCGGCGACGACATCGTCGCGGCCGAGATGTGGCTGCCGACCGACTGACTGGGCCCAACCGACTGGGCCGAGCTGCGTCAGCCGAGGTTGCCGACGAACGCTTCGATCATGCCGCGCATCTCGCCGGGGGGGTTGTTGGCCAGGCACGCCTCGCCCTGCTGCTTGGCCAGGTCGAGGTCGGGCTCGATGTACCACCGGGCCGCAGTGACCGCGTACAGGCAGTGCGCGTCGGCGTAGGTTGGCGTGTCGGTGGTGACCTCCTCGAACAGGGCGGTGGCCTGGTCGAGCGCCAGCGTTGCGGCCTCGGGGCTGACGCTGCCTGCACTGAGCGCCAGCAGCCATGCAGTGTAGGTGCGCGCCTCGGGGTTGTCGGGTTCGAGGGCGATCACCTCTTGATACAGGGTGATGGCCCCACCCGGATCGGTGCCCAGCAGCGACCGGGCTTGCGCCAACTTGGCGCTCACCTCATCGACGGCGAGGCCCCCGGTCATCGTCTGGCCGGCCACTCGCTGCCCCGAGTAACGCGCCACCAGCCAGCCGCTGAGCACTGCAACGGCTACCACCCCGACGGTCCAGGCGGCGATGCGCCCCCACCGCACGGGCGTGGCTGCAGGCAATGCGGCCGTGCCCTCCTCGATCTGGCGCAGCACGGCGGCGGCACGGGCCACGTAACCGTCGCGCACGGCCGCGTAGTCGGCGTCGTCGACATCGCCCGCCGCCTGCTCGCGGTCGAGGTCGTCGATCGAACGCAACAGGAACCGGCGCTCCTCCTCGAGCAGCGCCAACTCGTCGGGGTTCACCCGCGCTCCCCATCCCTCGCCGAATCGGCCGTGCGCTCGCCGGCTCTGTGCGAATCAGTCTGGAGCGCAGCGTCGACCAAGGCGCGGTCGGCGTCGGTTGGCACGGTGTCGGCGGCGCGCCGCCAACGACGGAACGCCACCACCAGGCCCGCAACCGCGCACACGAACACCGCCACCGGCAGCGCCCACACCAACGCGTCGAAGCCGGAGGCACGCGGCACCAGCAGCACCTGTGCGCCGTAGCGCTGCTCGATGAAGGAGATGATGTCGTCGTTGCTGCGCTCGCCGGCAGCCACCTGCGCCTTGATCTCGGTGCGGATGGTCGCCGATGCGTTGTTACGCGACTCGAACACGCTCTCACCGTCGCAGATGGGGCAGGCGAGGCGCTTGGAAACCTCTTCCACACGCTCTTCGGGTGTGCGCGGCCCACTGTCGTGCGTGATACCCACCGCCAACAGCAGGCCCACCACTGCGACGAGCAGCACCCAGCCGGGCCACTGCTGTTTGAACCGCTTCCAGCCGACCGATGCCATCAGAGCCCCTGCTCGCGCAGTTGCTGGAGGTAACTCGACAGGAACGTCGCCGTGATCTCGCCGGCGAGGCGCTGACGCACGATTCCGTTGGGGTCGACGATCCACGTCTCGGGTACCTGGGCCACACCGAAGTCGACCGAGATGGCGCCGGTGGGATCTGTCACCACCGGCCAGTCGCCACCGTTGTCGTCGAAGAACGCCTGCACATCGGCGTCGCTGCCATCGTTGATGACGGTGTACAACTCGGCGCCGTCGGCGAGCACCTGCTGCTCGTCGTGGAAGGTGACCAGTTCGGGGTGCTCGTGCACACACGGCCGACACGTCGGATCGAAGAAGTTGAGCACCACCCAGCTGCCCTTGCGGCGACTGAGGTCGAACGGTTCACCATCGAGCGTGGTGCCGGTGGCGGCCGGAGCCGGCTTGCCGATGAGGAACGACGACACCGAGTCGTTCCGGCTGGTGTCGCTCCGGGCCAAGATGACGAACAGCACAGCGATCACGACGGCGACACCGAGCACGATGAACGGGGCGATGCGGCGGCGCCGATCAGACACGGGCACCCTCAGCGGTATCGACGTCAGCCTCGGGCAACAGTTCGGACACCGGTGCGGTGGGCTTGCGGCGGTTGCCGGGGAACGCTGCCAGCACGGTGCCGACGGCCATCAGCAGGCCACCGATCCACAGCCACACGATCATCGGCTTGATGAACACCTTCACCTGCGCCTCGCTGGCGCCCTCGGGTGCCGACTGCTCGAGCGTGAGGTAGATGTCCTTCGTCAGCCCGGTCTTCACACTGGGTGTGCCGATGTCGGTACCCATGTTGGTGTAGCGGGTGATGGCCGGCGCATAGGCCTGGCCGCCGTCGATGCTGACCTGCGCCTTCACGCCGCGCGATCGCGACGTGGTGAACGCCGTGACCTCGCGCAGCTCGAACGTGTGGCCGGCGAATTCGACTGCTTCACCCTGCCGGAGCGTGAACTCGCCCACGCGGGTATAGCCGTTCGACGCGGCGAGGGCGACGGCGATGAGGATGACACCGAGGTGCACCACCATGCCGCCGTTGGCTCGACCCACGAGGCCGCGCCAGCCCTGGCGGCGGGTGGCCAGCACCAACTGGCGCAACGCGGCGCCGGCAGCGAAGCCACCCAGCGCAAAGGCCACCAGCGAGGCCCAGTGGTCGGCGCCCACTGCCACGGCCAGCGCCAGCGTGCCCACGCCACACCACGCCGGCACGAACAACCGGTCGCGCAGCAGTTCGCCACTGGCCTTGCGCCACGGCAGCACCGGAGCCACACCCATGAGGAACAGCAGCACCAGGCCGATGGGCATGGTCATCCGGTCGAAGAACGGCTGACCCACGGCGATCTGGCGATCTTGCAGCGCCTCGACGATGAGCGGGAACACCGTGCCCAGCAACACGATGAAGGCGAACACCGTGAACAGAACGTTGTTGGCCAAGAAGGCGCCCTCGCGCGACACCGGCGAGTCGATGGCACCCGGCGAACGCAGGCGGTCGCCACGCCAGGCAATGAGCGTCAGCGACACCACGGTGATGATGCCGAAGAAGGCGAGCAACCACGGCCCCACCTCACCGTCGGCGAAGGCGTGCACGCTGTTGATGACCCCGCTGCGGGTGAGGAACGTGCCGAGGATGGTGAGCGCGAACGTGGCCACGAGCAGGCTGAGGTTCCACACCCGCAACATGCCGCGCCGTTCCTGCACGAGCACCGAGTGGATGTACGCGGTGCCGGTGAGCCACGGCAGGAAGCTGGCGTTCTCGACCGGGTCCCACGCCCACACGCCGCTCCAACCGAGCACCTCGTAGCTCCACCACCCACCGAGCAAGATGCCCAGGCTGAGGAATCCCCACGAGAACAGCGCCCAGCGCCGGGTCTCGACCAGCCACCCCTCGCCCACCCGGCCGGTGACCAGCGCAGCGATCGCGAACGCGAATGGGACGGTGAACCCCACGTAGCCGAGGTACAGCAGCGGCGGGTGGAACAGCACCAGGATGTGGTTCTGCAGCAGCGGGTTGGGGCCAGGGCCATCGGTGACGCCCACCGCACCCGGCTCGAACGCATCGGCCGGCACCAGGGCCAGCAGGAAGAAGAAGGCGGTGACGACGAACAACACCACCAGCGCCCACGCCACCAGTGGGTCGTCGAGCCGGCGGCGGTAACGGAACATGATGATCGCCAGATAGCCGGCCAGCACGCCGAGCCACAGCAGGATGCTGCC
>JBAXSU010000069.1:0-15849 GCA_037130535.1 Actinomycetota bacterium
GCGGCGGCACCGACCTGAACCGGGCGATGGCCTACTGTCAGACGCGGGTGAGCCGGCCCGACGACACCGTGCTGGTGGTGATCAGCGACCTCTACGAGGGCACGCCCGGCGGCGACTTCGTGGCGCGCCTCGCCGCGATGGCGCGCAGTGGGGTGCGCTGTGTGGCGCTGCTGGCCCTGTCCGACGAAGGTGCGCCGGCGTACGACCACGTCGCTGCCACCACTCTCGCCTCGGCAGGGGTGCCGGCGTTCGCGTGCACCCCCGATGCGTTCCCCGATCTCATCGCCGCCGCCATCGACCGTCGCGACCTGTCGCAGTGGGCGGGTGAACGAGGCCTCGTCACGGCTCGCTGAGGGCGGTGGGGCGCTGGGTCCAGTCCCTGCCCACCAGCACCAGTGCGGTGCCCACCAGCAACGC
The DNA here is from genome assembly GCA_037130535.1 of Actinomycetota bacterium. Lineage (GTDB taxonomy): Bacteria > Actinomycetota > Acidimicrobiia > Acidimicrobiales > Ilumatobacteraceae > VFMC01. The sequence goes on from JBAXSU010000069.1 coordinate 418, forward strand.
CATCACGATTGCAGTGACGCCGTAGGCAACACCGCGCCCGTGGCTCTCGTACAGCGCACCGGCGACGATGGCCGAGATGCCGCCCGTCAGGGTCTGTACTCCGCCCAACAGTCCCTGTGCTCCGGCCTGCCGACTCGGTGGTGCCACCATCGCCACGGCAACGCCGGCGCTCGACACGGTGAACCCGTCGTTGATCGCGTGCACCAGCGACACCGCCAGCATCATTCCCGCCGACGTCCACTGACCGTAGGAGGCCATGAACACGGCACCCAGCAGCAGGCCGATGGCGCCCGTGCGGAACGGCCCGACACGCTGCGCCAGGCGGCCGCCGTACGGACCGAGGATCGCCAAGGGTACGGCGAACAGGATGATGCCGAGGTTGGCGATCCAGTCGGCGGCACCGAGGTCGTCGAGCACCAGCACCCACATCACGTCGAACGTGCCGATCATCAAGAACACCGTGGCACCGAAGCACAGTGCCGCCACGTACTGCCGGTGGCGCAACAGGTCGAACGCGAAGTGGGTCTGCTCGGCCGACTGTTCGGTGGTCTCGTTCACCGAGAGGCGCAGCACGAATGGCACGAACACCGCGGTGATCGCCGCGATGGCGAGAAAGGGGGCGGCCAGGCCGAACGGGTCGACCAGCATCACCGACACAGCGGGGCCGAGTGAGAAGCCCACTACATCAGCGGTCAGCAGGCGCCCGATGTTGGTGCCGAGGTGCTCTGGGTCGGCGAGGATGACGATGCGCCGCGTGGCCGGGCCGAGCATGCCCGCACCGATCCCCATGACGGCCCGGGCCATCACCAGGGTCGTCACCGTGTGACCGAAGGCCATGGTGAGCATGCCGCCGATCTCGAGGGCCATGCCCACCAGCACCAGGCGGCGGGCGAAGCCCCGGTCGGCGAACGGGGCCAGGAGCACCTGGGCGAGGAACGAGGCGAAGAACCCGACGGCGACAACCAGTCCGAGGGCGCCTTCGCCGATGCCGTACTCGCTGCGCATCTCGTCGAGCACGGTGAACATGACGCCGTAGCCCGCTGCGCTGAGCGCTACGACGAGCGCGAAGACGACGATGACCCGACGCTGTTGCACGACGGGCGACCCTAGCCGCGGGCGTTCGTCAGGCGGGGGGAGTGGCAGCGGTCTTCCACGTCGAGCGCACACTGGCGCGCACGTCGTCGGTGGCCTGCACCTGTGCGAACACCCCGGCGAGGGCGAGCAATCCGACGATGATGTCCTTCCTGGTGTTCAGCTCTTCTGCGTGCCGACCTTGAGGTCCTTGAACGGTGAGGTGCTGTCGATGCCGGCGTCCTTGGGCAGGCCGAGCACGCGCTCGCCGACGATGTTGCGCATCACTTCGTCGCTGCCGCCGGCGATACGTCCGCCCGGCGCGCCGAGGATGAGCTGGCTCCAGGCGTAGGTGCCCCACTCGCCCGAGTCGGCGACGAGCTTCGGCCCGAGCACTGTCGAGATGAACGCACCCAGGCGCTGCGAGTTGAGGGTGCCGGCGAGTTTGGCGATGCTCATCTCGGGCCCGGGCATCTGGCCGGCCTTGATCTTGTCCATCGCGCGCTGGTTGTTGTAGCCCGACACGCGCTGGTGGATGAGCAGGTTTGCCAGGTCGTTGCGCACGATGGGGTCGGTGTCGAGGCCGAAGTGGCGCACCATCTCGATCACCCGGGTGTACAGGTTGGTGCCGCTGCCGCCGCCGGCACCGATGGCGGCACGCTCGTTCATCAGCGTGGTGAGCGCCACGTTCCAGCCGTTGTTCACGGCGCCGAGTCGGTGGTCGTCGCGTACTCGCACCTCGGTGAAGAACACCTCGTTGAAACTGGCGCCGCCGGTCATCTGGCGCAACGGGCGCACCTCCACGCCCGGCGCGCGCATGTCGACGATGAAGCCGGTGAGGCCCTTGTGCTTGGGCAGATCGGGATCGGTGCGGGCGATGATCTCGCCGATGTCGCTGAACTGCGCGCCGGTGGTCCACACCTTCTGGCCGGTGATGATCCATTCGTCGCCGTCGCGTACGGCCTTGGTCTGCAGGCTGGCGAGGTCGCTGCCGGCGCCGGGCTCGCTGAACAGCTGGCATCCGACGAGCTCGGCCCGGTACATCCGCTGCAGGTACAGGTCTTTCGCCACGTCGCTGCCGTGGGCGAGGATGGTGGGCGCCACCATGCCGAGGCCGATGGTGAACGCACCCTGGTTGGGCACCTGGTACTGCGCCTCGAGGCTGTTCCAGAGGCGCTCGTAGGGGTTCGGAAGTTCGCGCCCACCGAACCGGGCGGGGCCGCTGATCCAGCCGAAGCCGGCGTCGAACTTCGTCGCCCGCCACTCGCAGGCCCGGCGGAGGTCGGCGAGTTCGGTGGCGCGGTCCTTCTCCTCGAACACCGCCACCTTGTCGGAGCCCTGGCCCCACACGAACTGCTGCTCGACCTCTTTGCGGGTGGCATTGGCGTCGAGGAAGTCGCGGGCTTCCTTCTCGAAGACTTCGAGGGTGATGTCGGCCATCGGTTGCTCCTTGCCAGTGTGCAGCGTTCTGGTGCTGAACCTAGTGGGCGACCCGATGTGGTGAGCGACACGTGCGGTAACGTCTGGCCCATGGGTCAGATGGTCAGCGTGATGCGCAAGCCGAGCTCGGTTCCCGGTGTGGTTCGGTTCGAGACGAACCGTTCACTCACGGGTCAGGGCCACGAGCAGTTCTCGTCGGTCGACGACGCCGTGGGGCCGCGCCCCGCTGCCGAACTGGCCCGGCGTCTGCTCGGCACCGGGCACGTCGAGAGCGTGCACGTGTACAGCAATCAGATCACCGTCAACCTCAGCCGCGGCTTCGACGATGCGGGCCTCGACGAGGTGGTGGGGTCGCTGTACCAGTACTGGCTGCCCGGTATGGTGCCAACGTTCGAAGCTGTCGAGGAACCTGCTGCGGCAGTGGCGTCGGCGGGTGGTGAGGCAGCGGGTGGCGGCTCGGAGTACGAGCGCCGCGTGCCGGCGCTGCTCATCGAGCGCAGCCGCGCCGCCATGGAGCGCTGGAAGGCCAAGGCGGCCGACTGAACCACCGGTGCAGGCACTGCCCTGCGTCGCCTGTCACACGCGGAGTTGGCGCAGGAGTGGGCAGTGCTGGGTGTCCCCCCGTACGGTGACACGCATGGCCGACGACGCGCTGACGCTCCACGAGGCAGCGGCGGAGCTGGGCGTGCACTACATGACGGCCTACCGCTATGTGCGGTTGGGGCAGTTGGTGGCTGAGAAAGAGGGTGGCACCTGGAAGGTGCTGTGCTCCGATCTCGAAGCGTTCCGGGCGGGTGCCGCAGCAGCAGCCGAGGCACCCGTGGGCGGCGGTCGGCGTCGGGCACCGTGGGCCGAACGGCTGGAGTCGCGTCTGCTGGTGGGCGATGCACCCGGTGCGTGGGGTGTGATCGAGAACGCTCTCGCCGGTGGCTCCGATCTGGATGCGGTGTACCTCGATGTGGTCGCGCCGGCCATGGCGGCGATCGGTGCCCGGTGGGCGAGCGGTCAACTCGACATCGCAGTCGAGCACCGGGCCACCGGCATCGTGATCCGGCTGATCGGCCGTCTCGGTCCGCGGTTCGTACGCCGGGGCCGCACCCGCGGCTCGGTGGTGCTGGGTGCGCCCGCCGGTGAACGGCATTCGCTGCCGGTGTCGATGATGTCCGACATGGTGCGGCTGCGTGGCTGGGAGGTGTGCGACCTGGGCGCCGATGTGCCGGCGGCATCGTTCCTCCATGCGTTGCTCACCACGCCCGATGTGGCGGCCATCGGTATCTCGGTCACCACGCCGACCGGCCTGGTGCCCGCCCAGGCAGCACTCGAGACAATTCGTCAGACGGCGCCCGATGTGCTGCTGGTGGTGGGTGGTCTCGCCGTGCGCGACGCCGATCAGGCGCGGGCGCTCGGCGCCGATGCGCTGGCCACCTCGGCCGACGAGTTCGTGGCGCTCATCGAACAGCGACTGTTGGCCGATGGCGATCGGGACGGCATGGCCGGCTGACCGGCCCTGAAACGATCGAACACCCGTTCGATACAGTGGGGGTATGGCAGCTGTCGCCCGATCCACATCCCCGTCTGCATCCCCGTCTGCCCGTGCCCGGCTGGCCGAGTTGTTACCGCGATTGACCTCCGCTGCGCCGGCCGCCGAACGCACCGTGCCGGTGCACCCGGCCCTCGGCGGGGTGTTCCCTCAGGGCCTCGTCCGCGGCTCGACGGTGGCCTGTGTCGGTGCGGCTGCTTCGTCGGCGGCGGCGCTGCTGCTGGCCGGGCCGGTGCAGGCCGGTTCGTGGGGGTGTGTTGTCGGTCTGCCCACGTTCGGGCCGGGTGCCGCAGCCGAGACCGGTGTGGCACTCGAGCGGGTGGTCGTGGTGCGCGAACCGGGTTCGGCCGGGTTCGACGAATCGACGTGGGCACAGGTGCTCGCCGCCGCGATCGACGGCTTCGATGTGGTGGTGCTGGGGGCGGTCAGGCACATCCAGCCGGCGACGGCCCGTCGGGTGCAGGCACGGGTGCAGGCGCGCGGTGCCGTGCTCGTACTGGTGGGCGGCACCGGTTCGTTCGCTCCCGACCTGCAGGTGGCGGGCCGGGCCGACTGGCACGGCCTCGGCATCGGGCACGGCGTGTTGCGCACCCGCCGGGTCGCGCTCCACCTCAGCGGTCGACGCCTGCCTCGCGAGCGGCACGACACCCTGTGGTTCCCCGGCCCGTCGGGCGCGGTCGAGCCTGCCGGTGCAGCTGCCGTGCCGCTGCACCGGCAGGCGGGCTGAGCCGTGTCGCGCCTGGCCGTGCTCATCTGTCCGCAGTGGCCGGTGGTGGCCGTTGGCTGCCGGGCCGACGAGGCAGTGGCCGTGCTCCATGCCAACCGGGTCATCGCCCGCTCCAGCGCTGCTGCCGACGCCGGGGTGCGGGTCGGCCAGCGCCGGCGCGATGCTCAGGCGCGCTGCCCCTCGGTGCGTTTGGCGGTGCACGACGCCTCGGCCGAGGCGCGTGCCTTTCACCGGGTGGTCGACGCCGTGGCCGAGATGGTGCCCCGGCTCGAGCTCACCGTGCCGGGCACGCTCACGTTCGCAGCGCGGGGCCCGTCGCGATACTTCGGCGGCGATGCAGCCATGGCGGCGCTGGTGGTCGAACGGGTCGCCGCCGTGCTCGGCCCATCGCTGGCGGCCATCGGTCGTGTAGGAGTGGGGGTGGCCGACGGGCGGTTCGCCGCCGGGGTGGCCGCCCGGCTCGCCGCACGGGCGGGCAGGCCCGAGGTGGTGCCCCCCGGCGGGTCGGGGGCGCTGCTGGCCGATCTGCCGGTGGGGCTGCTGGTCGATGTGGGCGGCCTCGACCGCGCTGCGGTCGAGCTGTTCCATCGCCTCGGCCTCACCCGCCTGGGCGATGTGGCCGGGCTCGACGAGTCCGATCTGCTCGCCCGCTTCGGGCCGCTGGGCGCCCAGGCCCGCAGCATGGCAGCGGGGGTCGACGACCGTCCGCTCGGCGCGGTCGAACCCCCTCCGGGGCTGGCGGTCGAGCAGCCGTTCGAGCCACCGGTCGAACACCTCGACGCCGTGGTGTTCGCCGCTCGGTCGTTGGCCGAGCCGCTGTTCGAGGTGCTCGCTGCCGATGGCCGGGTGTGCACCCACCTCGCAGTCACCATCGCCACCGACCGGGGCGAACGCAGCGAACGGGTGTGGTCGCGTCCGGCCGGCCTGGGGGTGGCGGCAGTACTCGAGCGCATCCGCTGGCAACTCGACGGTTGGTCGCGGCGCCTCGACGACGCGTCGGCTGCCGGGGTGGTGCTGCTGTGTCTCGAACCCGTCGTGGTGCGGGCCGACGAGGGGGCGCAGGCGGGGTTGTGGGGCGGGCGCAGCCAGGCCGACGACTGGGCGCAGCGGGCCGTGGCGCGGCTGGCCGGTCTGGTGGGCGACGAGCAGGTGGTGGTGGCCGAGTGGCGCGGGGGCCGGATGCCCGCCGACCAGTACCGCTGGGTGCCGGCGTCGCTGGGTGGCGCACCGTCGGCAGCGTCGGCACCGCGGAGTGATGCGTTGCCGTGGAGTGGTGCGCTGCCGGCTCCCACCCCGGCCGTGCTGTATCCCGAACCGGTGCCGGTGGAGGTGCTCGACAGCGCGGGCCGTGCCGTGGGGGTGAGCGCCCGCGGGTTGCTCACCGGCGAACCGGCCCGAGTGCAGGCCGAGCCCATCGTCGCCTGGGCGGGGCCCTGGCCACTCGACGAGCGCTGGTGGGATCCACGTGGTCACCGGCGCCTGGCCCGGTTCCAGCTGCTCACGTCGTCGGGACGGGCCTATCTGGCCACGGTCGAACGGCAGCAGTGGTGGCTCGTCGCCGAGTACGGCTGAGACGCGACGAACCGGCACACGCTGGCAGCTGCGTGTACCGGTTCGAAGCGGATCGGAACCGACCGGAGTCGGGTATGCGTCTCGGCCTAGGCCGGGATCAGGTCGCGCTCGTCACTGTCTGCCGCGCCGCCGGAGCGGAGCAGATCGGTGCTGAGGCGGAAGCCCACACCGCGCACGGTGTGGATGAAGCGCAGGTCGGGCGCCAGTCGCTGCAGCTTGCGCCGCAGGTTCGACAGGTGCACGTCGACGACATGGGTGTCGCCCACCCAGTTGGGGCCCCACACCTCTTCGAGCAGTTGGATGCGTGAACGCACCTCTGCAGGGTGGCGGCACAGTTGTTCGAACAGGGCGAACTCGATGCGGGTGACGGGCACGTCCTGGCCGTGCACCTGGATCTCCTTGCGGCCCACGTCGACGCTGAGCGGGCCGAGTGCGATCACCGACGCGGCCATCGGGTCCCAGCGGGTGTGCAGGTTGCGAGGCCGGCGCAGCAGCGCCTGGCACCGTGCTGCCAACTCCTCCGGGCTCACCGGCACCGAGACGACGTCGTCGGCGCCGGCGCGCAGCGCACGGATCCGTACTGTGTCGGCCGCGGCAGGTGCGATGGCGATGAGGTACGCCTCCGACTTGCTCCGCACGATGTCGAACACCGAACCCCCGTGGGGTGCCGGCATCTCGAGATCGACGAGGATCACGTCGGGGTTGAACGATTCGGCGAGCATGAGCGCCGCCGAACCCTCGGTCGTGGCGCTGACCGAGAAGCCTCGTTCCCGCAGCGTCACGCTGGCGATGCGCCGCAGGAGCGCATCGTTCACGGCGAGCAGTACCCGAGGGGCGAGCTGAGCGTCTGGTTCCATCCTTGTTTCTCCGCCTGGTAGGGGCCGATAGTTGCGTCCTTGCAATGCCGCCACACGCTTGGTCACAGGGGGTATCGGCAAGACTCCGTCTCCCTAAAGAGGTCTTTTCGACGAATCCGGAGAACGGGACATCTGTGGCCGACGGCGTAGCGTGGCGAGGTGCCTGTTCCCGCCGCTGAACTGCTCGACCATCTCGCGATACGACGCGCGGTCGACGCTCGCGAGCGGTGGTCGCTGCAGCGGTTCGCCGACGTGGTGCCCACCCTCGACCGCCCCTTCGACGAGGCGGGCGGGCCCGTGCACGTCACCGCCTCGGCCATCGTGGTGGGCGACCGCGGGGTGGTGCTGCACAAGCACAAGCGGCTCGGGCTGTGGCTGCAGCCCGGGGGCCACATCGACCCGGGTGAGACACCGTGGGAGGCGGCCCGCCGCGAGGCCATCGAAGAGACCGGCCTCCCGGTCGAGTTCCCCGAGTCCGAGGGTGAGCCGCAGGTGGTGCACGTCGACGTGCACCCGGGGCCGCGTGGCCACACCCATCTCGACGTGCGCTATGTGCTGCACGCGCCGTCGATGCGCCCGGCGCCGCCCGCGGGTGAGAGCCAGGAGGTCGACTGGTTCCCGTGGCATCGTGCCATCCGCCTGGCCGATGCAGGCCTGGCCGGCATCCTGCGCGTCCTGCAGCCCGGCGAGGCGGTGCTGCGTGCGGCGCGTACCAACGACGCCGGCGACTGCGCCCTCGTGTACCTGCGGTCGCGCGAGTTCGGCATCCCCGAGGTGCCGTGCATCCACGACGAGTCGGAGGTGCGGCGCTGGATGGCCGACGAGGTGATCGGTCATGCCGATGTCACCGTGGCCGAGGTGGACGGGTTGGTGGTGGGGCTGATGGTGCTGGAACCCGGGCGTGGTGGCTCGGGGTGGATCGAGCAGCTGTACCTCGACCCGGCGTGGATGGGGCGCGGCCTCGGCCACCGGATGATCGAGCGTGCCGTCGAACGCTGCCCGGGTGGGCTCGACCTGTGGACGTTCGTCGTGAACGCCGGGGCGCGCCGGTTCTACGAGCGTGAGGGCTTCGTCGCCGTCGACTCCACCGACGGGCACGGCAACGAGGAGCGAGCGCCCGACGTGCGCTACCGCCACCCCGGAACGGCCTGACGCTGCCGAACCAGGCCTCTTGCCGATCGAACAGGTGTTCGATATGGTCGGTGGATGGGCTTCACCAACCCCGATCTGCCGTGGAGCGACATCGAGGCGCTGCTGTCGGGTCGCGCCCGCGACGGGCGTGCCCCGGGGTCGGTGGCCTGGAACGCCGGGGGCGACGGGCCGGCGCTGGGTCGTAAACGGCAACCCTACGAGCCGCCGCCGATGGCCGGCCGTCGGCACGGCAGCGTGCCCTACGCCGAACTGCACTGCCACTCGAACTTCTCGTTCCTCGACGGCGCCTCGCACCCCGAGCAACTGGTCGAGGAGGCCGACCGCCTCGGGCTCGAGGCGCTCGCCCTCACCGATCACGACGGCCTGTACGGGGTGGTGCGCTTCGCCGAGGCCGCCCGGGCGTTGGGCTTGCCCACCGTGTTCGGCACCGAGATCACCCTGGCGGCGGGCGATGCCCCGGTGGCCCGCAGCGAGGCCGACACCCAGCATCAGCAGCGCGTCATCGGCCCCGACCTCGACCCGCATGCCCCCGACCCCCCCGGCCAGCACCTCGTCGTACTGGCCGACGGTCTCACCGGCTACGCCCGGCTGGCCCGTGCGCTGAGCCTCGGCCACCTGGCGGGCGAGAAGGGTGCGGCGCAGTTCACCCTGGCCGATCTCGCTGCCACCGGGGCCGGGCACTGGTGGGTGCTCACCGGTTGCCGCAAGGGTGCTGTGCCCGCGGCGCTGGTGCGCGACGGGCCGCGGGCAGCGGCGCGCGAACTGGGCCGACTGATCGACGCGTTCGGCCGCGACCGGGTGGCGGTCGAACTGTGGGACCACGGCCATCCGCTCGACTCGGCGCGCAACGACGGCCTGGCCGAACTGGCGGCCCGCTTCGACCTGGCCTGTGTGGCCACCAACAACGTGCACTACGCCACCCCCGCCCAGCGGCGCCTCGCCACCGCGGTGGCCGCCGTACGCGCCCGGCGCAGCCTCGACGACCTCGACCCGTGGCTGCCCGCCTCGGCCGGCGCGCATCTGCGCAGCGGTGCCGAACAGGCGCGCCGGTTCGCCCGCTATCCGGGGGTGGTCGAACAGGCGGCGGCCATCGGGCGGGCGGCGGCGTTCGATCTGGCGCTGGTGGCACCGAAGCTGCCACCGTTCCCGTGTCCGCCCGGACCCGACGGCCAACCGCTCAGCGAGATGGCCTACCTGCGCCAGTTGACCGAGGCCGGGGCCCGGCACCGCTACGGCGAGCGACCCCAGGGTGGTGAAGACCTGTCGCTGCGAGCACGGGCGTGGCGCACCATCGACCACGAACTGGCGGTCATCGAGGGCCTCGGGTTCGCCGGCTACTTCTTGGTCGTGTGGGACATCGTCGCGTTCTGCGGCCGGGCCGACATCTACTGCCAGGGTCGGGGCAGCGCGGCCAACAGCGCGGTCTGCTACGCGCTCGGCATCACCAAGGCCGATGCCGTATCGCTGGGGCTGCTGTTCGAACGGTTCCTGTCGCCCGAACGCGACGGCCCACCCGACATCGACCTCGACATCGAGAGCGACCGGCGCGAAGAGGTCATCCAGTACGTGTACCAGCGCTACGGCCGCCACCACACCGCCCAGGTGGCCAACGTCATCACCTACCGGGCGCGGTCGTCGGTGCGCGACATGGCCCGCGCCCTCGGGTTCGCCCCGGGCCAGCAAGACGCCTGGAGCAAGCAGATGGACGCCTGGGGGGCGGTGGCCGCCACTGTGCAGCAGGGCCAGCACGACATCCCTACCACGGTGCTCGAGTTGGCCGCCGAAGTGGAAGATGCGCCGCGCCATCTCGGCATCCACTCCGGTGGCATGGTCATCTGCGATCGGCCGATCATCGAGGTGTGCCCGGTCGAGTGGGCGCGCATGCACCAGCGCAGCGTGCTGCAGTGGGACAAAGACGACTGCGCGGCGGTGGGACTGGTGAAGTTCGACCTGCTCGGCCTCGGCATGCTCAGCGCGCTGCACTACGCGGTCGACCTCGTGCGTGAACACCGCGGTTACTCGATCGACCTCGCCACCATCCCCCAGGAGGACGAGGTGTACGCGATGTTGTGCCGGGCCGACTCGGTGGGTGTGTTCCAGGTGGAGAGCCGGGCGCAGATGGCCACCTTGCCGCGGCTCAAGCCGCGCCGGTTCTACGACCTCGTCGTCGAGGTGGCGCTCATCCGGCCCGGCCCCATCCAGGGTGGGTCGGTGCACCCGTACATCCGTCGCCGCAACGGCCAGGAGCCGGTCACCTATCTGCACCCACTGCTCGAGAACAGCCTCGGCAAGACCCTCGGGGTGCCGCTGTTCCAGGAGCAGTTGATGCAGATGGCCATCGACGTGGCCGGGTTCACGCCCAGTGAGGCCGACCAGTTGCGTCAGGCGATGGGCTCGAAGCGCAGTCAGGCCCGGATGCAGCGGCTGAAGGAACGTCTCTACGCAGGTATGGCCGAACGGGGCATCACCGGTGAGGTGGCCGACGAGATCTTCGTCAAGATGGCAGCGTTCGCCAACTACGGCTTCCCCGAGTCGCACTCGGTGTCGTTCTCGTACCTGGTCTACGCCTCGGCCTGGCTGAAGTACCACGAGCCGGCGGCGTTCTGCGCAGCGTTGCTGAACGCCCAGCCGATGGGGTTCTGGAGCCCGCACTCGCTGGTTCAAGACGCGCGGCGCCACGGGGTGGTGGTGCGCACCCCCGACCTGAATGCATCGCTCGCCACCGCCACACTCGAACCGTGCCCCGACTCGGTGGGGGGTGTGGCGGTGCGGCTGGGGCTGGGGTCGGTGCGCGGGGTCGGTGCCGATCTGGCGGCCACCATCCAGGACGGTCGCCCCTATGCGTCGCTGGAAGATCTCGTGCGCCGGGTGCCGTCGTTGCAGTTGCAACAACTCGAGGCCATGGCCACCGGTGGTGTGTTCGGCGAGAGCCTCGGTCTCGAGCGCCGCGAGGCGCTGTGGGGGGTGGGTGCGGCCGTACAGTCGCGACCCGACCGATTGGAGGGCATCGTGCTGGGCGAACGCGCCCCTCGATTGCCCGGGATGGACCCGGTGGAGGTGGCGGTGGCCGATCTGTGGGCCACCGGAGTGTCGCCCGACGGGCACCCCACCCGCTTCTTGCGCGAGCAGTTGGCGGCGCTGGGGGTGGCCACCGCCACCGACCTGGCCACCTGCGAACCGCGCAGCCGAGTGGTTGTCGCCGGGGTGGTCACCCATCGCCAGCGGCCGATGACCGCGCAGGGGACCACGTTCATGAACCTCGAGGACGAGACCGGACTGGTGAACGTGGTGGTGTCGAAGGGGTGCTGGACGCGCTACCGGCGCGTGGCCCGCGATGCCGCAGCGCTGCTCATCCGTGGCCGACTCGAGCGCAGCGAAGGGGTGGTGAACGTGGTGGCCGAAGAGATCGTCCCGCTGCCTGTTCCAGCCAGTGCCGGCAGCCGCAACTTCCGGTGACGGGCGGGTTTGGCGTGCATGTCGATGGCGACATGCAATGGGTCCATGTCAGTTTCTTGAACGTTCGTTCCACCCTGGAACGGGTGTGAAACGACCTGCTTGAATGAGGGTCCCTGAAGCGGGCGGAGTGCCATGTCTTCGGTTCGGCAGTGTCGTGGAGTCGACGCCGCGCGGCGTCAGCGTCGTGTCGGCTCCACGGCCGCCGTCGCCCGCCGTCGCCCGGCGACGCGGCCAGCGAACAGGTCAGCCGCGACGACCGGCGAGCCAGGCGCCGAACAGTGCCACCGCGCAGCCGAGCACAGCCAGCACCGCTACTGTCTCGTTGCGCACCAGGGCACCCAGGGCCAGCGACACCACCGGGATGATGTAGGTGGTGACCGAGGCGCGGGTGCTGCCCAGCCGCCCCGCATTGGTGGCGGCGATCACATAGGCGAACGAGGTGCCGAGCACCCCCAGGGCGACGATGGCGAGGAACGGCCCCCAGGCGAACTCGACCTCGTCGAGGTGGACCAGGCCGAGGGGCGCAGTGAGCACCAGTGCCACAGCCTGCGTGCGCCACAGCACCGGCAGGGCGCCGTGTCGCTGCTGGAGCGGCACGGCGATGTTCAACGCCAGGCCGTAGCACATCAGTGCCGAGATGATCTGGGCCACGCCGAATGCGCTCGACTTGCCCTCGCCCAGGGTGGGCAGGGCGATCAGCACCACACCCAGGCTGCCCACGAACAGGCCGAGCATCTGTCGACGCGGCGGCAGGCGGCGGGCGATGACCGATGCCACGGCGGCCACGAACAGCGGCGTGGCTCCGTTCAACATGCCGGTGACGCTCGACGACACGTGCTGTTCGGCGTAGGGGAACATCGTCAGCGGGTAGGCCATCCACACCACGCCGAGCAGGGCGATCTTCGGCAAATCGCTGCGCGGGATGGATCGGCGCGAGGCCGGGAACAGGGCCAGCACACCGAAGCCGACAGCTACGCGCATGGGGGTGATCAGCGCAGCGGGGAAGGCTTCGAGCCCCTCCGCGATGAAGAAGAACGATGTGCCCCACAGCAGGCCGGGCAGACACAGCAGCACCCAGTCGCGTGGGCGCATCGTGGGGCCGTCGGTCATGTCGACGAGGTCCGGTGCACGCTGGCTGTGGTGGCCACCAACCCGAGGCCGATGAACACCGTTCCCGCCACGTAGCGCTGCACGAACGGCAGCGCCTTGCCGCGCAGCAGCACCGTGCGCAGGCTGCTGGCGAGCAGCGAGTAGGCGCTGTCGGTGATGCAGCCGATGAGTACGAACACCAAGCCGAGCACCAGCGCCTGCAGGCCGGCGCTGCCCTTGGCGGGGTCGATGAACTGCGGCAGGAACGACAGGAAGAACAGCGCCACCTTCGGGTTCAGCACGTTCACGACGATGCCCTGGCTGAACGACTTGCTGGGTGAGGTGGTGGTCCGGTCGGCATCCATCGGGTCGGGCTTGCGCAACAGTGTGCGTACCCCGACGGCGATGAGGTACAGGGCACCCAGCCATTTCACCGCGTTGAACGCCGTGGCCGAGGTGGCCAGCACCGCCGACAAGCCGGCCGCCGCGGCGATGGCGTGCACGAGGTTGCCGAGTTCCAGACCAGCTACTGCAGCCAGGCCCACGGTGCGGCCGTCGCTGACGCTGCGGTTGAGGATGTACAGCACCGCCGGCCCCGGGATGATGAGCAGCAGGAACGACGCGCCGGCGAAGGCGAGGATCGTCGAGGCGTCGGGCACGGATGGCGACCCTACTGTCCGGGCCTGTCGCAGCCCGGTGCTTTTCAGACGCCGATGTCGACGGGCTCGGCGGGTGGGCCGTGCTGATGCAGATGGTCGAGCAGTCGGCCGAGCTCGGCAGGGGCGAACGTGAGGTGGTCGGCAGCGACGATGTCGTCGATGCGCCACCAGCGCAGCTCGAACACGTACTCGGCGTTCAGTTGTTGCCAGTCGAGCGCTGGGCGTGGCTCGAAGGCGTGGTCGACGGTGACGAGGTGGATCTGCTCGCGTTGGCCGTCGTACAGGCCGTTGAGGAACGGCACGATGTGGAGACGATTCCACAGGTGCGGCCCGATCGGCGGGTCATGCAGGCCCACCTCTTCGGCAAGCTCGCGACGCAGGGCGACGATGGGCGTCTCGCCAGGGTCGATACCTCCGCCGGGCAGCGCCCACCGGCTGGCCTGGGGAAACTCGAAGCGCACCAGCAGCACCTGCCGGTCGGGGGCGAGCACCACGGCGCGGGTGGCCTCACGGATCCGCAGGGCACCGGTGCCGGTCATGTCGGTGCCGGTCATGGGCGTGTGCCGCGGGTCAGTCGAACGAGGTGGTGGCGATGCGCTGGGCGTTGTACACCGGCGCCGAGGCATCGACGCGGTACTTCTTCACGTCGGCGCCGGTGATGCCGTGTTCGCCGAACATCGTGCGCATGTTGATGTAGTTCGGGTGCAGGAAGTGGGCTTCCAACGTGGGTGCGTCGGCCCACAGTTCGTACACCGAGATGTGACCAGGCTCGCAGGGGTCGGCACTGAACACGTAGGCCAGGCAACCGGGCTCGTCGGTGCGGGTGGCCTGCTGCAGCGGCATCGAGGCCTCGAGGCAACCAGCGCGCCGCTCGGGGGCGATGGTGATGGTGCCGGCGATGATGATCATGGGGTCCCCCTTGCCGCGGTGGCGGCCGACGTCATTCGTCCGGGCGCTCGTTCAGCCCGTCGTTGAACGAACGGTACATCTCGTAGATCGCCTTGCACTTGTCGCACAGCGGCAGTTGCTTCGGATCGCGCGACGGCACCCACACATGGCCGCACAGCGCTTCGAGGGGGGTGCCGTAGATGCGGGCCTCGAGCACCTTGGCAGCAGCGTTCTCGCCCGGCTTGGTCTTCACGATGTGGGCCATCGTGGGTTCGCCCGTCTCGGGATCGAGCTCGGTCTGTTCCGTGATCGTGGGTTTGGGCATCGTGGCGATCTCGGTCACGACGAACAGTCAACCACTTCGGCGCTCTACACTCGCAGCGATGCCGCTGTACGAGTACCGATGCCGCACCTGCGACGAATCGTTCGAGATGCGTCGCGCGATGAGCGAGTCGAACGACCCGGCCGCCTGCCCGTCGGGTCACACCGACTCGGTACGTCTGTTGTCGGTGTTCGCCAGCGTGGGCGGCACGGCTGGCACGGGCGGTGCCACCTCGGCTGCACCCCAGGGCGGCGGCTGCGGCTCGGCCTGCGGCTGTCGCCACTGACGTACGGTTCCGCTGGGCCGGGTCGCGCCTGGCGGCCCCGCCGACAACTACTGGGGCTCGGTGCGTTGCAGATCGGCCAGTTCAGCGCTGAGGTTTGCCCGGGCGCGCCGTTCGCGGGCCGCCTGCATGACGGCGGTGCGGTAGATGACCGGCCGGTCGAGGAAGCTGCGCAGCACCGCTGCGCGCCCCACCCGCCAGGCGTCGTCGTCGACGTGCGCGTACTCGGCCCGCACCCCGGTGACGTAGGCCCGGTAGTCGGCTGGTTCCGCCCCGAGAATGGCGAGGTCGGCGTCGAGCAGGATGTCGGCCCCGGTGTCGGCCCGGGTGTCGGCCCAGTCATCGGTGCGGGGTGCAACATGGCCGGCGGTGAGTT
>JBAXSU010000007.1:0-39067 GCA_037130535.1 Actinomycetota bacterium
GGGCGCCCGGGGTGGTGACGTCGACGTCGGGGATGCACGACGTGATGCCCAGCGCTGGCCCGTACAGCGCGAACGGGGCGAAGGCCGCCACCAGTCGGTCGGTGGCGGTGATGCCGTAGGCGCGGCCCAGTGCGTCGCGCTGCGCGGCTAACTGCCCGTGCCGGTAGCGCACGCCCTTCGCCGGGCCGGTTGCGCCCGACGTGTACAGCACCGCAGCCGGGTCGCGCTCGCCCGGCTCGGCGGGCAGTGCGGCGGTGGAGGCGGCGAGGTCGTCGAGCGTGCACTCGGCGCCCATCGTGGCCCGCTCGCCCACGCAGATGAGCCGCGCCCCGGGTGCCCAGCGCATCGCCCGTGCAGCGGCCAGCGCCTGGCGTGGCCCGATCACCCACTGCACCCGTGCCGCCCGCACGGCGCCGCCCAGCCCACGCAGGCCCAGGCCGCGATCGGCGATGACGGTGACTGCGCCCGCACGCCAGCAGCCGTACACCGCAGCGAGCAGATCGGGCCCGGGTGGGGTGAGCAGCGCGATGCGGTCGCCCGGTTGCACACCGCGCTCGGCCAGGCCGCGGGCGATGCCCATCACCCGCGTGTGCAGCGCAGCGAAGGTGATGGTGACGCCGGTGGCCCCGTCGGTGTAGGCCACAGTGGGGTCGTCGGCGCGCGCCGCGAGCGCGGCCCAGGTGGGCACGTAGCCGCCGGAGGTGAGGGTTGTGGCGGGTGCGGCGGGCCGGTCAGCGGGCAGCCGTTCGGTGAGCCAGGTGTCGATCACGCCCGCCACATCGGCGGTGTGCTCGACCGGGCTGAGGTGGCCGCTCCGCGCGAAGCGGTGCAGATCCGCGTGGGGCAGACGGGCCGCCAGGTCGTGGGCGAAGTCGTCGTCGAACACCGGGTCGGTGGCGCCCCAGGCGAGCAGCACCGGCACCGTCAGGCCCGGCAGCTTCTCGGCCACGGCGGCCAGCGCAACAGCCGAGGGATGACTCGGCGTGAACGGCACATCGTCGACGAACTCGGCGATCGCGGCCCGCGACCCGGCGTGCCGGTACGGCGCCCGCAGCGCGGCGCGGGTAGCGGCGTCGAGGTGCGTGGTCGACAGCGCGAACGTGCCCTCCACGAACGTGCGCGTGCGGTGGCCCACCAACGATGTGACCGGCCCGCTCGCTGCCACTCGGATGAGCCACGGCGCCTTGCGTCCGGCGGGTACGGCGATACCGGTGTTGCACAGCACCAGGCCGGCAAGCCGATGCGCGGCACGCGACGAGACGGCCCAGCCCATCGATACGGCACCGCCCCAGTCGTGGCCCACCACCACGACGGGCCCGGCGACGCCAAGCGCGTCGATGACGTCGCCGAGGTCGTCGACCCGCTGCGCGTAGCGCCGCAGGCCGGGACGCGACGAGTAACCCATGCCCAACTGGTCGACGGCGATCACCCGGTGGCGCGGTGCCAGGCGGTGCAGCACCGTGCGCCACAGCGCGCCCCACGTGGGGTTGCCGTGCACGCACACGATCGTCGGCGAGCCGCTGTCGCCGGCCCCCGGTGCGCCGGTGTCGAGGACGTGCCAGCGGTGCGTGGCCCCATCGGAGCCGGGCACCGCAAGGGTGCGCGACCAGGCCGGGTCGATACCCCACTGCTGCCACTGCGCCGCCGTGGGCAGTGAGGGTGTGATGCGCCGTGTTGCGCTCACCGCGCCGGTCTCACCACACCAGCTCGGTGAAGCTGGTGTTCAGCCCCGAGCCGATACCCATGCACAGCACCCGTTCGCCGGGGCGGATGTCGGCGGCCACACCGGCAAGGGTGATGGGGATGGCGGCCGGGCCGACGTTGCCGTAGTGCGGGTACGTGAGCGGCACCCGCGACGGGTCGATGCCCAGTCGGTCGCAGATGAGTCGGGTGTGCACGGCGCTGACCTGATGGACGATGTAGCGGTCGAGCCCGTCGGCCCAGTCGTAGTCGGCCCGGGCGTCGCGCCACGCCGCCTCGGCCAGGTCGAGGCCGGCTTCGAGTAAGCCCTTGGTGTCGGTGGTCATGCGGTCGAGCGTGCCGACGCACAGGGTGTGGTGTTCGGTGCCGGCCCGGGTGACGCCGCCCACCAGCCGATGGGCGCCGGGGTGCTGGTCGAGCGACCCGAGCACCATGGCCGCCGCGCCCGACCCGAGCGTGAGCGAGGCGAACTCGGCGAACACGTCGTCGGCCGTGGCATCGGGCTGCTGCAGCCGGGCGATGGTGGCGAGCTGCGTGTAGCGGCTGCCTTCACCGTCGACGATGAGTGCGTAGCGGATGAGGCCGGCGTCGATGGCCGTTGCCGCGAGGTGCATGGCGTTCACGAAACCGAGGCAGGCGTTGGCGAGGTCGAAGTTGGTGCACGAGGTGGACAGGCCCAGTTGATGGTGAACGGCGCAGGCCACCGACGGCTCGAGGTGGTGCTTGCACACCGAGGTGGAGATGAGCATGCCGATCTCGGCCGGGTCGATGCCGGCTGCGTCGATGGCCTGGCGACCGGCGAGGGCGGCCGCCTGGTCGAACGTGAACCCGTCGGGCCACCAGCGGCGTTCCTTGATGCCGGCCAGGTCGGCCAGCAGCCCCGACCGCAGCCCGCAGCGCTTGTAGGTGACGGCGAGTTGCTCGTCGATCCAATCGGAACTGACGGCCTCGGGCGGTTCGACCGCTTCCACGCTGATGATTCCGGTGTTGCGGTGTGCGTACTTGGCGTTGCCGCTCACGGTGGGCCTCCGTCTCCTGTGCCGGCGAGCGGGTGAACCCGCCAACCGACCGGCCCGCAGGCCACTGACACCCCCACTGTAGAGGGACGAGGTGCGCCAGCCTCGCTCGCAGGGGCCCTAGCGTGAGGGGTCGTGTCGACCGCATCTGTCCCTGTTCGTGCCCTGGTGAGGCGTCCCAGCCCCCTGCTCGCCGACGGCATCGTCACCCACATCGAACGCAGTCCCGTCGACGTGGCCCTGGCCGAGCAGCAGTGGCAGGCATACGTCGACGTGTTGCGAGCCGACGGCTGGGAGATCGTCGAGGTGCCGCCGGCGCCCGACTGCCCCGACTCGGTGTTCGTCGAGGACACGATGCTGGTGTTCCGCGACGTCGCTGTCATCGCCCTGCCGGGGGCTGCGAGCCGCCGACCCGAGACCGCCGCGGCCGAGGCGTCGGTGGCGGCGCTGGGTTACACGGTCGAGCACATCGTCGCTCCCGGCACGCTCGATGGCGGCGACGTGTTGAAGGTGGGCGACACCATCTATGTGGGCCGTGGCGGACGCACCAACGCCGAGGGCATCCGCCAGTTGGCCGCGTTCCTCGAGCCCCGTGGCGCCACCGTGGTCACCGTGCCGCTCAGCAAGGTGCTGCACCTGAAGTCGGCGGTCACTGCGCTGCCCGATGGCACCGTGATCGGCTACGAGCCGCTGGTCGATGACCCCACCGTGTTTCCCACGTTCCTCGCCATGCCCGAGGAGGGTGGTGCCCATGTGGTGCTGCTGGGTGGCAACCGGGTGCTGATGAGCGCCGACTGCCCGGCCTCGGCCGATCTGCTGCGCGCCCGGGGCCTCGAGCCGGTGGTGGTCGACATCTCCGAGTACGTGAAGCTGGAGGGCTGCGTCACCTGTCTGTCGGTTCGCCTACGCGGCTGACGCGCTGCTTGCCTCTTACGGCAGCGGCGTGGGCACCGTCATCACCGGGTCGGGCAGCCGGCCGATGCCGCCGTTGGCCACCAGCATGTCGGTGTGCGTGCGGTCGGTGTGGTGCGAGCGCCACAGCAGCATCGCCTGGGCGTAGCGCAGCACCACGGCCGGGTCGTCGACGAGTGTGCGCCACGTCGGGTCGGCCACCAGGTCGAAGCACAGCCAGGTGCCGCCGGCGAACTGCACGTACGCGCCGTCGCGGTCGCGCAGCACTGCGAGGTGCTGCCGTTCCAGCCGTCGGTCCCACGGCCACTCGTGCGGCGAGCCGTCGATGAACAGGTAACGCCAGTCGTACTCCCAGTGCGCGGCGTCGCGCCACCACGGCGGATCGTCTCCGCGGAGGAACGGGGTGAGCGGCATGCCGTCGCACTGCGTCGGAACGGGTACGCCCATCGCCTCGCACAGGGTGGGGAAGATGTCGACGTTCTCGGTGAACGCATCGACCACCGTGCCGTGTGCCTGCGGATGATGCGGGTGGCGCACGATGCCGACGATGTGATGACTCTCCTCGAAGTAGCCCAACTTCTCCAGCAGCCCGTGGTCGCCGAGCTGTTCGCCGTGGTCGGCGGTGATCACCACCAGGGTGTCGTCCCACATGCCGTTCGTCTGCAGTGCCTGCCAGATGCGACCCAGCTGGGCGTCGACCTCGCTGATCATGCCGAAGTACTGGGCGCGTAGATGGCGCAACGCGGCCTCGTCGGTGGGGGCACCGCTCACCGCCATTGCCGCCTCGTGCAGTGGGTGGCGCCAGTCGGTGTCGAGCGGGGCGACGGGCAGGCCCACGTCGGCCGGGTCGTACATCGTGGCGAAGTGCCCGGCGGCGGCATAGGGCGGATGCGGCCGCAGGTACGAGAGGTGAGCGAACCACGACTCGCCTGCCGGACGCTGGTCGAGCCAGCCGAGGAACCGCTCGGTCAGGAACGCCGACACGCTCACCTCGGCGGGCCGTTCGTGCTCGGTGCCCAGCGCGTCGTAGCCGCCGCCGAGGTCGGTGTAGCCGTGCTCGGCCAGCCACTCGAGCCAGGGGCCGTGCTCGTCGGGCAGGTGCAGCACCGGGTCGAAGCCGGGCAGCACACCCGAGTACGTCTGCATGCGCGGGTCGTCGGGGCCGGTGGCTTCACGCGGGTCGATGCTCTGGTCGGTGTAGCCGAACAGCACCGGGCGGTAGCCGGCGCGTAGACCGGCCTTGGCGACGTTGTCGAGGCGGGCGTCGAGCGGGGTGCCGTTGGCCACCACCCGGTTGTTCATCTGGTAGGTGCCGGTGTACAGAGCCGCCCGTCCCGGCGAGCACGGTGTGGCCTGGCTGTAGTGGCGCGCGAAGCGCACCCCGGCCGCCGCCAAGGCATCGAGGTTCGGCGTCCGCACCAGCGGGTGGCCAGCGCTCGACAGGCAGTCGCTGCGGAACTGGTCGAGTGTGATGAGGAGCACGTGCATGACGCTGCCGGATGCTATCCGCAGGTCCGATGTGAGGCAGCCGGGGTCAGCGTGCTGCGAGAGCGGCTGACACCTGAGCGGCCGAGGGGTTCACCATCCCGATGGTGCCCACGACCACCGTTGGCACGGTCTCGTTGCCGTTGGCGATGCTGCGCACCACCGCTGCGGCATCGGGGTGCTCCCAGATGTTCACCCGCTCGTGGGCGATGTCGGCCCGCTCGAGCTGGCGGAACAGGCTGCTGCAGAAGGGGCAGCCGGGCCGCCAGTAGACGGTGACGGCGGATGCGGGGTGGGTGGCGGGGGGTTGCACGGGGGTGTCCAACACCTGAACAGTCGGTTTCTGTTCCCGGCTGCTCGAGATGGTCGATCATTCGCGCCCGTACCCTCGCGGCAATGAGGGCGGATCTCGGTGCACTCGGGGCGTCGGCGGCTCGCTGGTCGGTGGCAGCGTTGTCGCTCGTGGCGCTCGCTGCTGGGTTCACGACAGCCCCGGTGGCCTCTGCGGAGGCTCCGGTGGAGGTGTCGAGTTGCACTGTTCTGCCCGAACTCGCGCCCGGTGATCGCGGCGAAGAGGTGCGCTGTCTCCAGTTCGCCCTCATCCTGTCGGGCCATCGCCTGGCGTATACGGGCGAGTTCGATGCGGCAACAGCCGAAGCGGTGAGCGGTCATCAGCGCAGCCATCCACCGCTGTCGGTCGATGGACGGGCCGGGTCCGACACCTTGGCGTCGCTGGGTCTGCTCGCTGCTCCTGGTGCACTGCCGGTCTGCACCGCGGATGCCGAGATCACACCTGGCGAGCGCGGCATGTCGGTGGCGTGCCTCCAACGTCGGTTGACCGAACTCGGCTTCTACACGGGTTCGATCAGCGGACTGTACGACGGCCCGACGGGCGATGCGCTCCGGCGGTTCCAGGCAGCGAATCCGCCACTGCGAGTCGACGGCGTCGGCGGGCCGAAGACGCTGCTCACCCTGGCCATCTGGAGCGGTGCCACGTCGGATGACGGCCGGTTCACCGGCCCGGGGCCGTTCCCGGCATCCCTGCAGCCCGAACCGGCATGGGTGCTCACCGCGGAGGGCATTCCGGCATACGCTGGACGCGGTGCCTGCACCCCCGACGAGGCTGCAGTCATCGCGGCAGAGTTCGCTGCCGATGGCGCCGACGTTCTGACCCAGCAGTGGGCCGTGTATGTCGCATCGCGTGAGAGCGGTTGCCGCTTCGACGCCGTCACGCTGAACATGCGCACCCGCGACGACTCGCAGTGTGCTTTTCAGCTGAATGTGCTCTCGGGCACCTTCGCTCCGACGGGCGAGTTGGGTCGGCGCGGGTGGACCCCTGCCCTGGTTCGAACGTCGCTGCAGGCGTGCGCAGACGCCGCGAGCGACCTGTGGGTGCGGTGCGGACGCGGCCCGTGGATCAAGCCCTACTCGTGCCGACCGCCGTGGCTCGGGGCAGCCGATGGTCAAGTGCCACCGGTACTCCCGGTCGACATGACACCCGAACCTCCTACGTCCGACCCCACGACACCCACCATCGAGGCGCCACCCGTCGTGCCCATCGACGTTCCTGCATCAGCGGCATGAGGGCGACGGTGGGAGCGCTCGGCACGGAGCGGTAGCATTCCCGACCACAAGGAGAGGTGCCAGAGCCAGGTCGAATGGACCGCACTGCTAATGCGGGGACCACGGAAACGTGGTCCGTGGGTTCAAATCCCACCCTCTCCGCACGGTGAACGGCCCGGTGGCGAAAGCCGCCGGGCCGTCGTCGTTCCCCGGGTCTCTGCGTCACTATGTTGCATTTGTGTGACGACGCGTGTAAACAGTTCGTCATCATTGTCGTCAACGAGAGGAGATCGACAATGGCTGACACCCTGTGCACCGGCTCCGACCGACCGATCGCCCCGCGTCGCCGCGCGCTCGGGCACTCGTTCGCCCTGCGGATCGCGCTGCTCACCGCGCTGGTGGCGAGTGGCATCGTGGTCGCCGCCACCAACCACGCCGCGCTGGCATCGAACTCGCCGGCGTGCGCCAAGACCTACCAGGTGCGTGCCGGCGACGGCTGGACCGTCATTGCCGCCCGCATCGGCGTACGGCCCCGCGAGCTGTACGCCGTGAACGGCGCCACCCACCGCACGCAGATCACGCCGGGCCAGACCCTGTGCGTGCCGTCGGCCGCCAGCATTCCCGCCACCACCACTGCGGCCGCCCCTACCAGTTCGACGTCCACCGGTGCCTCGTGCTCGTCGAAGTACACCGTGCAGGCCGGCGACGGCTGGACGCTCATTGCCAAGCGGGCCAAGGTGAGGGTGTCGGCGCTGTACACCGCAAACAATGCCAACGCCTCGACACCGCTGTACGCCGGCCGCTCCGTCTGCCTGCCACAGGGTGCCTCTGCCCCCACCACCGCACCTGCTCCTGCTCCTCCGACGGCTCCCGCCACCACGGTGCCGGCGCGTACGTACACTCGGGCCGAGGTGGAAGCGATCATCCGCGCCGTGTGGCCCGACGATCAGGAGGAGAAGGCGCTCGCCATCGCTTGGCGCGAGAGCAACCACAAGCCCACGGCGCGTAACTGGTGCTGCTACGGCTTGTTCCAGATCCACTGGAACGCCCACAGGTCGTGGCTGTCCGGCATCGGCGTCACCGATTCCTCGCAGTTGCTCGACCCACTGGTGAACGCCAACGCGGCGCTCGCCCTCTACAACCGCTCCGGCGGCTGGGGGCCCTGGGGCGGCTGAACCTCGGTCGGGGTGGCGGCAATCGCTGGTGGCGTTCGCCGCCACGAGGGCTACACTTGCCGATCGCACTGCGCTCGTAGCTCAATGGATAGAGCATCTGACTACGGATCAGAAGGTTAGGGGTTCGAGTCCCTTCGAGCGCGCTGAACAGCCCCCGCAAGGGGGCTGTTGCGCGCCCGGGCTGCTATCACAGAGACCATGAGTGATCCTGCGGCCGATCTGGCGCGTATCGAGGTGCAGTTGCAGCGACTCCAGTTCGCTGCGTTCGACGAGCAGGCTGCGTGGGAGTTGGGCAGCGATCTGCGCGACCGGGCCGAGGCCCGCGGTATGGCGGTCACCATCGAGGTGCGGCTTCACGGTGCCACGGTGTTCCTCACCGCCATGCCCGGCACGTCGCCCGCCAACGCCGACTGGGCACGCCGCAAGCGCAACGTGGTGGAGGTGCTGCACCGCCCGTCGTACGCAGTGGGTCGCGAGGAACTGCGCGATGGGCGGTCGATCCTCGACCAGATGGCGCTCGACCCACGCGACCACGCAGGCCACGGTGGCGGATTCCCGATTCTCGTGCGAGGCACGGGCTGCGTGGGTGTGGCGACGGTGTCGGGCCTGCCGCAACGTGCCGATCACGAGTTGGTGGTCGAGGTGCTCGCGGCCCGATGCGGCGTGCCGCTCGACGAGGTGGAACTGCCGCCTGCCGGCTGACCGACGGGCGTCGCCGTGCCCCGTCAGTCGACGATGGCGCTGTACACAAGACTTCGCAACTGGCCGCGGAAGTCGAAGGTGCCGCTCGGCATCAACTGGGTCATGAACACCACCCACAGGTCTTCCACATCGTCGACCCAGAAGGCGGTCGATGCTGCGCCACCCCAGTAGAAGTCGCCGCGGGTGAGGGCGCCCGTGGCCACCTGATCGATGGTCGACGCGAAGCCGAGACCGAAGCCCACACCCACGTTGCCGTACTGGGTGAGCAGTTCCACGTCGAGCGCGGCCAGGTCCTTGCCACCGGGCAGGTGGTTCATCCGCATCAGCGACAGCGTGCGCGGGCCGATGATGCGGTGCCCGTCGAGTTCGCCGCGGCGGCGCAGCATCTCGCAGAACCGGGTGTAGTCGGCCAGGGTGCCGGTGAGGCCCCCGCCGCCCGACACGAATGCCGGTGGGCGCAGGTACGCGCTCGTCGCCGGATCATCGAGCAAGGTGGTGGTCTTGTCCGGGTTGCGTGCGTAATTTGCGGCAAAACGGTTGGCCTTGTCGGGTGCAACCTGGAACGCCGTGTCGTGCATGCCCAGTGGACCGAGGATGTGCTCGCGCAGGTACTCGGGCAGGGACTGGCCGCTCATCATCTCGACCAGCGCACCGCACGCGTCGGTGGCGAGTGAGTACATGTAGGCGGTGCCCGGCTGGAAGCGCAGTGGCACCTGGCCCAGCTTGTCCATGAACTCGGCCATCGTCGTGGGCACACCGGAACTCCGGATCTGCAGGCCGCGGTAGATCTCGTCGATCGGGTGCTGGTCGCCCATGCCCGGCAGCACACCGCCGTAGGTGAGGCCGCTGGTGTGGCTGAGCAGGTCGCGGAAACTCACCGGACGGCGCGCAGCCTCGGTGACCATCTCGTCGCCACGACCGCTCACCCATACCCGGTGGTTGCGCCAACTCGGCACCACCCGCGCCACCGGGTCGTCGAGCTGGAACATGCCCTGCTCGAACAACTGCATCAGCGCGATCGACACGATCGGCTTGGTCATCGAGAAGATGCGGTAGATCGTGTCGTCGCCCAGAGGGGTGGCGCGCTCGCGGTCGCGAAGGCCCAAGCTGGCGTGATAGGCGAGGTGCCCGTGTCGACCAACCGCCACCTCGCAGCCGGCGATCTTCCCCGGGGCGATGTAGCGGCTGTTGAGATGGGTGGCGATCCGATCGAGTCGCGCGGCGTCGAAGCCGGCGGCGTCTGGGTGCAGTTCCACGAGGTCCCCCTGTGTCGTCCGTGGTGGTCGTGACGACCGACCGCATGATCGCAGACGGGCGGTGTGGCGCCTCGGGTCGGGCGGAACACCTCAGGCGTCGTAGCTGGTGACCGGCTCTGCAACGGCGGTGCCGGGGGAAGCCGGTGCCATCTGCGTCGTGCCCCAGCGGATCAGCAGCGCAGCCAGTGCCGTCAGCGCCGCAATGCCGAGAGCGAACGGGCGGATCGTCCCGTCGAATCGGGCGTTGACTGCATTGCCGAGCAGTGCGCCGCCGGCCACCGTGACCGTACTGATGAGGGCCGATGCCGTACCCGCCACATGTGGCACGGGTTGCATCGCCACCGCGTTGCAGGTGGGCGACATACCCTGCACGAGCGGCACCACCAGGGTGACAGCCACCAGGAACAGCCAGAAGGTGGGGGTTCCGCCGTCGATCATCGACACGGCGACGAGCCCGAGTGAGGTGACGATCGACAGCGTCGCTGTGCCCCGCAGCAGCCGTACGGCACCGAATCGTCGCACGAGCCGGGCGTTGTTCAGTGAGTTGACTGCGAACAGCACGGCGATGACGCCGAAGCAGAGTGGGAACCAGGCAAGCAGGTCGTACACGTCTTCGAGGATCAGTTCGAGGCTGGTGAGGTAGGCGGTCATCACCCCGAACGCGAACGTCATCGCCAACGTCAGCGCGGTGGTCTGTCGATGGCTGATCACCTCTCGGCCTGCTTCGCCCACCGATCGCCAGGTGAAGGGTCGGCGCCGCTCGACCGGCAAGGTCTCGGGAAGGCGCCGCACCCACACGAGCAGCAGCGCCGCAACGACAGCAGGGAACCAGAACACGGCCCGCCGCGGCAGCACAGCGATGAGGCCTGCGCCGATGCTGGGCGCCACGATCGGCACGAGCAGGAACACTGCCATCACGATCGACATCAACCGCGCCATCGAGTCGCCCTCGTGTCGATCGCGGATCATCGCCACGCTCAGCGAGCGGGGCGCGCCAGCGCCGAGGCCCCAGATGAACCGGGCGACGACGATCAGCCCCCATGACGGAGCGAGAGCGGACGTGATGGCGGCGAGGATGTAGAGCACCATTCCCACCTGCAGCGGCCGCCGCCGACCGAAGCGGTCGGATGCCGGGCCGTAGAGCCAGGGGCCGATCGCGAGGCCGAGGAAGAACGCGGTCACCAGCCAGCCCACCCGAGTGGAGTCGGCGGGCAGGCCGAACTCGGCGCGCACATCGGCGAACGCCGGCAGGATCGTGTCGATCGCCAGGGCGCCGCAGGCCATCAGCGCGATGACAAGGATGATGAACTCGCGGTCGCCGGCCTTCCCGGCGACGGGGAGTTCGGCTGTCGCCGCGGTGACCGGAGTCGTCACGCCGAGCCGGTGAGCTTGCGCAGCTCGCTCTGAGCGCGGCTCGCCGCCGCGCCGAGACCGGCAGGCCCGAGGAACCGGGTGAACGCCGCCCGGGCCACCAGCGCGAACGGGACGGCGAGCATGAGACCCACCAAGCCACCGAGGACACCTCCGAGCGAGGTGATGACCAGCACCAGTGCAGGGTGCATGTCGAGCCGGTCGCCCATCACCTTCGGCTCGACGAAGTTCTCGAGCAGCAGGTTGCTGAGGAGCGACACGATCAACATCACCACGGCCGGGACGATCCCGCCCTCGGCGAAGGCCACCGTGACGGCGAGGCCGCCACCGATGAGGCCACCGAGGTAGGGCACGTACCCGCCGATGAAGTTCACCACGGCGATGGTGAGCACGAGAGGGAGGCCGAGGATGATGGCGGTGACCGCAGTGATGGCGGCCACGATCGCCGACAGCACGGTGCGCCCCAGGCCGTACTGGCGCAGCCCGGAGACGCTGTCACCCACCCACGCATCGACGTCGCTGCGTCGGTCGACCGGAGTCA
The DNA here is from genome assembly GCA_037130535.1 of Actinomycetota bacterium. GTDB lineage: Bacteria > Actinomycetota > Acidimicrobiia > Acidimicrobiales > Ilumatobacteraceae > VFMC01. Next base: position 11,723 of record JBAXSU010000007.1, read on the forward strand.
TGTGCACGATGCGCCGCCGCAGGACGCCGCCGTCGCGCAGCACGTAGTACATGATCAGCGCGCCCATCAGCCCGGCAGCACCGAGGGCGGTGACGGCCTCGACGCCGCCGATGACGACAGCAGCGAATCCCTTGGTGAGCATCGGGCTGATCGAGCGCAGCGACTCGCGCACCCGCTCGATACTCGCTGCGTCGAGACCGGCTTCGGCGAGCGCGCCCGAGATGGCCGCGCCGATCTCGTCGATCTGCTGCGCGACGCCGATGACCGTGAGGGCGAGCACACCCACGAGCAGGCCGAGCAGGCCGAGCACGATTGCCGCGGCGGCGATGCTGGGGTTCACCCCGCGGGCCACCATCCACAGCACCGCGGGACGGAACACCACAGCCAGCACGACGCCGAAGACGATGGGGAGGACCAGGCCCCCCACCGCAGCGAGGGCGCTCACCACGATGGCGGCGAGGACGATGATGCCGACCGCCGCCCAGGCCCAACGGCCGGCTCGAACGACCCGCGGCTCGTCGGCGGGAGTGGGGTCTGCGCCGCCGGTCATGGGCGCTCGCCGGACCGGACTCGATCGAGGAACGACACCACCGCATCGTTGAACGCGTCGTTGCGGTCGCCCGCCACCATGTGCCCTGCACCGCCCACGTCGGCGTACTCGGCGTGCGGGACTGTGCGCAGGAACTGCTGGGCACCTTCCTCGCTGAGCAGATCGCTCTGTCGGCCACGTACCAGCAGCGTCGGTACGGTGAGGCTGCGAGCAGCGTCGTCGAGGAACTCGGCGCGATGAGCCCGGGTACGCGACTCGTCGTCGACGGGGCGGATGCTCATGAACGCCGGGTCCCAGTGCCAGTACCAGCGGCCGTCGGCGCGCTGGCGCACGTTCTTGCGCAGGCCCGACAGGTCGGTGGGTCGCGGACGATGCGGGTTGTAGGCGTGTACCGCATCGGCCACCTCGTCGAGCGACGCGAAGCCCTGCTCCATGTTCGTGCGCATGAACGTGAGGATGCGGTCGGCGCCCGACACCTCGATGTGGGGGGCGATGTCGACCATCACCAGTGCTCGACCGCACGGCTCGTCGGCGGTGCGCCCGAGGGCCAGCAGCGACGAGGTGCCGCCGAGTGAAGCACCGATCATCGCCGGCCGACCGAGCGTGCGGCACACCTCGATGAGATCGCTCGCGAAGGCCTCGACGCTGTAGTCGCCGTCGGGTGCCCACTCGCTGTCGCCGTGGCCGCGCAGGTCGAGCGACACGGCGTACCAGCCGTGCGTGCCGAGGTAGGTGGTGGTGGTGTGCCACGAGTGTCGGGTCTGTCCGCCGCCATGTGCCAGCAGTACCGGCGGGTCGGCGGGGTTGCCGACCGCATCGCCGACGAGGCGGATGCCGTCGCGCCCGAGGAGTTCGATGGTCTGGGTGGTCACCACGCTGGGCACGGTATCGCCGCACGCCGACTCCGGCCGAACCCCAGTCACCCGTCGACGGTCACCACGTCGACGTCGGTGAGTCCGAAGTCGTCGCCCTTGTGGAGCAGGGCTTGGCCGCTGACGCGAGCCAGTGCGTAGGCGAAGCAGTCGCCGAGGTTGAGACCCGCGGGATGGTTGCCCTTCCCGTAGCGTCGCCAGGCCGACCGGGCGATGTCGGCCTGTTGTTCATCGAGCGCCACCACGGTCGCCCGCATCCGGTGGAGGAGCAGGTCGAGTTCGCGGCCGGCACTCTCGCCGCGCCGCGCCTCGACGACGATCCCGGCTTCGAGCAGCGTTCCTGCCGACACCAGACGCGTCGGATCGCCAGCGATCGCTCGGGCAAAGCGATCGCGTTCTGGTTCGTCGAACAAGATGGCGACGAGCGCCGATGTGTCGAGCACCATCAGGCAGGAACCCCGCGCTCGTCGTAGCCGATGATCTCGTCCGCGGTTCGAGTGTCGAGTTCTGGCAGTTGGCGGCACCGGCCGGCAATGGCAGCGATGTCGGCGACGAGATCGGCACCGAGTCGGCTGACGGCGAGTCGTTCGAGTCGTTCCCGGACTGCGATGGCCACGGCATCGGTGATCGATTCTCCCGTCACCTCGGCGAGTCGGCGAACGAGCCGGTCGGTCGATTCGTCCTTGATGTTGAGTGCCATACAGAAAAAAGATACAGGAGAAGAATCTTCCTACACGTCGGCGCCAACCATGTGACACCCCGTCGACATCATGCGGGCGTGGACTCCCTCACCTTGCTCGTGATCATCCTGGTCGTGTTGCTCGTCGGCGCTTCGGCCCTCATCACGTGGCTGCTCGCCGGCCGTCGTGCCAGTCCGGCGGTGCCACTGCCCGGACCGTCGTTGCCACCGGCGGCGCCCGGCCCCAGCCTCGACGAGGTGCAGCGCACGGTCGCAGCCGACATCGGCCGGCTCAGTTCGCTGGTGCAGCAACTGGGCGAGTCCACGGCACAGCGCTTCGGTCAGGTCGACCGCTCGTTACAACATCACGCCCAGGCCACTCAGCAGCTGTCGGCCACCGCGGCAGGCCTGCGCGAGGCACTCGCCAGCTCGAATGCCCGTGGGCAGTGGGGCGAGCGCATGGCCGACGATGTGCTGCGTCTCGCTGGCCTGCACGAGGGGGTCAACTATGTGAAGCGCACGGCGCTGGTAGGCGAGGGCACGGGTATCCCCGACATCACATTCGTCCTGCCTCGGGGTCAGGTGCTGTTCATGGATGTGAAGTTCCCGATGGCGGCCTACCTGCGCTATCTCGAGGCGGGCACCGACGCCGAGCGGGCGCAGCACCGTGTCGCCTTCCTGCGTGACGTCCGGGGGCGTATCCGCGAGTTGGCCCGGCGCGAGTACGCAACCACCGACCAGCGCCCGGCCGTCGACACGGTGCTGCTGTTCGTGCCCAACGAATCGCTCGCCGGGTTCATCCACGAAAGCGACGCCGGCCTCATCGACGAGGCGCTCACCAGCAACATCGTGCTGTGCAGCCCGCTCACGCTGTTCGCCTTCCTCGGAGTCATTCGCCAGGCACACGACCAGTACATGGTCGAGCAGACCAGCAACGAGATCCTGCAACTGTTGGGGGCGTTCAGCCAGCAGTTCACCAAGTACGGCGAAGCGGTCGACAAGGTGAAGCGTCAGTTCGACACCGTTGCCCGTTCGTTCGACGAGTTGGCCACCACCCGACGCCGAGCGCTCGAGCGGCCGTTGCGCCGTATCGACGACCTGCGCGCCGACCGACAGCTCGAGGTCGCTCCCGGCTTCGAGCTCGACCCGGTGTCGGATCCGGGCGTCGACGTCGAGGTCGGCGCGTAAGGTGACGCCACCATGAGCCAGGCAGCGTTCGACCTCGACGGCGAGAGCGAACCCACCTACTCGGTGGGCGAACTCGCCGGCGCGATCAACGGTGTACTGCGCCGTGGTTTCGGCGACGGCGTGTGGGTGCGCGGCGAGATCCAGGGGTGGCGTGTCGGCGGGCCGCATGCCTACTTCACGCTGGTCGAGCAGACGGCCGAGGGGAAGGCCACCCTGAACGTGCAGTTCTTCGCGCCGGCCCGGGCCCGGCTGCGGCCACTGCTCGAACGCAGCGGGGTGCGCCTGGCTGACGGGCTGCAGGTGCGCATCTTCGGGCAACTCGACTTCTACGCCCCGGGCGGTCGGCTCGGGTTGAAGATGGTCGACATCGACCCGCGTTTCACGCTGGGCGACCTGGCCATGCAGCGCGATGCGGTCATCCGCCGACTGGTGGCCACCGGGTTGTTCGACGCCAACCGGCGGGTGTCGTGGTCGCCGGTGCCGCTGCGGGTGGGCGTGGTCACCAGCATCGACAGCGCAGCCTGGGCCGACTTCCGCCACGAGATCGAACGCAGTGGCCTGGGCTTCCACATGCAGGTCACCGATGTGCGCGTGCAGGGCGACCAGGCCGTTGCGCAGATCACCCGGGCGATCACGGCGTTCGGTCGACGCACCGATCTCGACGCGGTGGTGCTCATCCGCGGCGGCGGTGCCCGCAGCGAGCTGGCCACGTTCGACGACGAGGCCATCGCCGTGGCCATCGCCCAGTCGGCAGTGCCCGTGCTCACCGGCCTCGGCCACGAGATCGACCGCAGCGTCGCCGACGAGGTGGCCCACCTCGCGCTGAAAACTCCCACCGCCTGCGCTGCGGCGCTCGTCGAGCGGGTCGCCGGCTACTGGGCGTCGGCCGAGCAGCAGTGGTCGGCCATCGCGGCACATGCCGACCGGGCCGTGCGCGATGCCGAGGTGCGGCTCAACACGGCGGCCGCAAGCATCGGTCACGTCACGATTGCGGCAGTCGACCGCAGCACCGACCGGCTCCGCCAACGCGTCGAGCGGCTCCGACGCGGTGTCGACCGGTCGCTCGAGCGCGCCGACGCCCGCCTGGTCCAGGCAGCGGCAGGGGTGCGCCGTGCCCCGGCTCGCCTCGATCCCGAAGTGCGCCATCTCGATGGCCTCGCCGCCCGAGTGCGCCTGCTCGATCCGGTCAACACCATGGCGCGCGGCTGGAGCATCACCCGCACCGCCACCGGCGAGACCGTACGCGACGCCGACCAACTCGTGCCCGGCACCGAACTCATCACCACCTTTGCTCGCGGCAGCGCCCGCAGCACCGTCGAGGAGACCCTGCCATGACCACCCCCGATTCACCCGTTCCGTCGGGCTACGCCGACGCACTCGCCGAACTCGAGGCCATTCTCGTGCGGCTCGAGCGGGCCGACGTCGACGTCGACGTGCTGGCCACCGAGGTGCAGCGCGCCGCTGCCCTCATCGCCGTGTGCCGCGACCGCATCGGCAACGCCCGCCTGCAGATCGACCAGGTGGTCGCCGACCTCGGCGACGCCTGACACCCGCCCGAGTCGCAGCTGCCCACCCGAGTCGTCGCCGCCCGACCGAGTCGCAGCGGCCCGCCCGAGGGAAACGTGGCACCCGGGTGTACGAACAACCCTCGGGCGCCGGGCCAACGGTCACCGATCACGGGAACGCAGGGCCGCTGGATCGGTCGTAGCCTGCCCTCGTGCCTGTTGCGTCGCCTCCGCCCCCCTCGCTCGCCCACATCGCGGCCGGGGTCGACGCCCGGCTGCGCACCTTGATCGACGCCGAGTACACGCGGTGGACAGCGTTCGACCCCGACCTCGCTGCACCGCTGGCCGAGGTGGGTCGGCTCGTGCTGTCGGGTGGGAAGCGCCTCCGTCCTGCGTTCACCCACTGGGGTTTCGTCGGTGCCGGCGGCAACCCCGACGACCCGATGGTCGTGAACGCGGGTGGTGCCTTCGAGTTGATGCACGCCTTCGCCCTGTTCCACGACGATGTGATGGACGACGCCGCCAGCCGCCGCGGTGCCCCCACCACCCACACCGTGTTCGCCCAGCAGCACCAAGCCGGGGGTTGGGCGGGCGAGGCCCGTCGCTTCGGTGAAGGTGTAGCGATCCTGGTGGGCGACCTCGCCTTCGTCTACGCCGACCAGTTGCTGCACGGAGCCTCGCCCCACGCTTGGTCGATCTGGAACGAGTTGCGCATCGAACTGAACATCGGCCAAGTGCTCGACATCATGGGTGGCGTGCAGAACGACCGCCGCCGCGACAAGGCCGAGCGGATCTGTCGCTACAAGAGCGGCAAGTACACCATCGAGCGGCCGCTCCACCTCGGTGCCGCGCTCGCCGCGCCCGGACGCATCGAGCTGCTCGATCAACTGAGCGCCTATGGCCTGCCGCTGGGTGATGCGTTCCAGATGCGCGACGATGTGCTCGGTGCATTCGGCGAGGAAGCCGTCACCGGCAAGCCCGTGGGTGGCGACCTGCGCGAGGGCAAGCCCACGCCGCTGCTTGCCAGGGCGGTCGATGCCGCCACACCGGCACAGCGGGCGGTGCTCGACCGGGTGGGCCGTCCCGACCTCGGCGACGACGAGGTTGCCGCCATCCAGCAGGTCATCATCGACACCGGTGCCCTAGCCGACCTCGAAGCATCCATCACCTCGCTCACCGACGAGGCGATCGCAGCGGCACATGCCGCCGACATCACCACCGAGGCACGCGACGAACTCGTCGCCCTCGCCCACTATGTGAGTTGGCGACAGGTATGAGCCGGCCGCTCGACGTCGTCGTCATCGGCGCAGGCCTCGGTGGCCTTGCTGCTGCGGCCCACCTCATCAAGGCCGGCCACACGGTCACCATCGTCGAGCGCGAGTCCATCCCCGGTGGCCGTGCCGGAATGATCACCGAGGCCGGGTTCCGTCTCGACAACGGGCCCACTGTGCTCACCATGCCCAACCTGCTGGCCGATGCCTTCGCCGCCGCGGGTGCCGACATGGCCGACTTCGTCACCATCAAGCCGGTCGACCCGATGTACCGGGCGGTCTACGCCGACGGCAGCACCCTGCACGTTCGCCACGGCCGCGAAGCAATGACCGACGAGATCCGCCAGTTCGCCAACGCCCACGAGGCCGAGGCGTTCGGCCGGTTCTGCGACTGGCTCGAGCAGCTGTACCGGGTGGAGATGGCGCACTTCATCGACGCCAACTTCGATTCGGTGCTCGACCTGGTGAAGCCGTGGCGCGCCGGCCTCGAACTGGTGCGCCTCGGCGGGTTCGGCAAGCTCGGCCGCAAGGTGGCCAGCTTCTTCGACGACGAGCGACTGCAGCGCATCTTCAGTTTCCAGGCGATGTACGCCGGCCTGGCGCCGTATGAGGCGCTGTCGCTGTATGCCGTCATCACCTACATGGACTCGGTCGAGGGTGTGTTCGTGCCCGAGGGCGGTATGCACGCGATGGCCACCGGCCTGGCCGCAGCGGTCGAGAAGGCAGGCGTCACCATCCGCTACGACAGCCCGGTCACGCGCATCCTGCGCACCGGCAGTGGTGCGGTGAGTGGGGTCGAGATCGCCGGAAGCGAACGAGTCGCCGCCGACGCTGTGGTGTGCAACCCCGACCTGCCGGTGGCCTACCGCACGCTGCTCGGTGGCGTCGACGCGCCGCGGGTAGCGCGCCGCGGCAAGTACTCGCCCAGCTGTCTGCTGTGGGTGGCCGGGGTGAAGGGCCTGCCGCCCGCCGAGGCAGCGCATCACAACATCCACTTCGGTCACGACTGGAACGCGTCGTTCAAGGCGCTCATCCACGACGGTGTGCGCATGCCCGACCCGTCGATCCTCGTCACCCTCCACTCACTCGACGATGCGTCGCTGGCACCCGCGGGGTGCAGCAGCATCTATGTGCTCGAGCCCACCCCCAACCTCGACGGCCGCATCGACTGGAGCCGCGAGCGCGACCGCATCACCGAGTCGCTACGCGCCAAGGTCGCCGGCCTCGGCTATCCCACCGACGTCGTCGTCGAACGCATCTACGACCCGCTCGACTGGGAGGCAATGGGTATGGAGCGTGGCACGCCGTTCGCGCTGGCCCACACGTTCCGGCAGACCGGGCCGTTCCGTCCGAACAACGTCGACAAGCGGGTGCCGGGGCTGGTGTTCACCGGGTCGAGCACCCTGCCGGGCGTCGGGGTGCCGATGGTGCTGGTGTCGGGCAAGCTCGCCGCCGAGCGGGTGCAGCAGTTCGCCGGACGGCAGCGGTGAGCACCGCCACCGTCACACTCGACGAGAGCTATGCGCGCTGTCGCGAGCTGAACAAGCGGTATGGCACCACCTACTACTGGAGCACCAAGGTGCTGCCTCGTGTGAAGCAGCACCACGTGTGGGCGCTGTATGCGTTCTGCCGCTACGCCGACGACATCGTCGACGATCTCGGCCCTGTGTCGGTCGAGCGGCGCGCCGATGCCCTGGCCGATTTCGGCAACCGTTTCTTCCTCGACCTTGCCGCCGGCCGCAGCGACGACCCCGTGCTGAAGGCGGTGGTGCACACGGTGAAGGCGTTCGACATCGATCCCGACTGCTTCCGCCGCTTCCTGCGGTCGATGACCATGGACCTCACTGTTGCCACGTACGAGACCTGGGACGACCTGCTCGTCTACATGGACGGCTCGGCCGCAGTGATCGGCGAGATGATGCTGCCGATCCTCGAACCGTTGCGACCTGAAGCCACCACCCACGCCCGCGACCTCGGCAACGCGTTCCAGCTCACCAACTTCCTGCGCGACATCGCCGAAGACCTCGACCGCAGCCGGCAGTACGTACCCCAGGAAGATCTGCGCCGCTTCGGAGTCGACCTCACCGCACGGCGCTGCACCCCCGAGTTCGTCGAGCTGATGCGCTTCGAGATCGCCCGCTGCCGCGAGCTGTACGTGTCGGCCGATCTCGGCCTGGCCATGCTGCCCACCGAGTCGGCCAAGTGCATCGGCGCCGCACGGGTGCTGTACGGCCGCATCCTCGACAAGATCGAGGAGCAGCACTACGACGTGTTCGCCAAGCGGGCGCGTGTGTCGACGGCAGAGAAGGCGCTGATGGTCGCCAAGCTCACCTCTCCGTTCGGTCGATGAGCGCAGCCGGTGCATCACCGGCCGGTGCTCGGCAGCCTGGCGCACAGCGGCTGACGGCGGCCGCCGGCGCGGTGACGCTGGCGGCGATGATCGCCACACCTCTCGCCCCCCGTGGTGGCGCGGTGCGGCGAGCGCTGTCGAGTGTGGTGGTGACCGGACTGTTCGTCACCACAGCAGCCTCCTCCACCCGGCGCTGGGGCCTGCGCCGGGCAGCGGGTGCCGCCGCCGGTGTGGCGGTGGCGACAGCGGTGGCCGAACGCGTCGGCACGGCCACCGGGGTGCCCTTCGGTCGCTACGACTACACAGGTGCGCTACGGCCCCAAGCGGGTGGCGTACCGGCCATCGTGCCGCTCGCCTGGTTCGCCATGGCGGTACCTGCACGCGACGCCGCGCACGCGGCGCTCGGCCAACGCTCGCGTCGCGCAACGCGCATCGCCCTGGGCGCGGGCGCACTCACTGCGTGGGACCTTTTCCTCGACCCACAGATGGTGGGCGAGGGGTACTGGCGCTGGGCCCGGCAGGGTCGCTACCGAGGTATCCCGCTCAGCAACTTCGCCGGCTGGTTGTTGGTGAGCGCCGGCGTGATGGCGGCGCTCGAGGTGGCACTGCCCATCGACGATACCGAGGCGGCCGATCCCACCTCGGTGGTCCAGTACGCCACCATGGCCACCATGGAGACCGTCGGCTTCGCAGTGTTCTTCCGCGACCGCGTCGTCGCGGCCGTGGGTGGTGCGGCCATGCTGCCGATCGCCGCGGCCGCGGTGCAGCGGGTGGCGCGCCAACGGCGGTGGGTCCGTGGCTGACGGGGCCCGTCCCTCCTCGACCGGTTCGCCCGCCGAGGTGCTGGTGGTGGGCGGCGGCATCGGCGGCCTGGCCGTCGCCATCCGGTTGCGTGCGGCGGGCCATCACGTGGTGGTGCTCGAACGCAACGAGGTGCCCGGTGGCAAGCTGGCCGTCCGCCGGCGCGACGGGTTCACGTTCGACATCGGGCCGTCGCTCGTCACCCTGCCGCAGGTGTTCGACGAACTGTTCCGGATGGCGGGCACCACCTTGGCCGACGAGGTACCGCTTGTGCGTCTCGACCCGCAGTTCCGCTACCACTGGCTCGACGGCTTCGAGTTGACGGTGCGCGACGACGGCTGCGACGCCCCCGGCTACGCCGAGTGGATCGAGCATGGCGGACGCATCTGGGACGTGAGCGAGCGCACGTTCTTCGCTGGACCGATGAGCAGCCCCGTGGCACTGGCCCGCCGTCTGCGCCGGCCGAGCGACTTCACCGACATCGATGCCCTGCGCACGCTCGACCGTTCCGCGTCGGCGTGCTTCGACGACCCGCACCTGGTGCAGTGGGCCGGTCGCTACGCCACCTACTCGGGTTCGTCGCCGTATGCCGCACCGGGCACGCTGGGATGCATCGCGGCGATCGAACACCGCTACGGCTGCTGGTACCCGATGGGTGGCCTCGGTGTGCTGCGCGATGCGTTCGTGCGGGTGGCCGAACGGATGGGCGTGGAGGTGCGCTGCGGCGCCGAGGTGATCACCATCACCGCCGACGCACGCATCGGTGGCACGGTCGATGGTGTCGTGTTGGCCGATGGCACTCACCTCGACGCCGACGTGGTGGTGGCCAATGTCGATGCCACCCATCTCTACAGCGATCTGCTGCCCGACACCCGGGCGCTGCGGAAGGTACGGCGTGCCGAGCGGTCGACCAGCGGTTTCGTCGTGCTCGCCGGGGTGCGCGGTGCAACACCGGGTATCGGCCACCACAACGTGTGGTTCAGCGGCGACTACGCAGCCGAGTTCGCCCAGTTGGCCGAGGGTCGCTGCGCCGACGACCCCACCGTGTACGCGTGTGTCAGTTCGGTCACCGATACCTCGCAGGCCCCAGATGGCTGCGAGAACTGGTTCCTACTGGTGAACACCCCACCCGGGGTCGAGATCGACCGCACTGCGTACGCAGCGACTGTGTTCGAGCGGCTCGCCGCTCACGGTGTCGAACTGCGCGACCGCTTGCTGTTCACCGAGACGATCACGCCGCTCGATCTCGAGGCCCGCTACCGGGCGCCGGGTGGGGCCATCTACGGCACCTCGTCGAACGGTGCCCGCGCCGCGTTCGTGCGCCCGGCCAACCGCAGTGCGCGGCGCGGCCTGTACCTCGTGGGTGGCAGCAGCCACCCCGGCGGTGGCCTGCCGCTCGTCACCATCGGGGCGCGCATCGTCGCCGACCTCGTCGAGGCCGACCGCGCATGAGCCGTGCCCGCTCGCGGCTGTGGCTCGTGCTGCGCCTCGTGGCGGCAGGTGTAGCGCTGGCGCGCATCGCCCGGGCGGCCAAACGGCGGCCACCGCTGCAGCCGGCCACCCGGGTCGACGGTGGCGCGGCCGACCCCTCGATCTCGGTCGTCGTGCCCGCCCGCGACGAAGCGGCGCGCATCGGCCCGCTGCTCGACGCCGTTCGTGGGGCACCCGGTGTGGCCGAGGTGGTGGTGGTCGACGACGAGAGCAGCGACGGTACCGCTGCCATCGCCTCGGCGGCCGGGGCCCGGGTGATCGCCGGTACGCCGCTCCCTACCGGGTGGGCGGGCAAGGCGTGGGCACTGCAGCAGGGGATCGAGGTCGCGGTGGGTGAGTGGGTGGTCACCCTCGACGCCGACACCCGTCCATCGCCCGACCTGCCCCGGGCGCTCGTGGCCCGCGCGGTGGCCGACGGGCTCGACGCCGTCAGTGTCGGCGGACGATTCGAGTGCCCTACCCCCGGTGTGGCCTGGCTGCACCCGGCGATGCTCACCACGCTCGTCTACCGATTCGGTCCGGCGGGTTATGCGGGCCGGGTGGCGCCGCATCGACAACTCGCCAACGGGCAGTGCATGGCGTTCCGGCGTTCCGAACTGCTCGCCGTCGGTGGTCTGGCGCCGGTGGCCGGTGACGTGGTGGAGGACGTGGCGCTGGCCCGGCACCTGGCCGGCCTCGGCTGGGATGTGGCGATGCTCGACGGCGCCGATCTACTCACCACCCGGATGTTCGACGATCTCGACGACACCTGGCGCGGATGGGGTCGCTCGCTCGCGCTGCCGGGCGTCGAGCCCGGGTGGCGTCAACTGGCCGATCTCGTCGTGCTGCTGGTGGCGCAGGCGTTGCCGTTGCCGCGGTTGCTCACGCGGCGCGGCGATCTACTCGACGTCGTGCTGCTCGTCGCCCGCTTGGGCACGCTCGGCGGCACGGCCCAGGCGTACGAGCGGCCTGGGCGCGCCTACTGGTTGTCGCCGTTGGCCGATCTACCGGCCACGGCAGCACTGGCCGCGGGCATCATCCGCCCCGTGCTCGGCCGTCGCCATGTGTGGCGCGGCCGCAGCTACGGCTGAGTCGTCAGCTGCGTCAGCCGCGGTCCTGCCAGGTGCACACGCAGGCCTCGTTGCCGTCGGCATCGGCCAGCACCCACCAGGCACGGGCGAAGCGGTCGGTCACCATCCGCCCACCAGCCGCCAGTGCCGCTTCGATGCGTGCCTCCGCTTCGTCGTGCGGCACCGAGATGTCGATGTGGAACCGGTCGCGTCCGGGCCGCGGCTCGTCCATCGTCTGGAACCACATCGGCGGACCGAGGCGCAGTGGGTCGACCAGCACACCGTCGACGTCGCGGTAGTCCAGCACCGCCGCCCAGAACGGCCGGATGCGGTCGGCGTCGAGCGTGTCGATCGCCACCTCCACCGCCTGCGTTGCACCCGGTTGCGCCGTGGCGCCCGCAGCGGCCGCCACCTGCGAGATGCGACGGGCCAACTCGATGTCGTGGGTGGTGAGGCCGCCGGTGTCGTGCGTGGTCAGCGCCACGCGCACCCGGTCGGGGTAGCGGATGTCGAGGTCGGGATGGTGGTCGGCCTCGTCGGAAGCGGCGGCGATGGCGACGGCCAACGCCGCAGCGGCCTGGAACGAGCCGGCGCGGAAGTGCGCCACCAGGAAGTGCAGGACGACCCGCCAGTCGTCGAGGCCGTCGAGTGCGGCGATCTCGTCGAACGTGAGCGTTGTGTACTGCGGCCGTGCCATCCGCCCAGTAGAGCAGTCTGGTACTGAGACCCCGGTGTCAGGCGGGGTCGGGCGACCGTTTCCCCGCCCGTGCCGCCTGGGCGAAGCGCACACCGATTAAGGTCATCAGCGCCCCCGTCGCCGCGGTGCGGTACGGCCCGTCGACCACGAGTTGGATGAACGGCACGGCGAACACCGCCGCCCGTGCTCCCCAGGCGAACGAACGGGTGGCGACGAACACGATCACCAGCACGCCGATCGCGATCAGTGCGGTGAGTGGGGCCACCACACAGATCGCCCCGACGAAACACAGCACACTGCGCCCGCCACGGAACCGGTCGAACACCGGCCAGGCGTGGCCAACCATCGCCGCGAAGCCGCCGATGTAGCCCAGCCACCACTGCCCGTCGGCCGCCAGCAGCACCCCCAGGCCAGCGGCCACCGCACCCTTGGTCACATCGCCCACGAACACCAACCGGGCAGCGGTGCCGCCCACCGACTCGCGAGCGTTCCAGTAGCCCGGGTTGCCGTCGCCCACGGTGCGCAGGTCGCGGCGGGTTGCCAAACGGGCCACGGGGATCGAGCCGAACAGATACCCGAACAGCACTGTCAGGACGATGCTCACGGCTGCCATGCTGACAGGGTGACCGACACGGCGCCGCACTGCATCGCCTCATTCCACCTCGTGCGCGATGCGAGCCGTCTGCGCACCATGGCCCGGCTCGGCCTCGATCGGCGTCGTCTGCGGCGTGTACCCGGCCTGGTGTTTTGGCGACTACTCGGTACGGGCGCCGGTAGCGACACCGGACCGGGCGCCGACCTGCAGCGCAGCGCGCTGTTCGCCATCTGGAAAGACGTCGAGTCGCTCGACGCGTTCGAGGCGTCGATGGCCGACCGCTGGTCGACCGTGCAGGAGGTGTGGTCGGTGCGCCTGCGCGGCTGGGGCGGGCACGGCGCCTGGCACGGTGTCGACGTGTTGGGCCTGCTCGAACCGGCGGTTGCTCCCGATGCCACGGGCCCGGTGGCCATCATCACCCGCGCGAACGTGCGGCGCCGTTCGTGGCGTTCGTTCCGTCAGGTCGGCCCGGCGGTCAGCGCCGAGCTGAACGCGTCCGATGGCCTGCTCGGCGTGGTGGGCATCGGCGAGGCCCCCTTCGGTCGGCTGGGTACGTTCAGCCTGTGGGCGTCGATCGAGGCGGCCCGGGCGTTCGCCCTGCAGAGTCCGCACCATCGCGAGGTGGTGCGCCGCACCCGCACCGAGGGTTGGTACGGCGAAGAGCTCTTCGCCCGCTTCGAACCCACTGCCTCAGCCGGTCGCTGGAACGGTCACGACCCCCTCGCCCCCTGACGCCCCCCGACTCGGCGATTGTGAGCAGAACCCGGCCCTACCCGGCTCCGCTCACAGACGCGGGGCGCGTCAGTCGGGGTGTGTGAGCGGAACCCCGTCCTACCGGGCTTGGCTCACAAACGCTGGTGTGGTGGGCGGCGACCGGTCTGCGCGCGCAGGGGGGCGAGCATGCCGTAGGGGGCGGCATTGCGTTCGTGATGCACCCGGTGCGCGGCGGCGAGTCGCTCGAGACCGGGCACCGGTCGATCACCGAAGAGCGGGAGTCGACGGTGGATGTAGACGTCGTGCACGAGGGCGTAGGCGAGGCCGTAGATCGTCACCCCGATACCGGCTGGCACGAGCGCAGCGAATCCGGCGACGTTGAAGCCGACGGCAAAGCCCATCATCACGATCGACGCGAACATCACCGGGTAGGCATCGTTGGCCTCCCAGCGTCGCGGCGACTCGCCGGGTCGCACCCGGCGGTGGTGACTGCGGTGCAGGCCGATGCCCACGCCGTGCATCACCCACCGGTGGGTGAGGGCGGTCAGCGGCTCCATCAGCACGAAGGCGGCGATAGTGACGGCGACACCGGTCCACAGGCTCACGGAGTGCACGGTACCCGCCCGGTGCGAGGGTTGTTCGTCCAGACGGGTGTGCAGTTGGCACTCGGGTGCACGGATGCGACTCGGGTGGGCGACTGGGACCCAGGTGGGCGACTGGGACTCGGGTGAGAAGTTGAGTAGATACGACTCAAGTTTTCTTCCTCACTGGTTGGCGAGCGGAGACCGGACCACCTAGCCTTGCGTGCAGGTCACTCAGGTTCTGTCCTGGACACCCTCCCCTCCAACCCCCTCACGCTCAGGAGTCACTCATGGCCAAGGCAGTCGGCATCGACCTCGGTACCACGAACTCGGTCGTCTCGGTCCTCGAGGCCGGCGATCCCGTCGTCATCCCCAACGCCGAAGGCGGACGCACCACACCATCGGTCGTCGCCTTCTCGAAGACCGGCGAGGTGCTGGTGGGCGAGGTGGCCAAGCGTCAGGCCATCACCAACCCCGACCGCACCTTCCGCAGCATCAAGTCGAAGATGGGCCAGGCCTGGCGCAGCGACGACATCGACGGCAAGCGCTACACCCCGCAAGAGATCAGCGCCCGCACGCTGATGAAGCTCAAGCGCGACGCCGAGGCGTACCTGGGCGACACCGTCACCCAGGCCGTCATCACCGTGCCCGCCTACTTCGACGACGCCCAGCGCACCGCCACGAAGGAAGCTGGCCAGATCGCCGGCCTCGAGGTGCTGCGCATCATCAACGAGCCCACCGCGGCCGCCCTCGCCTACGGCCTCGACAAGGGCGCCGAGGACGAGACGGTGCTGGTGTTCGACCTCGGTGGCGGCACGTTCGACGTGTCGGTACTGGAGATCGGCGACGGCGTGTTCGAGGTGAAGAGCACCCACGGCGACACCCACCTCGGTGGCGACGACTGGGATCAGCGCATCATCGATTGGCTGGTGAAGCAGTTCAAGACCGCCCACGGTGTCGACCTCGCCGCCGACCGCATGGCCACCCAGCGTTTGAAGGAAGCCGCTGAGAAGGCCAAGATCGAGCTCAGCCAGGTGCAGCAGACGCAGATCAACCTGCCCTTCATCACCGCCACCCCCGACGGCCCGCTGCACCTCGACGAAACCCTCACCCGGGCCAAGTTCCAAGAGCTCACCGCCGACCTGCTCGAGCGCTGCCGCATCCCGTTCGAACAGGCCATCAAGGACGCCGGCCTCACCAAGGGTCAGATCAACCACGTGCTGCTCGTCGGCGGCTCCACCCGCATGCCGGCCGTGCAAGACCTGGTGCAGGGCCTCACCGGCAAAGAGCCGAACAAGACCGTGAACCCCGACGAGGTGGTGGCGGTCGGTGCCGCCGTGCAGGCCGGTGTGCTGCGCGGCGACGTGAAGGACGTGCTGCTGCTCGACGTCACCCCGCTCAGCCTCGGTATCGAGACCAAGGGTGGCGTGATGACCAAGCTCATCGAGCGCAACACCACCATCCCCACCCGCCGCACCGAGGTGTTCACGACCGCTGAAGACATGCAGCCCAGCGTCGAGATCCACGTGCTGCAGGGCGAACGCGAGATGGCTGCCTACAACAAGACCCTCGGTAAGTTCCAGCTCGTCGACCTGCCGCCCGCCCCGCGCGGTGTGCCGCAGATCGAGGTCACCTTCGACATCGACGCCAACGGCATCGTGCACGTGTCGGCCAAGGACCGGGCCACCAGCAAGGAACAGTCGATGACCATCACCGGGCAGAGCACGCTCGACAAGAAGGACATCGACCAGATGGTGCGCGACGCCGAGGCCCACGCCGAGGACGATCGCCAGCGCCGCGAAGAGGCCGAGATCCGCAACAACGCCGACTCGCTCGTGTATCAGACCGAAAAGGTGCTGCGCGACCAGGGCGACAAGGTGTCGAGCGCCGACAAGGGCGCGGTCGAAATGCCGTTGGCCGAACTGAAGGCCGCTCTCGCCGGCAACGACATGGCCGCCATCAAGCAGGCCCACGAGGCGCTCATGGCTGCCAGCCAGGCGTTCAGCCAGAAGCTGTACGAGGCCGCGTCGCGCGACGATGCGGCCGCCGCCGGCACCTCGGCCAGCGGCCAGGCCGGCCAGGCCGGTGGCGACGACGACACGATCATCGACGCCGAAATCGTCGACGAGAAGTGAGCCGCGGGCGATGAGCGATACGGGCGACGTGTACGAACCCTCGGCTGAGGCGGCAGCGGCCGCTGAGGCAGGCGAGGCGACACAGGCTGCGGCCACCGACGTCGAGCACGACGTCGAGGCCATCCTGCTCGAACGCGACCAGTTCAAGGAGATCGCCCTGCGCCTGCAGGCCGACTTCGAGAACTACCGCAAGCGGGCTGCCACTCAGCAGATCGACGAGATCGACCGGGCAACCGGCAAGATGGCCGAGGCCATCTTGCCGGTGCTCGACGCCTGCGAGGCCGCGTTCGCGCACGGCGTGCAGGGCGTCGAGTCGATCTGGTCGGCACTCATCGGGGTACTGCAGAAGCAGGGCCTCGAAGCGCTCGACCTCGCCGGTCAACCCTTCGACCCGGCCGTGGCCGAGGCCGTCATCCACGAACCCGGCGACGGCGAGCCGGTGGTGGCCGAGGTGCTGCGCACCGGCTACCGCTGGAAGGGCCGCGTGCTGCGCGCCGCCATGGTGAAAGTGCGCGGCTGACCCGCGCCCGACGACAGGGAGGGGGTGACGACGTGACGGCTCAACGCGAGTGGTTCGAGAAGGACTACTACCAGGTGCTCGGTGTGCCGCAGTCGGCCACCCCGAAAGAGATCACCAAGGCGTATCGCAAGCTCGCCCGCGAACACCACCCCGACACCAACCCCGGCAACGCCAAGTCCGAGGAGCGGTTCAAGGAGGTGAGCGCGGCGTACGACGTGCTCGGCGACGAGGCCAAGCGCACGGAGTACGACGAGGTGCGCCGGATGGGTCCGATGGCCGGGTTCCCGCGCAGCGGTGGTCCGGGCGGTGCGGGTGGTTCCCACTCGTTCAACGTGGGTTCCGAGGGGCTCGGCGACATGCTCGGGCAGATGTTCGGCCGCGGTCGCCGCGGTGGCGGCACCACAGCGGCCGGCGGCCCACAGCGCGGCCCCGACTACGAGGCCACCCTCACGCTCGAGTTCGCCGACGCCGTGCGCGGCCTCACCACCACGCTCTACCTCACCACCGACGCGCAGTGCGGTACCTGTGCCGGTAGCGGCTCGAAACCGGGCACGCAGCCGAAGGTCTGCTCGCGCTGCGGTGGCCGCGGTGCCATCGACGACAACCAGGGTGTGTTTTCTTTCTCGGCGCCGTGCACCTCGTGTGGCGGCCGCGGTGTGGTGATCGAGCACCCGTGCCCCACCTGCTACGGCTCGGGCACCGAGAAGCGCCAGCGCGATGTGCAGGTGCGCATCCCCGCCGGGGTCGACGACAAGCAGAAGATCCGCCTGAAGGGCAAGGGTGCACCCGGCCGCAACGGCGGGCCCCCGGGCGACCTCATCGTCGAGTGTCATGTACGCGCCCACCGCACGTTCGGTCGCGACGGCAACAACCTCACGGTGCGGGTGCCGGTCAGTTTCGCCGAGGCCGCGCTCGGCGCCGACATCGAGGTACCCACCCTCGAGGGCGCGCAGGTCACCCTGCGCCTGCGCCCCGGCACACCGTCGGGTTCGCGCCACCGGGTGAAGGGCAAGGGCGTCGTCACGCCACGGGCCGAGGGCGACCTCATCGTCACGGTCGACGTGCAGGTTCCCACCGAGTTGAACGATCGCCAGCGGGCGGCGATCGAAGCGTTCGCGGTGGCGACTACCGTGTCGCCACGAGATCGTCTGCTGCGTGAGGCGAAGGAGGTCTGACCATGCGTTCCAGGAATCATGCCGTGTACGTCATCTCGGTGGCCGCCGAGCTGGCCGGGATGCACCCGCAGACGCTGCGCATCTACGAGCGCCGCGGTCTGGTACAGCCGGCCCGCACCCAGGGCGGCAACCGCCGCTACAGCGATATCGACATCGAGCGCCTGCGCCGCATCCAAGAGCTCGCCGGCGTGGGGATGAACCTCGAAGGCATCCGTCGGGTGATGGAGCTCGAAGCCGAGGTCGAGCGGTTGCGCATCGAGAACGAGCAGTTGCGCCAGTACGCGGCAACGGTCGAGGCCGATGCGCAGCAGCGCCAGCCCCGCCGCGACCTGGTGCCGTTGCGCCAGACCGTCGCCGTGTTCGGTGGGCCTCGTCTCGGCGATCGCCGCTGACCACCGCCTCGCCGCGTCAGCCCAGCGCGGCCAACAGTCGCTCGATCACCACGGCCACGCCGTCGTCGGCATTGCTCGGGGCGATCTCGTCGGCCAAGGCGCGGGTGTGCTCGTTGGCGTTCGCCATCACCACTCCGTGACCTGCGAAGCGCAGCATCTCGTGGTCGTTGTACTCGTCGCCGAACGCCACCACCTCGGCCGGATCGATGCCGAGGTGGGTGCACAACCAGGCCAGCCCGGTGGCCTTGTCGATCCCGGCGGGGCCGATCTCCACACAGTCGGCGCCCATGTGGGTGACGGCGAGATGCGGCCCGAGCAGGGTCGGTAGCAGTTCGAGCAGATGGTGGGCCGTGTGGCCGTCGTGGAACGTGATCAGCTTCAGCGCCTCAGTCGCACCTTCCGCCGCAACGAGGGCGTCGGCAGAATCGGGAGAGATGCGGCCGACGGGCATCCGCTCGAAGAAGCCCTGTTCCTGGGCCCAGCCGGTATCGGTGGCGAGCGCGAACCCGTAGCGCGGGTCGATCGCCCGTAACTGGTGCACGACGCCGACAGCGGAGTCGAGTTCGAAGCGCACGCGACGCAGTTCGGCGCCGTCGGGCAGGGTGCACACGATCGATCCGTTTGCCAGTACGCCGTGGCTGACGGCATCGCCCACGTAGGGCAGCACCGGGTCGAGCATGAACGGCGGACGACCCGAGGCGATGACGACGTGCACGCCGGCAGCTGCCGCTGCTCGCAGTGCGGCGACAGAGCGGTCGGACACGGTGCCGTCGGGACGTAACAGGGTTCCGTCGAGGTCACAGGCGATGAGGCGCACGGTCCCAGTGTCGCAAGGTCGGGTGGCTGAGGGCAATCCCCCGCCAACTCAGGTGGCGTCGGGCACCATCTCGCGGCCGCGGGCCAGGCAGGCTCGCAACTGGGAATCGAGCTCCGGGTCGAGGGGTTGCCCGGCGGCCTCGGCGCGGGCGAGAGAGCTCACGGGCGCGTACACCGTACGGCTGGAGCGATCGTTGCACAGCAGCACCGGCCGCGACACGGCGGTGAAATCACCGGGCGCAGTCTCGGTGAACCGCACCGCGGCGAGCAACCCGTCCGACGTCCTCGGGTCGGCATAGCGCCCGGTGCCGGGCCGACCCATGCCCGACACGAAGTTGCCGACACTCCAGTACACCGGCGTGCCGTTCACCACCTCGACGGGTTGGACGACGTGGGGGCCGTGCTGGACGATCAGATCGATGTCGGCCAACTCGGTGAGTCGGGTGACGAAGGCCCGGTCGGCGGGAATCGGTCCGGACAGCAGCTCTTTCGGCAGGTGCAGGCTGATGATCACCACCTCGGCGCCCGCTGCTCGAACGCCGTGCACCGCAGCGGCGACCCGCTCGGGGCTCGAGGCCCGGTTCAGCGCCCATCCGTCGCTGGGCCACACCGTGTTCGAATAGGTCGAGTACGACAGGTGCGCCACGCGGATGCGGTTCACCGTGAACACCTCGGGTGCCGATTCGGCGGCGCTGCGGGCCGTACCGGCGTGGCTGATACCCGATGCGTCGAGCGCCTCGAGTGTGGAGGTGATGCCGTCGCTGCCCAGGTCGTTGCTGTGGTTCGACGCCGTGCTGCAGCGGTCGAAGCCGGTGGTTGCCAGGCCGGCCGCGATCTCGTACGGGGCCAGCAGCAGGTTGCCGCCATACGGTGAACGGCCGTACACCCCGGCGGTGGCGCCAGGTCGTCCGACGGGGATCTCGATGTGGCAGATCGCCAGGTCGGCGGCGCCGATGATGGGGGCGACCGGGGCGAACATCGGCGCGAAGTCGTAGCGCTGGGGCGGCGCAGCCGCGGCCGCGCCGGCGTTGTTGACGGCGCCCTCGTTCAGCACATCGCCGCCTGCCACGACGAGCATCGTGCGTGGAGGCCGGGTGATGCGGAACGCGCCCGCGCCGGCTCCGGCTGGGCCGTCGGGTGGCGGAGGCGTGGGGGTAGCGCTGGTGGCCGGGGCGCCGACGAGTGAGACACCGACCAGCGCCGTGCACGCCAGTCCGCCGAGTCTCCGCCGCATCGGCCGTAACGGTACCCGGTTCGCCGGATCGAGCAGACGTTGCCCAACTCTGGTCTGATCAGATCTAGTCAGAACCGACCCAGATCGGTAGCCTCGCGTCATGAGCGTGAACATCTACGAAGCCAAGACCCGGCTGTCGCAGCTCGTCGCCGAGGTCGAGCGCACCGGTGCCGAGGTGACCATCAGTCGTCACGGCGTGCCCGTCGCCAAATTGGTCCCGTTCCGACCGGTCGTGCCACCGCGCCAGCTCGGATCGTGGCGCGGCCGGGTCGAGTTCTCCGCTGATTTCGATGAGCTCCCCGACGACGTTGCGGCAGCGTTCTCCGGCGCTCTGCCGTGAAGCAGTTCCTGCTCGACACGCACGTTGCGCTGTGGGCGCTGGCTGCGCCCGAACGCCTCGACGAGGCGTTGCAGCGCGAACTCACCGACCCCCGCAATGTGGTGGCGGTCTCGGCTGCTGCGGTCTGGGAAGTCGAGATCAAGCGGGCACTCGGCGAGCTCGCTGCCCCCGATGGCTTCGCCGCCGAGTGCGTGCGGCTGGGCTTCGACGAGTTGCCGATCAGCTTCGAGCACGCCGAACGAGCCGGCCGTCTACCGATGGTGCACACCGACCCGTTCGACCGGATGATGATCGCCCAGGCGCAGCACGAGCATCTCACCATCGTCACCGCCGACCCGGCCTTCGCCGGGTACGCGGTCGACGTCCGGTGGGTCGAAAAATGTTGATACGACCCGTAGCAAGTTTTCTGCGTATGGGGTAGGGTGGCGCACATGGCGATCGATCCGAAGAAGTGGACCATCAAGACGCAGGAGGCCGTCGGGGCCGCGGTCGACCAGGCCCGGGCGCTCAGCAATCCCGAACTCACCCCCGATCACCTGCTCGCAGCACTCGCCCGCCAGGACGACACGCTCACCCCGGCAGTGCTGCAGAAACTCGGCCTCGCCCCACTCATGGTGCGCAACAAGGCCGACGAGGCTGTGGCCCGGCTGCCGAAGGCCTACGGCGGCGACGACCCGCGGATGAACCGCGACCTCACGGCCGTGTTCGAGTCGGCCGAGCAGTACCGCAAGGATCTGAAGGACGACTACCTGTCGGTCGAGCACCTGCTGCTGGCGATGGGCGACCGCTTGGGCGTCGGTCGCGAAGAGTTGCTCAGCGCGCTGAAGGATGTGCGTGGCAGCCACCGGGTGAACAGCCAGAACCCCGAAGAACAGTTCGCCGCGCTCGAGAAGTACGGCCAAGACCTCACCGCCCGCGCCCGCGAGGGCAAGATCGATCCCGTCATCGGACGCGACGACGAGATCCGTCGTGTCATCCAGGTGCTCAGCCGCCGCACCAAGAACAACCCGGTGCTCATCGGCGAGCCGGGTGTGGGCAAGACCGCCATTGTCGAGGGCCTCGCCCGTCGAATCGCCGACGGCGACGTGCCCGAGGGCCTGAAGCACAAGCGCCTCGTCTCGCTCGACATCGCCAGCATGCTCGCCGGCGCCAAGTACCGCGGCGAGTTCGAAGAGCGGCTGAAGGCCGTGCTGAAGGAGATCATCGACGCGGCCGGCGAGGTGATCACCTTCGTCGACGAGTTGCACACCATCGTCGGCGCGGGTGGTGCCGAGGGAGCGATGGATGCGGGCAACATGATCAAGCCGATGCTGGCCCGCGGCGAACTGCACATGATCGGTGCCACCACCCTCGACGAGTACCGCAAGCACGTCGAGAAAGATCCCGCACTCGAGCGGCGCTTCCAGCAGGTGTACGTGGGCGAACCGAGTGTGGAAGACACCATCGCCATCCTGCGCGGCCTGAAGGAGCGCTACGAGGTGCACCACGGTGTGCGCATCCAGGACTCGGCGCTCGTCAGCGCCGCGGTGCTGAGCAACCGCTACCTCACCAACCGCTTCCTGCCCGACAAGGCCATCGACCTCGTCGACGAAGCCGGCAGCAAGCTGCGTATCGAGATCGACTCGCTGCCCACCGAGATCGACATCGTCGAGCGCCGCATCCTGCAACTCGAGATCGAACAGGTGGCACTCGAGAAGGAAACCGATGCTCCATCGATCGAGCGACTCGAGGTACTGCGCTCCGAACTCGAGGGCCTGCGCGCCCAGTCGGCCGAGATGCGCGCCCACTGGGAGAGCGAGAAGGAAGCAATCGGAGCCATCCGCGTGCTGAAAGAGGAACTCGAGCAGTTGCGCACGATGGTCGAGCGCGAAACCGACCTGAACCTCGCCGCCGAGGTGCGCTACGGGCGCATCCCCGAACTCGAGCGTCGCATCGTCGACGCCACCGCACACCTCGACGTCTTGCAGCACGGCAATCGCATGCTGAAAGAGGAGGTCGACGCCGAAGACATCGCCGAGGTGGTCAGCAAGTGGACCGGTGTGCCCGTCACCCGGTTGATGGAGGGTGAGATGAGCAAGCTCGTCCACCTCGAAGACCTGCTCCACCAGCGCGTCATCGGCCAGAGCGACGCAGTGCACGCGGTGGCCAATGCCATCCGGCGCTCGCGGGCCGGCCTCAGCGACCCACACCGCCCCATCGGTTCGTTCATGTTCCTCGGCCCCACTGGCGTGGGCAAGACCGAGTTGGCCCGCGCCGTCGCCGAGTACCTGTTCGACGACGACAAGGCGATGGTGCGCATCGACATGGGCGAGTACATGGAGAAGTACTCGGTCAGTCGGCTCATCGGGGCGCCCCCCGGCTATGTCGGCTACGACGAGGGCGGCCAGCTCACCGAGGCAGTGCGCCGCCGGCCCTACAGCGTGGTGCTGCTCGACGAGATCGAAAAGGCGCACCCCGACGTGTTCAACGTGTTGTTGCAGGTGCTCGACGATGGCCGCCTCACCGATGGCCAGGGCCGCACGGTCGACTTCACCAACGTCGTCATCGTGATGACGTCGAACCTGCCCGGCGACCCGCTCGGGTTCTTCAAGCCCGAGTTCATCAACCGCGTCGACGAGATCATCCGGTTCCGTTCGCTCACCGAGGCCGACCTGGCCCAGATCGTCGGCATCCAGCTGGGCCTGTTGCGCAAGCGCATGGCCGATCGGCGCATCGCGCTCGATGTCACCGACGCAGCGATGGCTCTGCTGGCCCGCGAGGGCTACGACCCCAGCTTCGGGGCCCGGCCACTGAAGCGTGTCATCCAGCGCGAGATCAGCGACCCGGTGGCGATGCTGGTGCTCGAGGGCAAGGTGGGCGAGGGCGACACGGTCACCGTCGACACAGGCACCGACGCCACCGGCGAACACCTCACCGTCAGCGCCTGAGCCGGTTCACCCCGCTGGCGGCGGATCGTCGCTCGGCGGGCCCGTCGGCGGCGGGAAAGCGCTCGCTGGACCGGCCGGGGGTGGGAAGGCGGCGAGCAGCGCGGTGTGTTCGGACTGGTCGGGATGAGCAGGAGCCGGCTCATCGTGGGCCAGTTCGGCCGATGCGCCAGCCGCCCGTCGCCGGGCCCGTCGCCGCCGGAGCAGCACCACCAGCAGCGTGACCAACACGACGAACCCCACCAACGCGCCGACCGCCAGGGCGAACCGCTTGGTGCCCACATCGCCGGCTTCGTCGACCGTGTCGACCGCGTCGCGAGCTGCCGCGCGGGCGGCATCGTGGTCGCCGGTAGCAGCCGCCGTCTTCGCCTCGGCGACGAGGCCGGGTACATCGGTGCCCCACAGCCCGATCGAGTCGAAGAACCCGTCGTCGAGCGCGTCGGCCTCGACGGCCGTGCTGACGGCGTCGAACGTCTCGATCTGCTCGCTCAGTGCTGCGTCGATCTCGTCGAACGACTCGTCGACCTCCTCGTAGTCGCCCTCGAAGTTGTCGGGGTAGCCGATGCCCAGTGCCGCAGCCTTGTCGACCATGGTGTTGCGGGCGACCAGCACATCGGCCGCCTGGCCGATCGCTGCCTCGGCCTCGTCGAAGCGCCAGTTGCTGAGATGCTGGCGCACCACCACCGGCCCGGCCCATGCGCCACCGTCGGCCAGCAGATCGGCGTACTGAGCACGGGCCTCGTCGCGAGCGTCGAGCAGCGCCGGACCATCGGCGGTGACGACGTACTGCTCGAACAGGTCGCGGGCCTCGGTGGAACCGCCCAGTTCCTCGACGAGGTCGAGGAAGCGCCGCCAGTCGGTGGTGTCGGACGAGCCCTCGGCGGGCAGGTCGCCGCGGTAGGCAATGGTGTCGTCGGCCACCGCGTCGAACACGTCGCGCATCGCCTCGTCGCCCAACTCCTGAGCAATCCGGCTCACCACTTCGAACGCCGCGTTGTAGCCGTAGTCCTCGCGCGCTTCGTCGTCGCCCCCGTCGAACGTGGGGTCGCGCCAGTCGTTCAGCACGACGAAGCCGGGGTCGGCGGGGTCGATCGGATCGGGCTCGAGGGGCGTGCCGCCCAGCGCCTCCACCACCTTGTTCGAATACACCTGCGCCATGCCCTCGTTCAGCCAGCGGTCGGCGAACCAGTTGTCGTTGAACCAGGCGTGCGACAACTCGTGCAGCACCACCTCCTGGTCGAGGTCTTCACCCACCTCGATCAGGCGGTCGGCCGCGCTGAACCAACCGGCGTAGCCGTACAGGTAGGGCGTGTAGGCCTCGATCACGTCCACCGAGTCGTCGATCGGCCACGGCCGACCCAGCAACTCGGCGAGTCGAGGGACACCGGTCTCGATCTGTGTCGTCACGAACGCCTGCCACTCGCCGTCACCCGGCCACGACCGCACAGCGAAGGTGCTGTCGGCTGCCTCGATCTCGGTCTGGTCGAGGGCGTCGTCGTTGCGGGCTGACACGACGACGTCGAACGAATCAGGGTCGGCGATGGCGTCGGCCGAATATACGGTGGCCCCGTCGACCTGTTGTTCGTCGACCGGATCGCCGAGGAGATCGACGGCGAATCCTTCGGGCACCACCACGCGCACGTTCACCTTGCCGCTGTCGCCAGCGCCGAACGCGTCGAAGCCGAAGTAGGCGCGGTTGGCGCGGGTCGGGTCGTCCGAGCGAGGCGGCAGACCGACGATGTCGTAGGTGAGCGTGAACCGGGCTGTCTGCTGGAAGAGCAACTTCTCCGCGAACTCGACGTCGAACAACACGTACCCGGCAGCATCCGTCGCCGGGACCGAATTGACCGTCAGCGCTCGACCCGCGTCGTCGACTGCTGCAGCGTTCGCCGACGCTGCGGTGGCCGGCAGTCGGTAGCCAAGGTAGTAGCGGGTATAGATGATGTCGCCATCGGTGCGGTCGGGGACGATGTTGGTGACGGCCACCTCGACCGCGACCCGCACCACCCCGGCTGCCGGGTCGATGGTGAAGGTGCTGGTGGTGGCCACCTCGAGGTCGGGCTCGGCCAGCACCGTTGCGGTACCGGCCGGGGTGGCGACCAGACATGCCGTCAGCGCGAGCGTTGCTGCGAGCAGTCGCTTCAGCATCCGACCACCGTACCCGTCGACCGCCGCGCCCACAGATCGCACCTACCGCGGACCCGGGCGTAGTGTCGCCGACGATGGTGGATCCCGACGGCCCGTGGTCGAGTTTCGAACCCTGCGCCGCAACCGATCCATTCGCCGACCGAGCTGCCGGCATTCGCTGGGACGACAGCGAAGCGGCCCGGCCGCCGCGGGCCTCGATCGCCGCTGACCGCACCCTGGGGTGGATGCGGCGGATGTGGCCGTTGCTGCGTGTGCGCCGACTGGCGTTCTTCGGTTCGCTGGTGCTCGCGCTGGTGTCGATGGTGGCCGGTGTGCTCATCCCGTGGGTCACGATGGGCGCCATCGACCGCGCCCTGCGGGTCCGCGATGTGCCCCTGTCGACCTATGTGTGGATCCTGCTCGGCCTCGCCGTTGGGCGCGCCGTGCTCGTCTACATCTACCGCTTCACCCTGTACCGAGTGGCCTACGACCTCGAGACCGATCTGCGACTCGGCATGTTCGGTCATCTGACGCGCATGGACTTTGCGTTCTTCGACCGGGTGCAGGCCGGCCAGCTCATCAGCCGTGCCAACTCCGACATCCGCTCGGTGCAGATGTTCCTCACCTTCGCCCCACTCATCTCGCTGAATCTGCTCAGTTTCGTGGTGGCGGTGGGGCTGATGCTCAGCATCCACGTCGGTCTCACACTCGTGGCGCTGTCCACGCTGCCGTTCACCTACGTCACCGGTTCGCGGCTGCGCAACATCTCGTTCCCGATGTCGTGGATCGTTCAGGGCCGCCAAGCCGAGATCACCACGATCGTCGACGAGAACGTGCAGGGCGTGCGGGTGGTGAAGGGCTTCGCGGCCGAGGAGCGTGAACTCGGCAAATTGGCCCGTGTGGCCCAGCGTCTGCAGTGGGCCAACGTCGCCCTGAACGACGCCCGGGCCCGCTGGGGGCCGCTCACCGAGAACCTGCCTCGGCTCGGCCTGGCCGGCGTACTGCTGTACGGCGGCATCCTCGTCATCCACGACGACATCACCGTGGGCGCCATCGTGGCATTCAACGCCTACGTGGTGCTGGTGCAGGCGCCGTTCCGGTTCCTCAGTTTCATCCTCATCCTCGCCCAGCGGGCTGCAGCGTCGGCCGGGCGCATCTTCGAGGTGCTCGACGAGCGCCCCGCCGTGCACGACCGGCCGGGCGCGGTCGACCTGGTCGAGCCCGCCGGCGAGGTGCACTTCGACGCGGTCACCTTCACCTACCGCGGCGCCGCACACCCCGTGCTCGACGGGTTCTCGCTGCACGTGCGACCCGGCGAGACCGTGGCCATCGTGGGGCG
>JBAXSU010000070.1:0-15471 GCA_037130535.1 Actinomycetota bacterium
GTGCAACCGGGCACCCGGGTGTGCAGACAACCCTCGGGCGGTTCAGGAGTCGTGCGTATGCACGCGCGCTGCATCGGCCGTGGTCTCGATGAGCAGGATCCGCGCGCCAGGGCCCGACAACGAACGGTGCGAGTGCGCCCGATCGGCCGGATACGACAGGAAGTCGCCAGTCTCGAGCACGGTGCGCTCATCGTCGAGACGCACCTCCACCCTGCCGGCCACCACGTACACCGCCTCGAAGCCCTCATGTCGCCAGAACTGCTCGAACTCGGCGGGCAGACCGTCGAACTCGAGCACGTGGAACGGTGCGGCACCGGGCAGAACCAGCCTCACCTGCGACTCGGGCCCACGATCGAGCACCGTCACCGACGGATCGTCGCGACGAACCAGGACGGGTTCGGCCACCACCTCCGACCGGTCGCCGAACAGCGCCTGCGGCGTGGTGTCGAGGGCGTGCGCAATGCGGTAGATCGAGTCCATCGACGGCTTCGCCCGACCGTTCTCGATCTGCGACAGGAAGGGCTGCGACAACTCGCAGCGCGCCGCGAGTTCGACCATGGTGAGATGCTGCTCGCGGCGTCGTTCGCGCAGGGTGCGACCGAACTGATGCCAGTCGTCGGGCGGCGGGGGCGGAGTCGGCATGGGGCTCAGACGACGAGCGGGAGCACTTCTTCTGTGAACCGCGCCATCTGCTCGACGGCCTTCTTGTACGGGTCGCCGATGAGGTGCGGGAAGATCGTCAGGTGCTCGAGGCCGAGCAGGTCGCGCAGTTCCTGTACCTGAGCGGCCACGTCCTGGGGCGTGCCGACCAGCATGGTGCGCTGCTCCATCGACTCCTCGAGCGTGGGGATCAGGCCGGGTGCAACTGGCCGCCCATCGGGGCCCATGTAGCCGCGGCTCCAGCCGTAGGGGCCGAGGAACTTCCAGAACTCGTCGTGCCCGGGGCGCGCCGTGCGCACGGCCTCTTCGTGACTGTCCTCGATGCGCACCGCCACCACCAGCATGCGCTGGGCGCTGGTGGACAGGCCCGCACCGTGATGCTGCTCGTGCAGTTCGCCGTAGCGGTCCCACATGCGCTTGATGAACCGTGGGTGCTGGTTCCAGAAGACGGCGCTGTGGTTCACCACGGGCACGTACTCGACGGTGGGCGGGCTGGTGACTGCCTGCCAGATCTCGTACGGGAAGACCGGCTGCGGGATGAGCGTCAGGTCTTGCACCGTCGAGCCGCGGTCGGGGATGCCCGGCACCGGGATCTGGAAGTACTTGCCGCTGAACGAGAAGCGGTCCTGCGACAGCGCCAACCGCACGATCTCCATCGCCTCTTCGAACCACTCGCGGTTGCGGGTGTCGTCGACCTGGGCCTCGGGGTTGTCGTGCGATCCGACCGAGATGTGGTCGTTGTTGAGGTGCAAGAGTTCGCGCGGCACGGTGCCACGGCCCACGCCGAGCATGCCGCGACCACCCGACAGGTTGTGCAATGTGGCGAAGTCTTCGGCGAGGCGCAGCGGATTCCACTGCGGCACCACGTTGAACATCGCGCCCAGACGCACGTTCTGGGTCTTGGCCGCGATCCACATCGAGATCAGCAGGCCGTTGGGGATGACCTCGTAGCCCTCGTACTGGAAGTGGTGCTCGGTGGTCCAGAAACTGTCGTAGCCGAGGCGGTCGGCCTCGATGCCGGCGTCGACGTAGTCGAGTGTCGCCCGCCAGCACTCGGCGTTGCTGTAGCGGCGGTCCATCGGGTTGGGGAGCCCGGCACCGGCGTCGGTCATCTCCACTCCACCGAACAGGAAGGCACCGAGTTTGATCGGGGGTGCGATGTCGCTCATGGTGATCTCCTTGGCCTGGTGCTGCGCAGTGCCGCCTGGTGCGGCCCCACTCGCCGTGAGGCCGCACCGTACCGAAGAAATATTACTGCTGTCAATATTTGCGACGCGAATCACCGCTGGTCAGCGAGGCTTCTGCAGGCCAGACAGTCACCTCCTACACTCCGCACATGGCGATCGAGATCGAACCCTCCGGCCAGGCGTGTGGTGCCACCATCCACGGAGTCGACCTGTCGGACCCGCTGCCGGACGCGACGATCGCCGAGATCCGGGCCGCCTGGCTCGACCACCTCGTCGTGTCGTTCCCCGACCAGCACCTGTCGAGCGACGAGTTCGAGCGTCTCGCCCTGCGGTTCGGTGTGTTCGGCGACGACCCCTATCTGCGCGGCCTCGCCGATCACCCGCACATCGCCGAGGTGAAGCGCGAGGCCGACGAGCAGTCGCCCATCTTCGCCGACAACTGGCACTCCGACTGGAGCTTCCTGGCGTCGCCACCGACGGCCACACTGCTGTACGGGTTGGTCATCCCACCGGTGGGTGGCGACACGCTGTACGCCAACCAGTACCTCGCCTACGAGGCGCTCGACGACGAGATGAAGGCGCGTCTCGATGGGCTGATGGGCGTGCACTCGGCGCGTCGCGGCTATGCGCCGCAGGGCCGCTACGGCAAGGACGACGTCGGCCGGTCGATGGCCATCGTGTACTCCGACACGGCGATGGCCACCCACCTTCACCCACTGGTCATCACCCATCCCGAGACCGGTCGCAAGGCGCTGTTCCTCTCGCCCGGCTACACGATCGACATCGACGGCATGCCTCACGACGAGGCCCAGGAACTGCTGTTCACGCTGTACGCCCACCAGGGTCGCGACGAGTTCGTCTACCGCCACTCGTGGACCGAGGGCATGCTGACGATGTGGGACAACCGCGCCGTGGTGCATGCAGCCACCGGCGGCTACCAGGGTCACCGCCGACTGCTGCACCGCATCACCATCACCGACCCCGTGGCGGCACCTGCCGACGCGAACGGTGCGGCGGCGTTCGACCCGAACGGCCCGTGCCAGTCGTGCGGTGTGCCGCATGCCCGCACCTGGGACGTCGGCGGCGGCCGGGCACGGCTGTGCCCCACCTGCGCAACCCTGAACGGCATCGGCTGCCCATAGGTTCGGCCGGTCCTGCGCTTGGAACCACGCCCGGCGCGCATGTGAGACTGCACCAGTTCAGGCCGCCGCGCCTGCCCCGTGTCTCCCCAATCACAGTCGAAAGGTGACTGCCATGTCCGAAGCCTGGATCATCGACGCCTGCCGCACACCTCGTGGTGTGGGCAAGGTGGGCAAGGGTGCGCTCGCCGACATCCACCCCCAGCAACTGGCCGCCACCGTGCTGGCCGCCATCCGCGACCGCAACGAGCTGAACACCGCCGACGTCGACGACGTCATCTTCGGCACCAGCATGCAGGTGGGCACCCAGGGCGGCGACCTCGCCCGCATGGCCCTGCTCGACGCCGGGTTCGATGTGAAGGCCAGCGGTGTCACGATCGACCGCTTCTGCGGTTCGGGCATCAGCACCACCAACATGGCAGCCGCCTCCATCATGGCCGGCCTCGAAGACGTGATGATCGCTGGCGGCTGCGAGATGATGTCGCTGCACCCGGCGCTCGGCCAGGCCCAGATGGGAGTGCGCGGCCCGATGATGGACGCCGGTAACGCCCGCCTGCGCGCCCGCCACCCGCAGACCCACCAGGGTGTCGCCGCCGACGCGATCGCCAGCCTCGAAGGCATCTCGCGCCAGGCGCTCGACGAACTCGCTGTCGAGTCGCAGCGCCGGGCCGCCGTGGCCATCGCCGAGGGCCGCTTCGACAAGAGCCTCGTGCCGGTCTACAAGGAGGACGGCACGCTGGCCCTCGACCGCGAAGAGTTCCCGCGGCCTGGCACCACCCTCGAGAGCCTCACCAAGTTGGCGCCCTCGTTCGCCGCCATGGCTGATGTGCCGCTCGACGCGCAGGGCACCACGCTGCGCGGCATGGTGCTGGCCCGCTACCCGGGCCTCGACATCGAGCACGTCCATCACGCCGGCAACAGTTCGGGCGTGGTCGACGGTGCCGCCGCAATCCTGCTGGCCAGCCCCGAGGCCGCCCAGGCGCGGGGCTGGAAGCCGCGGGCACGCATCGTGGCCATGGCCAACATGGGCGACGACCCCACCCTCATGCTGAACGCTCCGGTGCCGGCTGCGCACAAGGTGTTGGCCAAGGCGGGCCTCACCGCCGACGACATCGACATCTGGGAGATCAACGAGGCCTTCGCTGTTGTGGCCGAGCGGTTCATCCGCCACCTCGAACTCGACCGCGACAAGGTGAACGTGAACGGCGGTGCGATGGCCCTCGGTCACCCGATCGGCGCCACCGGGGCGATGCTCATCGGTACGGCACTCGACGAACTCGAGCGCACCGACGGCCGCTACGGCCTCATCACCATGTGCGCCGCCGGCGGCATGGCCCCGGCGCTCATCATCGAACGCGTCTGACAAGCCGGTCCGAGCGGCCGAACTCTCCCCCTCCGCGTTTCTCAGCGGAGAAACAGGTCGCCGTCACTCTGGGACAGCGGCGATGAAGACGTGGAACCCATCGAGATCGTTCGGCGCGCCACCGTGGTAGCCACCCTGAACGCGCACGTCAGTGAAGCCGACCGTGGTGAGCAGCGTCACGATCTCATCCGACGAGTAGAAGTTTGCGACAAGAGAGTGGCTCTCGTGCGCGATGAGCTCGTCGTTCTGCCATTGCCACGCCTGCAGTTCGCGGGTCACGCAACGCTCGGCCGGCTCGACGCCGGTGATCCGGTGGCGCAGCGCGTACTGGAAGCCGTCAGGCCCGAGCCGGCGGGCCTGGCTGGGCGGTGGGCGGTCGTCGGCTGGCCGCGGTTTCCATCGACGCCAGCGATCGTCGTTGAATTCGGCGACCTGGAAGTCGAGGGCTAGCACGCCGCCGGGGAGTAGGTGGGCGCGGAGGCGTCGTAGGCCTTCTGCGTCGTCGGCACGGCTGCCACCGAGCCCAAACGCGCCGCAATTGACGATGCTGCGGTAGCGGCGTGGCAGATCGAGCCGGTGGGTCGGTTGCACGTATAGATCGGGTGCGCAGCCCACGGTGCGTGCGGCGACCCGGCAGGCCTCGATCATGTCGGCGGAGGCGTCGACGCCATCGACATCGAGCCCGTCGGCAACCCACGGCACGAGCAGCCGACCGCTGCCGCAGCCGACATCGAGTGTCGGCTGGCCTGATGCGACATAGGGACGGAAGAACTCGATCTCGGGGCCGTCGAGGTTGAAGTTGGCCCACCAACGCGCGATCAGGCCGTGGTGCCAGGTCGTCGCCGTATTCGAATCGCTCCCTTGATCGTCACTCATCGGCGACACAGTAGAACCACACGTCTCGCCGGACGAGCGGACCATGGGGACTCCGCAGTGATCATCATTCGGTGCCGCCCCCGCAACCGCTCAGGTGCGGTTCGGATGCGATGCGTCGAATGCGGCAACGACACGCTTTGGAGCACGTCGGCGCCACGAATCCTCGAGCAGCTCAGCCACTCGCTCCGGATCGGCAGACGCCAGCACGAGGCTCACACCTGCCACCCTGTCGCCCCAGTGCACCAGAGCGACGGCGGGAAGCCCTTCGTTCACGCACGCCCGCGCTTCGGGCTCGTCGACGAATATGCGGACGACGGAGCCGTCGAGCGGCGCCGTGGCGAAGATCTTGGAGCCGACACGGAACGATGTGAGGTCGAAGTGGGGTGCTTCGTGAGCGTCGGGCAGTGCACAAGCAAGGCGCCTGACGTCGGCGAGGTCCATCGGGCAAACGTACTCACGATGCCGGATTCTCTGCAATGGCCCCAGCGCTCATCATCGAACGCGTCTGACGCGTCAGCCTGAGCGACGTACGTCGCCCTCTGCGCGCAGCGCCTGGAGATCGGCGACGAGGTCGCGTCCACGGTGGAATCCACGTTCCACGATCAACGCCACAGCGCTGGCCGCACGACTCCACTCGGCTTCATCGGCCACCCGAGCCAGCGATCGGAGGTCGGCCGCATCCGTCTCACGACCGGGCGCCACCGAGAGCAACTTCAAGGCGATGAGATGACCGGTCGCTGCGACCAGCACCGGAAAACCCGGGACGATGTCGAGACTGCTCGCATCAGCCACAATCTCTGCCTCGACGCCCGACGAGGCCGTGAGTAGATCGATCTCGATGCCGTCTGGATCAAGCAGTCGCGCCCCCGACAAGCGATCCGTACCCGACTGCTCGAGCAGCGCCTGCACCCGATATCCCCGAGCAAGGAAGGAGCGAACCACTGCCTCGGCTTCGATGTCGGAGTCGATGGCAACGACGAGGTCGGCGTCGCGAGTGAACCGTGGCTCGGCGCGGGCCGACACGGCAAGGCCACCAACGAGCACGGCGGAACGACCCTCCGCCGCAGCAATGGCCACAGCCCTCCGTACTGCGTCGAGCAGGCTCATGTAATCGGACGCGTCACCGGTCGACCGGGGCTGTCGTACGGCCGGTCACTCACCCACGCTCGCACCATCGCCTCGATGTCGACGTCGGGGAGCGCCGGGTGCTCTCGGCGGAACCGCTGGCGCAGCATCTCCATGCCGACGTCGTGCATCTCACACGCCTCGATCAGGCGTCGACCCTCGGGACTGCTTGCCTGCAACGACATCTGGCCAGTCTACGAAGACAGCTTCCTCGCGGATGCGCGGGCACGGTCAGGCACGGGGGCCCGGTGCGCCGCCGGCGGCGGCGCGCAGAAGGAGTGGCTACGGTTTGATCGTGTCTGTGGCGACCTCACACGGTGTGCACCAACGACCGGGCTCGAAGCGCTGGCTCGGAGCTCTCGCCGGTGCGATCTCGGGTGCTGCTGCGGCGATCCTGCCGATGACGGTGTTCTATCCACTCGGCCGACTGTTCGACCCGTCGGCTGGCGGCACCCCCCGAGGGAGCCTCACGACGGAACTCCTCGTCGGGTTCGTCGGCGGGGTCATCATCAGCCCTGTCGGCGCAGGTATCGGGGCGCTTGTCGGCCAACGACTTCGGCTCAAACAGTTGCAACCGAGACACCATGCGGTGGTGCTCATGGTGTCGATGCTGATCAGCGTCGGCACGTTCATCGCGCTCAACGGTGGGTTCATCGACGATCGCGGGTCGACCGACTCGCTCCAGTTGGCCGTCGCACTGGGCGTCCTCGGCTGGTTGGTCGGCGCCGTCGCGTGTTCACTCGTACGACGGACCTTCCTGTACGCCGCACGCTGAAGCGTGAACGCGCTGGCAATGCCGGCCCGGTCGGCCTCGACCACGTCCAACGACTCGGCTCGCGGTCCGCCTCCGCAGTTCGCTCGTCAGGGCTGGGGTGGGCCGGCGTAGGCCTTCTTGTCGGCCGCCGCAGCACGCACGATGGCGGCTGCCTCGAGCACGTGCGGCCGCAGGTCGGCTCCGCCGGTGGCGTCGATGTGGTCGAACAGGGCCTGACGCATGCGCGGGTCCCAGTAGTTGCGCAGATGGTTGCGCACACCCTCCACCCGGCGCTGTTGCGGGTACGGCGCGAAGAAGTCGCCGATCTGGTTGGCCATCGTGACCAACCGTTCGGTCTCGATGAAACTCATTCGCCCGCCACCGGTTGCGGCACCGCCACACGCTCGATGTCGACGGCGGTGACCTTGTACTCGGGGCAGTTGGTGGCCCAGTCGTCGAGGTCGCTGGTGAGGTTGTTCACCATCGTTTGGGCGAAGTGGAACGTCGTGTACACGATGCCAGGGTTCACCCGCTCGCTGATCTGCACGGTCAACTCGGTCGAGCCGTAGCGGCTGGAGATTCGAGCCCGGTCGCCACTGGCCAACCCACGGGCGGCAGCGTCGTCGGCTGAGATCTCGAGCAGGTCGTCGTCGTGCCACACCACGTTGGCGGTGCGACGGGTCTGGGTGCCCACGTTGTACTGCGACAGGATGCGTCCGGTGGTGAGCAGCAGCGGGTACTGGTCGGTGGCCCGCTCCTGCGTGGGCAGATAGCCGGTGAGCATGAACGATCCCTTCCCTCGCGGGAAGGCGACGGTGTGCAGCACCTCGGTGCCCTCGGGCGCGTCGGTGTTGCACGGCCACTGCACCGAGCCGAGCTTGTCGATCTTGTCGAACGACATACCCGAGTAGGCCGGCGAGGTGCGGGCGATCTCGTCGAGCACCTCGCTGGGGTGGTCGTAGTGGCACTCGTAGCCCATCGCATTCATGAACCCGACGGTGATCTGCCAATCGGCGAGCCCACCGAGCGGCTCGACGACCTTGCGCACCATCGACACACGCCGCTCGGCGTTGGTGAACGTGCCGTCCTTCTCGAGCGACGACGAGCCGGGGAAGAACACGTGAGCCAGCTTGGCCGTCTCCGAGAGGTAGAGGTCTTGGACGACCACGCACTCCATGCTGCGCAGTGCTGCCTCGACGTGGTGGCGATTCGGGTCGCTCTGGATGGGGTCTTCACCCTGGATGTAGATGCCCTTGAACGAACCGGTGACCGCGGCGTCGAACATGTTCGGCAGGCGCAGGCCC
The DNA here is from genome assembly GCA_037130535.1 of Actinomycetota bacterium. Classification (GTDB taxonomy): domain Bacteria; phylum Actinomycetota; class Acidimicrobiia; order Acidimicrobiales; family Ilumatobacteraceae; genus VFMC01. The sequence continues at coordinate 8,409 of JBAXSU010000070.1, forward strand.
GGCTCGCTGTCGAGGGTGATCTTCCACTCGTCCTCGAACGAGCCGCGCACCACATCGTCGGTGACGAAGCGGTAGCCGGTGAGCATGTGCGGCCACGACCCGAGGCACGAGCCGCCCTGCACGTTGCCCTGGCCGCGCAGTGGATTCACGCCCACGCCCTCACGGCCCACCATGCCGGTGGCCATGGTGAGGTTGCCGAGACACATCACGCCGGTGGAGCCCTGCGAGTGCTCGGTGACCCCGAGGCCGTAGTAGATGGTGGAGTTCGGGCCCGACGCGTAGATGCGGGCAAGGCGGCGGATGTCGTCGGGATCGAGGCCCGCCTCGGGGCCCACCACCTCGGGCGAGTAGCGGTCGTCGCCGACCATGCCCATCCACAGACCGAAGTCGTCCCAGTCGCAGCGCGCCCGCACGAACTCCTCGTTGTACAGGCCCTCGCGCACGATGACGTGCGCCACCGAGTTGAGCACCAGCACGTTGGTGCCTGGCCGAAGGGCGAGGTGCACCTCGGCGCGGCAGTGCGGCGAATCGACGGTCTCGGTACGCCGCGGGTCGATCACCAGCAGACGAGCGCCGCGACGGATGGCGCGCTTCATCATCGATCCGAACACCGGATGGCCCTCGGTGGGGTTGGCGCCGACGACCAGCACCACGTCGGACTGGAGGATCGAGTCGAAGTGCTGCGATGCCGCACCGGCGCCCAACGTGGCCGACAGGCCGAACTGGGTGGGCGAATGGCAGATGCGCGAGCAGTTGTCGATGTTGTTGTTGCGCAGCGCCACTCGGGCGAACTTCTGCATCAGGAAGATCTCTTCGTTGGTGCAGCGCGACGATGACACGGCACCCACCGACGTGACGCCGTGCTCGGCCTGGATGCGCTTGAACTCGCCGGCCGCATAGGCGAACGCCGTGTCCCAGTCGACCTCCTGCCACGGGTCGTCGACGCTCTTGCGGATCATCGGCGAGGTGATGCGGTCGGGGTGCTGGTAGTAGTCGAACGCGAAGCGGCCCTTCACGCAGCTGTGCCCGTGGTTGGCCTTGCCCTCCTTCCACGGGATCATCCGCACGACACGCCCTTCGAGCGTCTCGGCCTTGAAACCGCACCCGACGCCGCAGTAGGCGCAGGTGGTGACGGTGGACTGGTCGGGCTTACAGGGAATCGGCACGGTGGTACCCCTCTGGGAACAGGCTCTTTTCGATGAGCGCATCACTTGGGCACGCCTGCACGCAGGCGCCACAACTCACACATTCGGAAGCGAGGAACGACTCGTTCTGGCTGGGCGACACCTTCGAGGCGAAGCCGCGGCCGTCGATCGTGAGGGCGAAGGTGCCCTGGATCTCTTCGCATGCACGCACGCACCGGCTGCACACGATGCACTTGGCGCCGTCGAACAGGAAGTACGGGTTCGACTCGTCGACGGCAACAGCCCCGTGGGTGTGGCCACCCCGGTAGGGGTGGTCGGCGGGCAGACCGGCCTCGAGGCCCACCTGGGCGAGTGTGGTGTGGAACTGGCTCCACCCGCCCTCGATGTCGGAGTCGGGATAGTCCGACAGGTACAACTCGACCACACCGCGGCGCAGTCGGACGAGTTCATCGCTGGTGGTGCGCACCACCATGCCCGGCTCCACCGGGGTGGTGCAGCTGGCGGGATAGCCGCGACGGCCGTCGATCTCGACCAGACACACGCGGCACGAGCCGAAGCATTCGAGCGTGTCGGAGGCGCACAACTTGGGCACCGTCGCCCCGGCCACGGTGGCGGCGAGCAACACCGAACTGCGGGCGGGCACGGTGGTGTCGACACCGTCGATCGACAGCGTGACGGGCTCGCCGTCGCGTGGCGGGGTGCCGTAGTCGACCCCCTCACGCAGGGCTCGCAACTCGTTCCAGATGATGGTCATGCCGTCTCCTCTGCGACGAGGCCGAAGTCGGTGGGGAACAACCGCAGTGCGCTGCGCACCGGATACGGGGTGAGGCCGCCGAGCGCACACAGCGAACCGTGCTCGAGCACATCGCACAGTTCGAGCAACTGCTGATGGTTGGCGTCGCGCCGGGTGCCTGCCGAGATGCGGTCGATCAACTCGACGCCGCGGGTTGAGCCCACTCGGCACGGCGTGCACTTGCCGCAGCTCTCAGCAGCGCAGAACTCCATGGCGAACCGGGCCTGCACGGCCATGTCGACCGACTCGTCGAACACGACGATGCCACCGTGGCCGAGCAGGCCGCCGGCCGCAGTGATGGCTTCGTAGTCGAGGGCGACGTCAAGACCGGCTCCGTCGAAGTAGGCACCGAGGGGGCCGCCCACCTGCACGGCGCGCAGCGCCTTGCCGCTTCGTGTGCCGCCACCGAACCGGTCGATGAGGTCGCGCAGGGTGATGCCGAACGGCACCTCCACCAGCGCACCACGTGCCACGTTGCCGGCCAACTGCACTGCGAGCGTGCCCTTCGACCGGCCGACACCGTGCGCCGCATACGCGTCGCCACCGTTGGCAGCGATCCACGGCACCGAGGCGAACGTAAGGATGTTGTTGACGACCGTGGGCTTGCCGTACAGGCCTTCGATGGCGGGCAGCGGTGGCTTGAAGCGCACCAGGCCGCGCTTGCCCTCGATGCTCTCGAGCATCGAGGTCTCCTCACCGCAGATGTAGGCGCCGGCGCCCACTCGGATCTCGACATCGAACGACAACGCCTGCCCGGCGACCGACGAGCCGAGCCAACCCGCAGCCCGGGCTGCATCGATGGCAGCTTGAGTGGTGGCGATGGCGTGCGGGTACTCGGAGCGGATGTAGATGACGCCGTGGGTGGCGCCCACGGCGTGGGCGGCGATGGTCATGCCTTCCAACAGGCAGAACGGGTCGCCCTCGAAGATCATCCGGTCGGCGAAGGTGCCCGAGTCGCCCTCGTCGCCGTTGGCCACGACGTACTTGGGTGTGGCCGGAGCGTTGGCCACGGTTCGCCATTTGATTCCGGTGGGGAACGCCGCACCACCGCGACCGCGCAGGCCCGAGGCCTCGATCTCGGTGAGCAACTGATCGGGGGTCAGCGTGAGGGCACGCCGCAGGCCGTCGTAGCCGCCGTGGGCGAGGTAGTCGTCGAGCGAACGAGGATCCACCACGCCGTGCCGGGCGAACGTGAGCCGGGTCTGCGCTGCCAGTTCGGTGATCGACTCGACGGGGCCGTGCGCCAGCCGATGGTCGCCCCCGCTGAGGAACCCGGCATCGAACAACGAAGCGACATCGGCCGTCTCGACCGGGCCGTAGCCGTGGCGCATGCCTTCGACATCGACCTCGACCAGCGGATCGAGCCAGAACAGGCCGCGTGAACCGTTGCGCACCACACGCACGTCGAGGTTGCGCCGGGCGGCTTCTTCGACGATCGCGGCAGCGACGTCGTCGGCACCGAGCGACAGAGCGATCGCGTCGCGGGGGACGAACACCGAGACGGTCATGATGCCCTCCGTACTCGCGCAGCCACCTGGGCGACCTTGGCTTCGGTGAGTCGGCCCACCGGATGGTCGTCGACCAGCAGCGCGGGTGACGCTGCGCACAACCCCAGGCAGTAGACGACCTCGAGAGTGACCGACCCGTCGGCGGCGGTGGCGCCGGCTGCGCAGCCGAGCGCTGTTTCCAGCGACGGCCACAGGTCGCGCCCACCTGCGGCCTGGCACGACTCGGCCTGGCACACCTTCACGTGATGCTGGCCACCGGGCTCGGTGCGGAAGTCGTGGTAGAAGCTGATCACACCGTGTACCTCGGCCCGCGACAGCCCGAGGGCCTTGGCGATGGGCCGCACCGTGGCCGGCGGGATGTAGCCGAGGCTGTGCTGGAGGTGGTGCAGCACGACGAGCAAGCGGGTGTGGTCGCGGCCACCGGCCTCGAGCGCTGCATCGACGGCAGCGGCCTGATCGGCAGGAAGCGGCGGGACCTCACGTTTGGGTCGTCGAGCGACGGGCGCTTCGCTCACGGGGATCCTCCACACTCCGATGGGCGTGCACCGTTGCACCCCAAGACAAGACGACTGTACCGCTTTCGGTCGATCCGGTTCATGTCGTCAGGTGACCAGTGGGTTACCGGCACCTGACGGCTCGGGATCACAGCGAATCGGCGAAGGCCTTGATGTCGCGGATGGTGGCGTGGAACACCTCGGGAATCGCTGCCTCGAACAGGCAGTCGCCGGCATGGCAGGTGCCGTTCACGGTGCGCGCCGCCACCGGCACGCCGGCCGCAGCGAGCTTGCGGTAGTACGCCAGGCCCTCGTCGCGCAGTGGGTCGAGTTCGTTCACCGAGATGACGTGCGGTGGCAGCCCGGCGAGGTCGTCGAGCGACGCGTGGTACGGCCACGCCAGCGGGTTCGTGGCGCTCTCTCGCGAGGGGTCGTACAGCATTGCATTCACCCCCATCTGCTCGCAGCTGAGGAAGTAGCCGTCGTTCTCGAACAGCGACGTCAACTCGGGCACCGGCGACTCGTAGGCGTTGGAGATGTACGGGCACTGCGCATACACGCCGTCGATCAGGTCGAGGTGCCCCTGGCGCTTGGCCTGCAGGGTGGTGGCGAGCGTGAGGTTGCCGCCGCCCGACTCGCCCGACACCACGATCTTGTCCACGCCGAGGCGGCTGCGCTGGTCGGCGAACCACAGCAGCGCGGACGTGCAGTCGTTCAGGCCGGCCGGGAACGGGAACGGCCCCTGCTTGCCGCTGGCGTTGCGGAACTCGACACCGCACACCACCATGCCGGTGGCCGCCAGCTTGTCGCGCCAGCGCTGGTATCCCCCGCCCGATGCCTCGAGGATGATCATGCCACCGCCGTGCAGGTGCAGCAGGCCGGGCAGCGGACCCGACGCCTGCTCGGGGCGGTGGAGGTACAGGGTGATGTCGTTGCCGTCGATACCGCGGATCACCTCGACCGAGCGCACGACCCCCTGCACCGGGGCGAGGTCGGTGGTGAGCATGCCGAACAGCATGTCGTAGCCGCTCTCGGCGATGGCGTTGAACTCGTGCAACTGGTCGATCGGGGTGTCGACGGTGACGGGCTGCGGCGGGGTGCGCTCGGCCAGGCCGATCGGGATCATCGCGGCCACCATGCGCGGGTCGGAACGCGGATCATCGCCCAACGTCAGGTCGGGATTGCCGAGTCGGCCCGGAAGATTCGGGCCCGAAACACTGTGAGCGTTCATCATTGCCTCATTTCCCATGGCGGCCCCACGCCGCAAGCAGAAGTGTAGTGAAGGCGGTGGCCCAGGCCGAGATGCCGGCATTCCGTGCCACACCCCCCGTTCACACTCGGCGGCATGGCGAACTACAACGATCCCACGCCATCGAGCCGCCAGGCTCCTCCCCTGTCCAGCGAAGAGATCATCGCCCTGAACGGGTTCCTGGTCCATCACGTCGGTTACGGCCCGTGTTCGGTTCCGGGCTGCCGGTGCACCACACCGAGTTCGAAGCCCTGGTCGTACACCGCGGGCCTCACCTCGCTCGGCTTACCCGAACTCGTCGTGCTCGGCCCGTCGCTCGATGCGGCCCATCACGTGGTGCATGCCGTCGTGGAAGCACGACGCGACGGCCTGTTCGGCCCGGGCACCGGCGATCTCGCCATCTGCTGCACCGATGTGCGCATCGTCGACGTGCCCGACCGCTGGGTGTCGGCCGATCGCTCGCGTATGTCAGCCTGGTTCGAGTACTACGGCAACGACGACCTACCGGTCGTCCAGCAGGTGCTGTGGCCCGATCGCTTCGGCTACTTCCCGAATGATCCGGGCAGCCAGCCCGGCTTCCGCAAACGCCAACCGTTGCTGCGCGACCATCCGCTCACCTACCCGCGCCTCGCAGGCCGCAGTTCGGGCCGCATTCAACGCTGAGCGGTGGGCGACGATGGGACGCCGGTCACATCGACTCGATCGACTTGGTGCGCCCGGCACCGAAGGGAATCAGGCGCGGGTGATGGAGAAGGCCGGGATGACGCGGGGCGCTGCGGCCGTGACGTACTCGCCGAACTGCGGCATGAGCACGGCCTGAGCCTGGAGCTTCGCTGCAGCGTCGGCCGGTGCCAGTTCGACGACGTCGGCGATGAAGGTGTCGGTGCCGAACTCGACCGTGATGCTGGGGTTGGCCTTCAGGTTGAAGTACCAGTCGGGATTCGTGGGCGCTCCACCCTTCGAAGCGAAGACGTAGAGCGTGTCGCCCTCGACCAACGCGACCAGGGGGATCTCGCGCACCTCGCCCGACTTGGCGCCGATGGTGTGCAGGATGACGAGCGGGTTGTCGCCGAACTGCGCGGCCTTGCCGCCGGTGGCCCTGAATTCCGCAATGATCTGTTCGTTCCAGCTACTCATGCGGGCAGGCTACCGACCTGTCAGTTCACGTTCCTGCTGCGGCCTTCCCAGAACGGCGCACGAAGATCCTTCTTCAGGATCTTGCCGCTGGGGTTGCGGGGCAGGGCGTCGATCCAGTCGACGCTGGTGGGGCACTTGAACCGCGCGAGGCGCTCGCGGGCGTAGTCGATGATGTCCTGCTCGCTCACCTCGACGTCGGGCTTGCGCACCACCATCGCTTTCGCGGTCTCGCCCCACTTCTCGTGCGGCACGCCGATCACGGCCACATCGGCGATACCCGGATGGCCCATCAACACGTTCTCCACCTCGGCCGGGTATACGTTCTCGCCACCGCTGACGATCATGTCCTTCACCCGGTCGTGGATGTAGAGGTAGCCGTCGGCGTCGAGGTAGCCGGCGTCGCCGCTGCGGAACCAGCCGTCGGCGTCGATGCTCTTGGCCGTCTCGTCGGGCATGTTCCAATAGCCCTTCATCACCTGTGGCGAACGGATCCAGATCTCGCCCACCTCGCCCTGCTCGCAGTCGGCAAAGGTGTCGGTGTTGACGATGCGCACCTCCACACCGGGGCCGGGCAGACCGCAGCTGCGCAGGCGATGCCGGTTGGGGCCGTTCACGTCGTGGTCGGCCGGGGGCAGGTTCACCACTGCGCCGGTGGTCTCGGTGAGGCCGTAGGCCTGCCAGAACTTGCAGCCGAAGGTGGTGACGCTGCGGGCCAGCACCTCTTCGCTGATGGGCGA
>JBAXSU010000071.1:0-15263 GCA_037130535.1 Actinomycetota bacterium
TTGCGCGCCGCCACTGCCGACCAACTCGTTGCGCTGGTCAGGGCCGCCGACACTCATCTCGGCACCGGCTTCCTCGCCACTCCGTTCCTGCTGCCCGTGCTGGCCGACCACGGCCATCTCGACGTGGCGTACGACCTGTTGTTCCAGCCCACCGAGCCGTCGTGGATGGCCATGATCGACCGGGGTGCCACCACCATCTGGGAGGACTGGGACGGTTTCCGGCCCGACGGCACGGCGAAGCACTCGCTGAACCACTACAGCAAGGGCGCCGTCATCTCGTTCCTGCACCGCTACGTGGCGGGCCTGCAGTTGATGGAACCCGCGTACCGCCGAGTGCGCATCGCCCCGCGGCCGGGGCACGGCATCACCAACGCCCGCACCCACCACGACGCGCCACACGGCCGCATCGAGGTTGCCTGGCGCATCGCCGACGGCCACGGCACGCTCGACGCAACCATCCCCGACGGCACCATCGCCGACATCGTGCTACCCGACGGTCAGCACCACGAGGCCGGCGCGGGCGCGCACCAGTTCACCTGGGCAGCGGAAGGCTGACCTACTCGTCGCCCGGTACGCCGTACGAGGGCGCGTCGGTGGGGTTCAACGCACGGGTCACGTAGGCGTCGGCCTGTGGCGCATACACCTCCCAGGCGTGGGCCACAGCCGCAATGGGGCAACCGTCGTCGACCCAGTCGATGCGTAGTTCGGCGTACGGCCAGGCCTGCTCGTGCACCACCAACAGGCCGGCGGAGTGCACCGGCCCGGCCTCGCCCCCTTCGGCCACGGCGGCCAACATCGCCGCGATCAGCCGATCGCCCAGCGCCCCAGGGGTGGCCTCGAACGCGGCCACCATCGCTGCGGGCACGCCCTCGTGGGCCAGCAGATTGCCCGCCGCGGCGCAGTCGACGCCCTCGGCGGCGCTCCACAGGCCCAGGGCATTGCCGCCCGAGTGCACGGCCGTGTGCCCGAGGCGGTCGATGGCGAGCAGCTGCCGGTAGGGCGGATAGCCGTCGGCTGCCACGGCTGCGTCGACGGCCGCGCGGGCAGCGTCGCCCGCTGCCAAGCGGTCGAGCATCAGCGGCCCGAGGGCCGGGTTGGTGATGTTCTGCGTCGCCACCGCACCCACCCCGGCCCGGGCGTGTGCGCAGCGCGCCGCCACTGCAGGCGACGACGACGAGATGGACACGCCGAACTGGCCGGTCGTGGCGCAGCGGGCGACGATCGAGAACGTCATCGCAGCCTCAGTCGGGGATGACCGCGGTGGCGTCGATCTCCACCAGCCAGTTCGGCCGCGCCAGCGCGGTGACCACCAACCCGGTCGACACCGGGTGCACGCCCTTGATGTACTCGCCCATCGTGCGGTACACCGCCTCGCGATGACGCACGTCGGTGATGTACACCACCACCTTGCACAGGTGTTCCATCGAGCCGCCCGCCTCCTCGATCAGTTGGCGAATGTTCTGCATCACCTGGTGCGTCTGCTCGACCGGATCGTGGCTGCCGAGGTCGGCAGCGGTGTCGAGGTCTTGCGGGCACTGGCCGCGCAGGAACACCATCGAGCCACGCGCCACCACCGCCTGGCACAGATCGTTGTCGAGCTTCTGCTCGGGGTAGGTGTCCTTGGTGTTGAACGGGCGGATGCGGCGGTGTGCCATCGAAGTCTCCGTGAGTGCGTGTGGGTGCCGGATCGGGGTCAGCCCGGTCGGTAGCGGGTGTAGGCGCGCTGTTTGGCGATGTGGTCGGCGACGTACTTGGCGTCGTACCACACGCCCCAGATGAACGACGACCCTCGACGCGTCTGCCAGGGCAGGCCGAGGAAGTAGACGCCGGGCTCGCTGGAGATGCCACGGCGGTGCCGGGGGCGGCCGTCGTCGTCGACCGCGCCCGCCGGCAGCCAGCGATAGTCGGACGCATAGCCGGTGGCCCAGATGATCGACCCGATGCCCGCGGCGGCCAGGTCGAGCGAGCGGATCGGGTGGGTCACGCACGGGGGGTCGGCGGGGATGATGCGCGCATCGGGTTCCTCGGGCAGGTCGAGCCCGTGTGCCGCCACGTAGGCATCGGCCTCGTCGAGCACGCCGAGGTAGTCGGTGTCGCCCGCAGCGAGGTTGGTCGCCAGGTCGTCGGCGAACGTGACGACACCATCGGCGTACGCCTCGGTGGTGCCCACCAGCGTCACGCCTTGCGCGGCGAACCGGCGGAAGTCGACGGTGTGGCCGCCGCCCGCGCCGCTGACGGCGATGGTGACATGCGCGGCACCGGGCGTGACCTCGGCGTCCCACTTGTTCAGCACCCCCAGCCACCACACGAAGTCGCGGTCGCGGTAGCGGCGCGGCGGGCGACCGTGTGGGGCGACCGACAGGTACACCTGGCGGCCGGAGGACTGCAGTTCCTCGGCGATCTGCGCGCCCGACGACCCAGCGCCCACCACGAGCACCGCCCCCGCAGGCAGTTGGCCGGGGCGGTGGTACGCGTTCGAGTGGATCTGCTGCACCGGCGCGTCGGCAGCCACGATCGCAGGGACGACCGGCCGCTGGAACGCGCCGGTGGCGGCGATCACGTAGTCGGCCTCTACCTCCCCGGCGGAGGTGTGAACCCGGAAGCCGGGCCGGCCATCGATGCGGGCGACGCCCAGAACCTCCACCCCGCAGCGCACCGGCGCACCGATGTGCTCGGCGTACGCCACGAAGTAGTCGGCCACCTCGTCCTTGCCGGGGAAGCCATCGGGGTCACCGCCGAACGACATCCCCGGGAAGCGATCGTGCCATGCGGGCCCGTTGGCCACCAGCGAGTCCCAGCGCTCGCTGCGCCACCGCTCGGCGATGCGATGGCGTTCCAGCACCACGTGGCCGATGCCGTTGGCGGTGAGGTGTTCGCTGGCGGCGACACCGGCCTGGCCGGCACCAACGACCACGACCTCGACGTGCTCAACCGACACGGTCGACCTCAGAACGCGCCTGGGTGCGTGCCCGCGGGTGTTCGATGAACACCACTTCTCGGCGGAACGGCGTGTCGTCGGGATGGCGCTGCACACCGAGATCCTCGGCGAAGCGACGACCGTCCCACACCGCCGCGGCGATGGTGGACGGTGCCAGCGCATCGCCCACAGCGGTGACCGACACCAGGCCGGCATCGGCCCATTCGGCGTGCCGCGCGCGCAGGTCGAGTGCCAACTGCTCGTTGGGCAGCCGGGCCGTGACCAGCACCACCGCGTCAGCCTCCAACACCGTCTCGCGGCCGGTGTGCATACAGGCAAGCACAGCCGCCGAACCCTCCGTGCGCAGCAGCGTCTGCGACAGGCGCAGGTCGATCTCCAGTTCGCGCATGCGGGTCTGGATGCGGTCGAGCTCCAGCGTGTGGGCCGTCCACGACGACACCGTGGGGCTGGGCGTCACCAGGGTGACGGCCAGGCCGTGGCGCACCAGTTGCTCGGCGATCACCCCGCCGAGGTAGTAGTGGTCATCGTCGAACAGCACCACCCGGCCACCCTGCGGCAGCCGACCGTGCATCACGTCGTCGGGGGTGAACACGGGCAGATCGGGCGACAGCGCAATGGCCTTGGTGTGCCAGCGGCCCGCCCCGTCGGCGCGCCACGTGGCGCCGGTGGCAACCGCCACATGGTGGAAGCCGTAGGCCAACACCTCGTCGGCTGTCATCAGGCTCTCGCGGTACACCTGCACGGTGTCGAGCCGATCGAGTTGGCCGAGGCGGTAGTCAACCACGCGGTTCCACGCTGCCAGACCTGCCAACCGCGACTCGGCCGCCACGCGGCCGCCGAGGTCGCGTGTCGCCTCCACCAGCACCACCTCGTAGCCGCGGCGCCCGGCCGACATTGCTGCCTCCAGACCCGTTGGGCCCGCGCCCACCACCAGCACCCGCTCGTCGGCGTGGCGGGGCCGCATCCGCTCGGGGTGCCAGCCGCGCCGCCATTCCTCGCCCATGCTCGGGTTCTGGGTGCAGCGGATCGGACTCATCGTGAAGTCGCCCGAGACGCAGATGTTGCAGCCGATGCATTCGCGGATCTCGTCCATCCGCCCGTGCTCGATCTTGGCGGGCAGGAACGGATCGGCGATCGACGGGCGGGCGGCGCCGATGAAGTCGAGGATGCCCTCGCGCACCATGCGCAGCATCGTCTCGGGCGAGGTGAACCGGCCCACCCCCACCACCGGCTTGGTGGTGAGTTGCTTCAGACCGCGGACGTACTGCTCTTCGTGGCCCTCCGGCCCGAACCGCGAGGTGACGCTGTCGTCCTCCCAGCTGCCCATCACGAAGTCCCACAGGTCGGGGAGTTCGCCCAGCATGCCCACGACATCGGCGATCTCGCTGCGCTCGAGGCCGTCGGTGACGCCGAGTTCGGTGAGGCTGATGCGGCATCCGATGGCTGCCACGCCGGCCGCTTCCTCCACGGCGTCCTCCAGCATCTCGCGCAGCAGGCGCACCCGGTTCTCGAGCGAGCCGCCGTACGCGTCGGTGCGCTGGTTGTAGCGACGCGAGAGGAAGTGGTGGATTCCCCCGAGGGCGTGCCCGGCGTACACGTACACGAGGTCGAATCCTGCGTCGACCGAACGGCGCACGGCCCGGCGGTGCCAGCGACGCAGGTCGGCGATGTCGGCCAACGTCATCGCCCGCGCCTGCACCGGGTCGTACGAGAAGGCGGCGACGGGCAGGTGACCCGGCCCCATCGGCGCCACACGGCTGAAGAAGTTCGGGCCGTTCATGCCGTTGTAGCAGAGCTCGATCGCGGCCAACGCGCCGTGGTCGTGCACCCGCGCCGTGGTCAGCTCGAGCGCCGGCAGGTCGATGTCGTCCCAGATGCGCTGCTCGATGAACGGGGTGATCTCCGAGGTGTGGTGGATCTCGGCCTGCTCGGTGCACACCACCGCCCAGCCACCCTCAGCCTTGGTGGCGCGCATCTCGGCGTGCGACGACACGTCGCGGTAGCCCATCCCACTGCACTGAGGCACCTGGAAGAAGCGATTGCGAGCCACCACCGGACCGATCCGGACGGGCTCGAACATGATGTCGAATCGAGGTTCACGCATGAACTGCCAACGTTTCACGCTGAGCGTGCGCTCTGTCAACCCGCGTCACCGAAGTAGTTTCGGGTCGATGGAGCGGCCACGATGAACAACGCATCAGCGGTGATGCCACAGGTCGTCGAATTGCTCCGCAGCCTGGTGGCGTTCCCCACAGTCAGCCGCACGCCGAACACGGCGCTGCAGGAGTGGCTGGGCGAGCAGCTCGAGGCGTGTGGCGCGCGGGTGCAGGTGGTGACAGGTGTGCACGCCGGCAACGCGAACCTCGTCGCCTCCCTCGGCCCGGCCGTGCCCGGCGGCCTGCTGCTGTCGGGGCACACCGACGTGGTTCCACCGGGCGAGGGTTGGCATACCGATCCCTTTACCCTCACCGCGGTCGACGACCGGCTGTACGGCCGTGGCACCGCCGACATGAAGGGCTTCTTCGCCGCCGTGCTCGTGGCGATGCGCACCATCGACCCGGCGACACTGCGCGCCCCGGTGCACGTGCTCGCCTCGTACGACGAGGAGGTCGGCTGCCAAGGCGTGCGCGATGTGCTGCCGCAACTGGCCGTCGACCCGACCATCCGCCCGGCGCTGGTGGTCATCGGCGAGCCGACGATGATGCGGCCGCGCCACTCGCACCTCGGCAAGCAGATGTACCGGGTGGTGGTGCGCGCCGCCGAGGCGCACTCCAGTCGCGCCGCCACCGCCCCAAGCGCCATCGCCGGTGCTGCCCACCTCGTGGAGGTGCTCTCGGCCATCCAGACCGGCTGTCCCGCAGCGCGGGGCGACGACGCACCCGCCTACACCGTGAACTGCGGCACCATCCACGGCGGCACGGCCGCCAACGTCATCGCCGCCGAGTGCGAGGTGGTGTTCGAGGTGCGTCACGACACCCACCACGACCCTGTCGTGGTACTCGCACCGTTCTTCGCCGCGGCCGACGCACTGCACGAACGCCTCACCGCTGTGGGCGGCGGCGTCGACCGCCATCTCGTCACCAGTTACCCGGCCATGGCCACCGACACGTCGTCACCGCCCTTCGCGCAGGCGGTGCGGCTGGCCGACGCAGGTGCCTCGGTGGCGCTCGACTTCGGCACCGAGGGCGGTCTGCTGTCGGCCGTGGTCGATGCACCGGTGATGATCTGCGGCCCCGGCGACATCGGCGACGCCCACCGCCCCGACGAGTGGGTGGCGGTCGACCAACTCGAGCGCTGCGTCCACGTCGTCCGCCACCTCATCACCGCGTTCTGCAGCGACGCCCGCTGACACCCGCCGGCTGACGCCCGGGTGGTCAGGAGTCGAGCAGGGCGCGCATCTCGTCGATCTCGGCGCGCTGGGCCGCGACGATCTGCTCAGCGAGGGCCTTCACCTCGGGCTGCTCGCCCTTCGCGGCCACATCCTCGGCCATCGTGATGGCGCCCTCGTGATGGCGGATCATGCCCTCCATCCACGCCGTGTCGAACTCGGCGCCGCGCAGCGCCGCCAGGTCCTTCATCTCGTCGGCCGAGAGCATGCCGTCCATCCCGTCCATCGTGTGACCGTCGCTCAGGTCCATCGCCGTCGGCTGGTCCCAGTCGGCGAGCCAGGTGGTCATCTGCGCGATCTCGGGGTCTTGGCCGGCCTTGATGCGCGTGGCCAGGTCGAGCACCGCAGGGCCCGCACCAACCGCAGGGTCGAGGGCCATGTCGGCCATCTCGATCGCCTGCTGGTGATGCGGGATCATGCCCTGGGCGAACATCACATCGGCAGCGTTGAAGGCAGCATCAGGGCTCACCTCGACCGAGGCGGCGGAGTGACCGCCATGATCCGATCCGCACGCAGCGAGGAGCACCACACCGGACACAACGGACACCACGATCGTTCGCAGACGCACGCAGCACGCTCCTTCGGATGGGGACTCAAAGGAGCGTAGGTGTTGTTCGGCCCGAGCGGGCGGTCGTGCAACAACCGCCACACCGGCGACACGTGCGAGGTCGCACACGCACAGCTCCCCCGCCTCCAACAGCGCATACAAGATCGCCAGACGGGTCGGATCCCCCAGCAACCGGAACAGCTCGGCCGCCTCGACATGGGCCTCGCGACCAACAGAAGCCTTGCGTGCGGTAGCCATCTCGTGCACGAGACCTGTGCAGCTGAACAGACAACACGACAGGAATCGAAAGGACATCACGTGGACATCGCCGCACTCGCCCTGTACCTCCTGTGGGCATCGCTCGCGTTCGGGTGGCGGACCGTCGACCAATGGCGACGTACCGGCGACAGCGGACTTCGCCTCCACGCCCAGCCCAACACGCCACAGTGGTGGGCCAAGATCGGTTTCGTCATCGCGATCCTCGTCGGCTTCGCCGCCCCTCTCGCCGCCGTCGCCGGACTCGGCAACATCGCGGCGCTCGACGCCACATGGCTGCACATCGCCGGGACCGTCGTAACCGTCGCCGGCATCGCGCTCACCGTCATCGCTCAATACTCGATGGGCGCATCGTGGCGAATCGGCGTCGATCCCAACGAACGCACCGACCTCGTCACCGATGGAGCCTTTCGCCTGGCACGAAACCCGATCTTCGCCGCCATGCTCACCACGGCCTCCGGACTCGCCATGATGATCCCCAACGTCATCAGTCTGGCCGGCCTCGTCGCGCTCATCGCCGCCCTCGAGATCCAAGTCCGACTCGTCGAGGAGCCATACCTGGTCAGCACCCACGGCGATCAGTACCGGGCCTACGCGCGCAGAGTCGGGCGATTCGCCCCTGGCATCGGCCGTATCGACTGACTGCATGGAGTCTCGACGCCCTTGAACGTCGAAAGGCTCTCCTGCCGGGTCGGCCACGGGTTCCAAGAAATCCGTAGCATTTTTGCTACATAGCATTTATGCTCTCAGCCGTGGGTCGGAAGCCGAAGACTGCAGAGGGCGAGCAGGTGTTCAACCGGATCCTCGCCGCCCGCGAGGAACGCGGCCTCAGCCGTCACGACTTCGCGGAAGCGATCGGCGTGCACTACCAGACGATCGGCTATCTGGAACGCGGGGAGTACAGCCCGAGCCTGGTGCTCGCGCTACGAATCGCTCGCGTCCTGGAGGTGCCCATCGAGGCACTCTTCTCGCTCGACCCCATCCCTGAAACCGATTCGGCCACGCCCCGCACGACATGAAGGAGTCGCGTCGATCTTTCCCTGCTTCGGGGTGTTCCTGCTGCTGCGTGTCGCGGTGAGGAGCCAAGCCGACCTCCCCGATGAGGTGCTCGACGAGCGGATGCGAGCCGAGCGCGACCGTGTGTATGTCGGCGCCTTCCGGCTGGTGACATCGGTGGTCTTCCTCGGAGCGAACGCAGCGTTGATCGCAGTCGCGTTCCGCGACGAAAACGCCACGATCACCTTCGACTACAACTCGGTGAGCGCCTTCCACTGGACTCTGCTGTCACTGATTCTCGGCGTGCCGAGCCTGGTGCTCGCGCTGAGCAGACGCACCACCGGCATCGACTGAGGGTCATCCCGCATCGGCACGACACGGTGTGACAACACGTCGATACGTCGCAACGTGTTGTCACATCGTGTTCCGGGCCGGGCCCGATCGGACGAGGGAGCCGACACCGACCGCATGTGCCCGGGGTGGGGTTCGAACCCACACACTCTTTCGAGTAGGGGGGTTTAAGCCCCCCGCGTCTGCCAATTCCGCCACCCGGGCCTGCGCGGGAGGCTACCCGTCCGTGTTTGCGCGGGCCACGGCTACGCTGCCCCGATACGGCCATGCAGGGTGCCGGTAACGATCTCCTGGGTCGCCAACAACCATTCGACGAGATCGATCAGTCGATCTACGCGGTCGGCGGCGACGAGGTGAGCATCAAGGTCATCGAGCCGTCCGGCCTCGACAGCCCCGACGTCGGCGGTCTCGTCGAGGTGGTCGCACCAGGAATGGCGCTGATCGTGCAGGTCTATTTCCCGTCGTACCCGAACCGAGATGTGAACAATCACCGCCGTCGGTAACCTCCTGCCATGTTCAATGCGGGAGCATCCTCGATCAGTTCGTCGGCGCTGGCGAGGACGGTCGCGGCGCTCGTCGCAACGGCGGCGCTCGTCGCCTCGTGCTCGTCGTCGGATGGCGACTCGAGCACCGCGAGTTCGGCCGCGACCAACGCCTCGTCGACCACCGACTCGCCGGCCACCACAAATCCCACCACCAGCGCTCCCACCGAACCAGAGTCGAGCCTGGCGTGGGAAGCCTGCGACGATCCGAGCGCGCTCGACCCGGCACTCGAATGCACCACCCTCACGGTCCCGCTCGACTACACCGACCCCGAGGGCGACACGATCGACCTCGCCCTCATTCGGGTGCCCGCCAGTGGCACGCGGGAGGGTGCCGTGCTCACCAACCCCGGCGGCCCAGGTGGTTCGGGGTTCGAGTTCGTCGCCAATGCCGCGAGCACCATCCAACTCACCCTCGGCCTCGAAGGGTTCGACATCGTCGGCTTCGACCCGCGCGGCGTCGACCGGTCCGGTGGCTTGCGGTGCCTCAACGATGCCGAGCTCGATGCCACCGCCTATCTCGACCCCACCCCCGAGACCCCGGAGGAGCAGGCGGCACTCGACGAGTCGAGCACTGCGTTCGTCACCGGGTGCACCACCAAGTTCGGCGACACCCTGCGCCACTACTCCACCGACAACACCGCCCGCGACATGGACTCCATCCGTGCCGCCATGGGCGACGAGCAGATCAGCTACCTGGGCATCTCGTACGGCACCTACCTCGGCGGCGTCTACGCCACGCTGTTCCCCGACCGAGTGCGAGCCATGGTGCTCGACTCGGCATATGCGCCAGAGGGCGATTCGGTCGAGCAGCAGTACAGCACGCAGTTGGTTGGGTTCGAGGAGGCCTTCGACGATTGGGCGGCATGGTGCGAGACCACGCCCGACGAGTGCTCGTTCAGTTCCACCGACGTGGGTGCAGCGTGGGACGCGCTGCTCGTCCAACTCGACGAGTCGCCCGTCGCCCACACCGACGGACGGCAGGCCAACCTGGCGGTGATGGGCACCGCCACCGTCGCTGCCCTCTACAGCCGTGCCACATGGCCGCAGCTCGCGCTGGCGTTCAGCACCGTGCAGGAAGGCGACGCAACGGCCCTCTTCACGCTGGCCGACGGCTACATCGGGCGCAACCCCGACGGCACCTACTCCACCCAGCAGCAGTCGCAGTCGATCATCGACTGTGCCAGCGGGTTCGAGAACACACCCCCCGACGACCCCGAGGCGCTGTTGGCCCGGCTGAAGGAGTTGGCACCTCGCTTCACCCGGTTCCTGACCGTTGACGACCTCGTCGGCGACGGCACCGGCTCGTGCGACACGCTCATGCCGTCCGTCGAACCCACCGAGGTCGCCTACACGGGCGAGGCACCCATCGTGGTGGTGGGTGGCACCAACGACCCGGCCACCCCGATCCGCTGGGCGGAGGAGTTGACCGCAGCGATGGGGCCGAACGCCCGACTGGTCACCTACACCGGCGAAGGACACGGCTTCGTGCTGGCGGCGACGTGTGTGAACGAGGTGGAGGGGGCGGTGCTCGCATCGCTCGAACTGCCCGACGCAGGCGCCCAGTGCGACCCCGACCCCGAGGTGGAACGACCCGATTGGTGGAACACGATCGTGACGCCCGCGGGCGTGAGCGACCCGATCGACTCACCGGCGTTGCTGGCGGCGCTGGGCCTCGGCCCCTCGATCGCCTTCGGCGAGGTGCGCGACACCGAACTCGACGTCGACACCGTGCTCGACGCCTACGACGACACCCTCACGACCGCAGGGTTCACCCTGAGCGAGCGGCAAACACCTGCGGGCTTCACCCAGGCGATCTACAACCTGGGCGACGAGTCGTTCGCCATCCTCGCCCTCAGCCCTGAAGATCTGGCGGCACCCGAACTGAGCCCGTTGGCCGGTCTGGTGAACCCTGACCGCACCCTGCTCGTGCTCATCTCCGTACCTACCTGAGTCCGCTCGCCTGAGTCCGCTGGCCTGAGTCCGCTCGGGCCGCGGGTCAGGCCACCTTGGTGCTGGGCGCACCCATCGCATCGGGCCACTCGGCACCGACCGTCTCCCACAGGTCGGTGCGCAACCGATCGGAGTCGGGCGGGGCGAGCCGGTTGGCGACGATGACCCCCTCGATCATGTCGGCCACCACCGCCACCCAGGGCCGGTCGCGCAACTGCACCGCCACCACCACACCGCCGGCATGACGCCGCACCGTGCGCTGCACGCCCACCACCCGCGGCGGGCAGCGGAAGCTGGGGGCCACCAGGTGACGCCGCCGAGCCTCGCGCGCCAGTGTGCGGGCGGCGTGGGAGAACTCGACGGTGGTGCCTGGCGACGACGGGGACTTCATGGCTGCATCGTGCCAGCGGGGTGTGGCAGGGTTGCGGCGATGGAGAGCCAACGTGCCCTCACCCCCACCCAACAGCGACTGGTCGAGCAGATGCGCCGCGACGCCGAGCCACTGGTGTTCGCACCCACGTTCGTCGACGACCTGATCGAACGGGCACGCGAGGGCTTTGCCGATCTGTCGGCCGCTCTGGGCGGCGAGAAGCTGTGGGTGAGCAAGCACTTCGTCACCAGGGCCCTCGGGTGCGAGGCGCTGCACCTCGCGCCCGATCCGTTCGAGTGGACCACGTCGAACGCCCGTGGCTCGATCACCCACAAGGCGGTCGAGTTGTTCGTCAACTGGCGCGGCGAGCCGGTGCCGGCCCTGGTGGTCGACGAAGCGATCGCCCGCCTGGCCGGCCAGCCCAACTCGCTCGGCGACTGGTTGGCCCGTCTCGGCGAGGCCGACCTGGCCGAACTGCGGGGTTACGCGGTCGAGCGGTTCACCCGTTTCGTGCAGGACTTCCCACCACTCGACATGCGGGCCGAGCCGATCACCGAGGCCGCTGGGAAATGGCGGGCCAGCCAGTGCATCGAGTTGAGCGGCCGTGCCGACCTGGTGATCGGCAAGCCAGAGGGCACCGTCAGCAAGCGGCTGATCGTCGACTTCAAGACCGGTTCGCGCTCGCCCCAGCACCGACTCGACCTGCGCTTCTACGCACTGGTCGAGACACTGCAGCGGTCGGTGCCGCCCCGCAAGCTCGTCACCTACTACTTCGACTACGCCGAGGCCGAGGTCGAGCAGGTCACCGAGGGCATCCTCGACTCGGCGCTCGACCGTGCGCTGGGCGCCGTGGCACGGCATGCCGAACTGGTGAGCGGCGAGCGCACGCCGGTGAAGCGGCCGAGCTACTCGTGCCGCTGGTGCCCGCTGCTGGCCGACTGCACCGAGGGCACTGCGCACCTCGCTGCGCTGGCCGACGACGGCAGCCAGGGCTTCGACGACTGACCGAGCCGAGCCGCGAGCCGCCGCCCGCTCAGGGCGTCATCAACGCGATGGGCAGGCCGAGGCCCGCTGCGCCACGGAACGAGGCGATCATCCGCCCCGGCTGCACCGCCGCCTTCGGTGCCGACACGAGGTCGTCGCCCAGGCGGGCGTACACGGCATCGAGATCGTCGACGATGAGCACGAAGCCCCAGAACGAGGCCGTGGGGGCGGTGACCCGCTCGCTCTCGACCACCTCGATGATCAGCCCGCCGAGGCGGTGGAAACCCTGCCTGATCGGCCCGGCCTCGCGGATGCGCTTCAGCGGTTCGCCCGTTGCTGCGGTGATGGCACCACAGGTGCGGTCGAGCGACGAGGTCATCACGACCAGATGGTCGAACCGGGCGGCGCCCAGCGGGTGCTCGATCGCACGTGCAGGAGGCAGGGTGTCGGCGTGGACCGTGGCGAGGCCGTCGATATCGGTCACCGCCTGCGGGCAGTCGGCCAGCACCCAGCGGTCGATCCGCACCGCCTCGTCACCTACGGGCGAGCGGAAGCGCAGTTCGATACCGCCCACCGTGGTGCGCCCGTCGACGATGTGCAGTCCGATGGCCTGCCAGGGCTCGACCGGCGACACCACCTCGAGCGCGACGACTGCGGTCACGACGCGCCTCCGAGACCGAGTTGCCATGCCAGGAACGACAGTGCATCGACACCGTCGGCGATGCGCATCGCCGCCGGCTTGCCTGCGCCATGACCCGCACGGCCTGCCTGCAGCAGCAGCACCGGTCGTTCGTGGGGTGCGGCGGCCGTGGCGTGCTGCACCAGCGCCGCCATCTTGCGGGCGTGCAGCGGGTCGACCCGCGTGTCGCCTTCGGCGGTGGTGAACAGCACCGCCGGATAGTGCGTGCCCTCCTGCACCCGGTGGTAGGGCGAGTAGGCGTGCAGCCAACCGAACTCATCGGCCACATCGGGGTCGCCGTACTCGTCGGTCCACAATCGGGCGATGAGGAACTGCGGGTAGCGCACCATGTCGAGCAGCGGCACCGCGCACCACACGGCCCGGGCAAGATCGGGGCGCTGGGTGAGGGCCACGCCGACCAGCAGGCCGCCGTTCGAACCGCCGTGCACCGCCAGGCGTTCGCGCGACGCCACCGACGTGGCCACCATCCAGTCGGCCGCGCTGTGGAAGTCGTCGAACACGTTCTGCTTCGTGGCCCGGCGCCCGGCCTGATGCCAGCGTTCGCCGTACTCGTAGCCGCCGCGCAGGCCGGCGATGGCCCACACCCCACCCTCGGCACACCAGGCGGCCAGGTTGGGCATCCACGACGGCGACTCGGCGATGGCGAATCCGCCGTAGCCGTTGAGGATCGTGGGTGTGTCGGGCGAGGGCTCCACATCGGCGCGGTGCACGATGAACAGCCCGATCTCGGTGCCGTCGAGCGACGGGTAGGTGGTGCGACTGACCGTCAGCGGTGGCAGTTCGTCGCTGGCCGGCGGCTCGGGACACCACCGCTGGGCCCCGTCGCGGTCGATACGCCACACAGCGGTGGGTGCGGTGAACGAACTCACCAGCACGAACGCCGCCGTGCCGTGCTCGTCGGCGACGAGGTTGCCCACCGACACCAGACCCAGTCCGTCCACCTCCTGCAGAAGCCGGCCGTCGAAGCTCCAGCGCTCGACCGTGTCGACCGCTGCCCGACTGGCCGTGACCAGCACCTCGTCGCCCACCGGCACGCAACCGCCCAGCACCACGTCGTCTCGTTCGGCCACCACGGTGCGCCACGAGTCGACGCCAGGCGACGCGTACGGCGCCACCACCAGTCGGCCGTTGGGCGCATCGAGGGTGGTGACGGCCACGATGCCGTCGGGGCCGAGCTCGATACTGGTGTCGGCCGGCCGTCCCTCGATGACCACCTGCCACTCACCGGTCGTCAGATCGCACAGATGGGCATCGTTTCGGCCCCACCCCACCATCATCTGCACGAGCAGAAACCGCCCGTCGGCCGACACATCGACATCGGGCCACGATTCGGCCGTGGGCAGTCGGTCGAACACCACGGGATCATCGGCCGGATCGCCACCGATTGTGTGGTGGCGGATGTGGCGGTTGTATTCGTCGCCCGCCGGGTAGCGGGCGTACCAGAACCCTGCCCCATCGGGTTGCCAGGCCACGGAGGCTGCACGCGTGTCGGGGATGCGCAACTCCCGCAGCGTGGCCGTGTCGACGTCGAGCAGGTGAAGCGTGCTGTTCTCGGTGCCACCCTCGCTGAGCCCCAGCGCCACCACGCTGCCGTCGGGCGACGGATGGAACCAGTCGATGGCCACCGCGGCGTCGGCCGCCAGCGCGGCCGGGTCGAACAGCACCCGGGCAGGCGCAGCAGCATCGACTGCCGACCGCATCACCAGGGCGAACTGGTCGGCGCCGCGGCCGCGTTCGAGGACGAACAGCCGCTCGCCACGGACTGTGCACGCCATGGCCGTCGGCAGGCCGACGAGCGCGGACAGGCGCTCGTGCCACCGTCCGCGATCGGGACGGGCATCGAGCGCCTGGCGTGTGTATTCGTTTTGGGTGGTGGTCCAATCGACCACCTCAGGCGAGTCGCCCGTTTCGAGCCACCGGTAGGGGTCGGCTACTGCAACCCCGTGCCACACATCGGCCACATCCTCGCGCCGGGTGGGCGGAGGTGCGGACGAGGGGTGCAGTGGGTCAGCCACGCCCCATGTTCGGGCGCTTACCGTGGTTGGCCTTGGAACGGCGCATCTTGGCCTTGCGCTTCTTGGTCTTCTTCGACATAGGAATGCGACTCTACCGGGCCACCCCCGTCGGCTCCACCTCGGCCGGGTTGCCCATGTCGCCGTCGGCCCGGCTGACCTGCCGGTAGCCTCGGCCCTTCGCTATGGAACGCTTCGGCCTCGTC
>JBAXSU010000072.1:0-15208 GCA_037130535.1 Actinomycetota bacterium
GCGTTGGCCCGGGTGGCGAGCCTCGGGTACGCGGTGCCAGGGCCGGTGGTGGCCATCGGTGTCGTCGTCACCCTCGCCGCGCTCGACCGGCGCGGCTGGGCACCCGGCGGCGTCCTCCTCGTCGGTTCGCTCGTCGGGTTGGTCTACGGCCTGGCCGTGCGGTTCCTGGCGGTGGGCTACCAAGGCGTCGATGCCGGACTGGCGGCGGTGCCCGCGCACGCGGTCGACAGTGCACGCACGCTGGGTGCCCGGCCATGGCGGGTGGCGCTGCGGGTGGAGTTGCCCCAGGCCCGCGCCGCGCTTCTGGCTGCTGCCGCGCTGGTGGCGGTCGACACGGTGAAGGAACTGCCCATCACACTGCTGCTGCGGCCGTTCGGCACCGACACGCTGTCGGTGTGGGTGTGGCAGGCGACCTCGGAGAGCCTGTGGGTGCAGGCAGCAGTGCCGTCGCTGGCCATCGTGGCGGTGGGCATGGTGCCGGTGGCTGCGCTGCTCTGGGCGCTGGAACGAGGGGCGCGGGTGACGTCATGAACGGATCGGAACCGGTGGCCTTGCGAGTGGAAGGCCTCACCTGCCGCTACGGCACCCACCTCGCTGTCGACGATGTGTCGTTCGACGTGCACGCGGGGGAACTGCTTGCGCTGGTGGGCCCGAGCGGGTGCGGCAAGTCGACCTTGCTGCGCGCTGTCGCGGGCCTCGAGCCGGCAGCGGCCGGACGGGTGTGGTTGGGCGACCGCGACGTCACTGCGCTCGAGGCCGAGCAGCGGCGCATCGGTCTGGTGTTCCAGGACCATGCCCTGTTCGGCCACATGCGCGTCGATGCCAACGTGGCGTTCGGCCTGCGGCACCTCCCCCGCGCCGAGCGCGCGGCGCGAGTCGACGAGGTGCTGCACCTGGTACGCCTCGCCCACACGGCCCGGCGGTACCCGCACGAGCTGTCAGGCGGCGAACAACAACGCATCGCGCTGGCCCGCGCGCTGGCACCCCGCCCCGTGGTGGTGCTGCTCGACGAGCCGTTCGCCAGCCTCGACGAGCAACTGCGCGACGAGGTGCGCGCTGAAGTGGCCGAGGTGCTGGCGCAGCAGGGCACCGCCGCCGTACTGGTCACCCACGACCGAGCCGAAGCGCTGACGCTGGGCCACCGGGTGGCGGTGATGAACTCCGCCCGGGTGGTGCAGATCGGGCCGCCCGACGAGGTGTACGAGCATCCGGCCGACGCCTTCGTCGAGGGGTTCCTGGCAACCACCAGATGGCGGGCGTGACGTCCGTCCGTCAAAGTTGACAAACCTGATCGGAATTATCAGACTGCCCCGGTGAGCGCATCGCCGACCCTCCCCGTTCCCTCCGATCTCGAGGCGCAGCACCCGCTCGACATCATCCGGTGGGCCATCGACACCCACGGCATCGAGCAGGTGGTGGCCACGGTCAGTTTCGAAGACGCCGTGCTCGCCCACCTGGTGCACACCGCGCATCCCGACGCCGACATCGTGCTGCTCGACACCCAGTATCTGTTCGCCGAGACGATGTGGCTGGTCGATGAACTGCGGCGGCGGTTCGGGATGCAGGTGCGCGTGGTGCGCCCGCTCGACGATGTGGTGCCCGACAACCGATGGCAGCACGATGTGGAGGGCTGCTGCCAGGTGCGCAAGGTCGAGCCGTTGCAGCGGGCCATCGCCGGCAAGGCGGCGTGGATCACGGGCGTGCGCCGCGTCGACGGACCCACCCGGGCCAACGCGCCGGTGGCCGGTTTCGACGTGGGCCGCAACCTGGTGAAGGTGAACCCGCTCGCCACCTGGGACGACGACGCGATGGCGCTGTACGCCGAGCTGCACGATCTGCCCGCCAACCCGCTGAGCGAGCGCGGCTACCCGTCGATCGGCTGCTGGCCCTGCACCCGACCGGTGGCGCCGGGCGAGGACAAGCGCGGTGGCCGCTGGGCCGGCAACGCGAAGACCGAGTGCGGGTTGCACGTATGAGCGCCGGCACCTCCCTCCAGCACATCGGGCTGCAGCACGCCACGCTCACCCAGGCCGACGCACACCTCGAGTCGCTGGTCGACGAGGCCATCACGATCATCCGCGAGGTGGCCACCGAGTGCGAGAACCCGGTGCTGCTGTTCAGTGGCGGCAAGGACTCGGCCGTGCTGCTGCACCTCGCCCTGCTGGCGTTCGCGCCGGCGCGTCTGCCGTTCCCGGTGCTGCACGTCGACACCGGGCACAACTTCCCCGAGGTGATCGATTATCGCGACGAGTTCGTCCGCGACGCCGGGGTGCGGCTGCTGGTGGCCAGTGTGCAGGAGTCGATCGACGCCGGCCGGGTGGTGGAAGACACCGGCCCGCGCGCCTCGCGCAACAGGCTGCAGAGCGTCACCCTGCTCGACGCCATCACCGAACACGGCTTCGATGCGGCGTTCGGTGGAGGACGACGCGATGAGGACAAGGCGCGGGCGAAGGAACGCATCGTGTCGTTCCGCGACCGACACGGCCGGTGGGACCCACGCAACCAGCGGCCCGAGCCGTGGGACGTGCTGAACGCCCGCATCCGCAAGGGCGAGCACCTGCGCGCCTTCCCGCTCAGCAACTGGACCGAACTCGACATCTGGCGGTACATCGCCGTGGCCGAGGTGCCGCTGCCGAGCATCTACTTCTCGCACCGCCGCACGGTGGTGGCACGCGACGGGATGTTGCTGAACGTGGGCGGTCCGGTGGAGCTCGAGCCAGGTGAAGTGTCGTTCGACGAGACGGTGCGCTACCGCACGGTGGGCGACATGAGTTGCACCGGCGCAGTGCGCTCCGATGCGGCGACGATCGACGAGGTGTTGGTCGAGGTGGCTGCGGCACGCGTCACCGAGCGCGGGGCCACCCGGGCCGACGACACGTTCAGCGAGTCGGCGATGGAGGATCGCAAACGAGAGGGCTACTTCTGATGAGCAGTCTGCCCACCTTGCGCATCGCCACCGCCGGCTCGGTCGACGACGGCAAGAGCACCCTCATCGGCCGCCTGCTGCACGACACCAAGACGGTGTTCGAAGACCAGTTGGCGGCAGTGACGCGCGCAAGCCGCCGCTACGGCGACGGCGAGGTGAACCTGGCGTTGCTGACCGACGGCCTGCGCGCCGAGCGCGAGCAGGGCATCACCATCGACGTTGCCTACCGCTACTTCGCCACCCCGCAGCGCAACTTCATCGTCGCCGACACGCCGGGGCACCAGCAGTACACGCGCAACATGGTCACGGGCGCGTCGACGGCTGATGTGGCGATCGTGCTGGTCGATGCCCGCCATGGCATCGTCGAGCAGACCCGCCGGCATGCCTTCATCGCCTCGCTGCTCGGCGTGCGGGCCATTGCCCTGGCCGTGAACAAGATGGATCTGGTCGAGTGGGACCAGGGTGTGTTCGAGGTGATCGTGAAGGAGGCCACGGCATACGTCGAGGGGCTTCCCGACCCGGTTGCCGTCACGGCCTTCCCCATCAGCGCGCTCGACGGCGACAACGTGGTCGACCGTTCCGACCGGGCACCGTGGTACGCCGGGCCCGCGTTGTTGTCGTGGCTCGAGCAGTTCGATGCCGACGCATCAGTCGACGGCCAAGGCAGCGCCCGGCTCGATGTGCAGCGCGTGCTGCGCCCGCAGGGCAGCGACTACCGCGGCTACGCGGGGCGACTTGCCGATGGGCCGCTCGCCGTAGGCGACGCAGTGACGGTGCTGCCGTCGGGCCGCCGGTCGACGGTGGTGGGCCTGCAGCGTCACGGGGCGGCAGTCGAGTCGGCCGTACCCGGACATGCCGTGGCAGTGGAGTTGGCCGACGACGTCGACATCGCTCGTGGCGACGTACTGATGGCCGGCGATCACCGGGTGAAGGTGACCGAGGCGGTCGAGGGCATGCTGTGCTGGATGATCGACACGCCGCTGCGCGCCGGCACACGGCTGTGGTTCAAGCACGGCACCCGCACCGGCCGCGCCATCGTCGACGAGGTGGTGCACGTGCACGACGTGGCGAGTGCATCGACGGTGGCCGCCGACGAGGTGGGCCTGAACGATCTGGCTGTGGTGCGCCTTGCGCTCAGCGAGCCGATCGCCGCCGTGCCCTACCGCACCAGCCACGAGGGTGGCCGGATGATCCTCATCGACGAGGCCACCAACGTGACCGCCGGTGCGCTGTTGCTCAGCGAGTCGGTGCCGGCGCGCTGAGCAACTGCTCGACGCCGTCGGCAACACGCGCACCGCGGGCTTGCAGCGTCGCCACCAGGCGGGCGAGCCCGTCGCGGGTGGCGCCGTCGGCGAGCGTGGCAGTGTCGATGGCGACGGTGCGCAGGCCGCGACCCTTGAACACCAGCGACAGGCGACCGTCTTCTTCGTAGAAGGTGTGCACGCTGCGGATGCTGGCTGCGTCGAGGCGCCGGGCCACTCGACGCTGTTCCAGACCGCGCTCGTCGGCCAGCACCAGTGAGTTCGGGATGGAGGCGGTGATGAGCATCGTGTGGTCCTGATCGAGCGAGTTCCCGTATTGCCGATCAAAGTAGTCGGAATTAGGACCGATCGCAACCCCGAGGCGCGCGTTAGGTTCACGAGGTGCGCCTGTCCCACAAGGTCGACTACGGCATCCGGGTGATGTGCGCCCTGGCCGAGATCGCTGCCGAGGGCGACGCCCGGCCCACCAGCAGCGGTGCGCTGGCCGAGGCGAAGGACATCCCGCCCGGGTTCCTCGACGACATCTTGCGCATCCTGCGCAACGGCGGCCTGGTGCGCAGCGTGCGCGGTAGCGAGGGCGGGTGGATGCTGGCCCGATCCGCCGATGCCATCACCGTGGCCGACATCATCCGTGTCATCGACGGCCCGCTGGCCACGGTGCGCGGACTACGGCCCGACGAGATGGCCTCGTACGGCGAGCACGAACCGTTCATCTCGCTGTGGGTGGCGGTGCGCGTGGCGCTGCGATCGGTGCTCGAACGGGTCACCGTCGCCGACCTCGCCGCCGGGCGGTTGCCCGACGAGGTGCAGGCCCTCGTCGACGTGCCCGACGCATGGGAGCCGCGCCGCCGCTAGCGGTGCGGCAACCCCGCGGCGCGGTAGGCATCGGCCTCGTCGAGTGTCTCGTGGGCGAGTAGTGCTGTCACCAACAGGTCGAGTCGTTCACGGTTGGCGCGCAGCACGGTGAGGGCCTGCTCGCGGCATGCGTCGATGATCATGCGGGTCTCTGCGTCGAGAGCCTGACGGGTTGCTTCCGACGGCGCCCTGGGATCGAGCGTGCCCAAGCCGATGTCGGCGCCCGCACCCGGCAGGACCGTCACCGGTCCGACAGCTCGCGACATTCCCCACCGTCCCACCATTTGACGGGCGATGCCAGTGGCGATCTCGAGATCGGCCTCGGCACCAGTGGTGAGATCGCCGAACACCATCTCCTCGGCTGCTCGCCCACCGAGTGCGCCGGCGATGCGTCCGCGGAGGTACGACTCGCTCATGCCGTAGCGGTCGGCCGTCGGGCTCTGGAAGGTGACACCGAGTGAGCGGCTGCGCGGGATGATCGACACCTTGCGTACCGGGTCGGCGCCCTCCTGGAGCATGCCCACCAGAGCGTGACCGGCCTCGTGCACCGCGGTGCGGCGGCGGTCGTCGTCGCTGAGCATGATTCTGCGCTCGGCGCCCAGCACGATCCGCTCGAGTGCGGCGCTGAAGTCGGCAGCCTGCACGGTGGTGCGGTTGGCCCGCGCCGCGGTGAGTGCAGCCTCGTTCACCAGGTTGGCAAGGTCGGCACCCACCATGCCGGGGGTGGTGGCGGCGACGACACGCAGATCCACGTCAGCGGCCAGGGGCACGCTGCGCGAGTGCACGGCCAAGATGGCGGCGCGGCCAGCGAGGTCGGGCGGGTTGAGGGTGATGCGACGGTCGAACCGTCCGGCGCGCAGCAGCGCCGGATCGAGCACGTCGGGCCGGTTGGTGGCGGCCAGCACGATCACGCCCTCGTTGCCGGTGAAGCCATCCATCTCGGTGAGGATCTGGTTCAGCGTCTGCTCGCGCTCGTCGACGCCACCGAAGTTGGCGACGCTGCCGCGGGCGCGACCGATGGCATCGAGCTCGTCGATGAACACGATGGCCGGCGCCACGGCCTTGGCCTGGTCGAACAGGTCGCGCACGCGACTGGCACCAACACCGACGAGCATCTCGATGAACTCGGATGCCGACATCGAGAAAAACGGCACGTCGGCCTCACCGGCGACCGCTTTGGCGAGCAGCGTCTTGCCGGTGCCGGGCGCTCCCATCAGCAGCACGCCGTGCGGCGGGCGAGCGCCGAGGGCCCGGTACCGCTCGGGCGAGCGGAGGAAGTCGACGATCTCGACCAGTTCCTCCTTCGCCTCCTCGATACCTGCCACGTCGGCGAAGGTCACCTTGGTCGACAGCGAGTCGGGGCGGGTGGGCTTCGACCGACCGAAGCCACCGATGCCGCCCATCCCGCCCATTGCGCTGCCGGCCCGGCGCATCAGCCACAGGTAACCGCCGATCAACAGCAGCGCAGGGCCGAAGTTCAGCAAGAGCGCGAGGAACCAGTTGGTGCTTCCTCCCGGCGACTCGGCGGTGATCTCCACGCCGTTGTCGAGCAGGGTGACGAATGTGTCGTCGTCGGCGAACGAGGGTCGCAACGTGGTGAAGTCGGTGATGGTGTCGCCGCCATCGGGTACGGGAACGGGTTCGCGGAACGAGCCGCCGATTCGATCGCCGGTGGTGGTGACAGCCGCGACGTTGTCGGCACCCACCTCGGCGACGAACGTCGAGTACGGCACCGATGGTGTCGGTTCGGCCCGGCCGAGGATGCCGGCGATCACCAGGTTGGCGACGATCGCAATGGCGATGACCCACAGCAACCGACGGTTGTTGAACCACGGTCGAGGCGTCGGCTGCGACGGCTCGGGTGGAGGGGTGCGCACGGTGCCATGGTCGTACGCAGACGGCCGTCGTCGGCAGGGTCGTTCGGCCCTCGTTCGAATGGCACCGATACGTCGGTGAGTACGGTGCGTGGCGTGATCGTCCGATGAACCAACCCGCGGCTCGACTGTCGACGCTCGACCGGTTCCTGCCGGTGTGGATCGGTCTGGCGATGGTGCTCGGCCTGACGCTCGGCCGACTCGTACCGGGCCTCGACGATCATCTCGACCAGGTGAAGGTGGGTTCGGTGTCGCTGCCCATCGCCATCGGGCTGTTCGCGATGATGTACCCGGTGCTCGCCAAGGTGCGCTACCGGTCGATCGGCGCGGTGGTGGGCGACACCCGCTCGCTGGTGATGTCGCTGGTGCTGAACTGGCTCGTCGGCCCGGCGCTGATGTTCGCCCTGGCCTGGTTGATGCTGCCCGACCTGCCCGAGTACCGCACCGGTCTGATCATCGTGGGTCTCGCCCGCTGTATCGCAATGGTGCTGATCTGGAACGACCTCGCCTGCGGTAACCCCGAATTGGCAGCCGTGCTGGTGGCGGTGAACTCGCTGTTCCAGATCGTGGCCTACTCGCTGCTCGGCTACTTCTACCTCGAGGTGCTCCCCGGTTGGCTGGGTCTAGACAGCGAGGGCATCGACGTGACGGTGTGGGAGATCGCGAAGTCGGTGCTCATCTTCCTGGGCATCCCCTTGTTGGCCGGGTTCCTCACCCGACTCGTCGGCGAGCGCCGCAAGGGCACCGAGTGGTACGAGGGGCGGTTCCTGCCCCGCATCGGGCCGCTCGCGCTGTACGGCCTGTTGTTCACGATCGTCATCCTGTTCGCGCTGCAGGGCGACACGATCACGAGTCGGCCATGGGACGTGGCGCGCATCGCCCTGCCGCTGCTCGCCTACTTCGCCATCATGTGGTTCGGGAGCTTCTTCATCGGGCTGCGCTTCGGCTTTCCGTACGATCGCAACGCGTCGATCGCGTTCACGGCGGCCGGCAACAACTTCGAACTTGCGATTGCCGTTGCCATCGGGGTGTTCGGCGTGGCGAGCGGGCAGGCGCTGGCCGGTGTGGTGGGGCCACTCATCGAGGTGCCGGTGCTGGTGGCGCTGGTGTACGTGGCGCTGTGGGCGCGGCGGCGCTACTACCCCGCCGACGCCGCTGGCGCATAGCCTCTGGCGGATGGCAGCACACTTCGTCCGTCAGCGGTGGCTCGACCGCACCTACGCCCGTCTGGCGTGGGTGACGATTCCCGATCCGCAACTCGTCGACACCGTCGCCGCCTCCGGTCAATTCGATGCCGTGGTCATCGATGTGCAGCACGGTCCGTTCCACCAACAGGCCATCCTCGAGGCAGTGCGCGCTGCGGGTCGGTGGCCGGTCACCCTGCTGGCCCGCATCGCATCACCCGACGCCGACCTCATCGGGTGGATCCTCGACGCCGGCGTAGATGGCGTGATCGTGGCGATGTGCGAATCGGTCGACGATGCAGAGCGCATCGTGCGCGCTGTCCGCTACGCGCCGGAGGGCAGCCGTTCGTATGGCGTGTACCGAGTGCAGCCTGCAGGCCACGACCCGTTCGCTGCGGCGAACGAGGCCATCGTGCTGCCCATGATCGAGAGCGCGGCGGGGCTGCAGCACGCTGCGGCCATCGCCGCCGTTGCCGGTGTCGACGGCCTGTTCATCGGCCCCGGCGATCTCGGGCTGTCGCTCGGCCACGGCGTGGGGCAGAACCGCACCGAGCCAGCGATGGTGGAGGCGTTCGCCGCCATCCGCTCGGCTGCCGGCCAGTTCGACCGACGCTGCGGCATCTTCGCCACCACCGCCGACTACGCCCGCCAGACGGCAGCCGAAGGGTTCGACATCGTGGTGCCGTGGGTCGATGCCACCGCGATCGCTGCGTCGTTGGCCGCGGCCACGATGCCCTGAGGAGGGGCCGTGTCGGGGTCTGACGAGCGATCGGTCGTGGTGGTGGGTGGCGGGATCGGCGGCCTGGTTGCGGCACTGTTCCTGCACGCCGCCGGACGCGACGTGCAGGTGTACGAAGCAGCCGACGAGATCAGGCCGTTGGGTGTGGGCATCAACCTGCTGCCCCACGCCGTGCGCGAACTCGACGCGTTAGGGCTGCTGCCGGCGCTGGCCGCCGAGTCGGTGCCCAGCACCACCCTCGCCTACTTCTCGCGACACGGGCAGAAGATCTGGGACGAGCCACGCGGTCTCGCAGCCGGCTACCGGTGGCCGCAACTGTCGATCCACCGCGGCACGCTGCAACGCATCCTGCTCGCGGCCGTGATCGACCGGCTCGGCGCCGAGCGCGTGCACACCGCACACCGGCTCGAATCGTTCACGTCGTCTGACGACGGCGCTGTGGCGGTGTTCCGCGATCGACGCACCGACACCACGCGGCGCGTAGAGGCGGCCGTGCTCGTCGCCGCCGACGGTATCCACTCGGCGGCCCGGCAGCAGTTGCACCCCCACCAGGGTGCGCCGCTGTGGAACGGAGCGCTGCTGTGGCGCGGGGTCGTCGAGCACGAACCCATCCTCGACGGCCGCACCCTCGTGTGGGCGGGCAGTCCGCGCCAGAAGTTCGTCGGCTACCCCATCCTCGATCTGCCCGACGGGAAGCAACTGTTCAACTTCATCGCCGAGCTGCGCTACGACGATCGGGAGCTCGCCGATCGTGAGGACTGGAACCGCCCTGGCGACCCCGACGACTACCTGCCCTCGTTCGAGTCGTGGGTGTTCGACTGGCTCGATGTGCCCGCGCTGCTGCGGCGGGCACCGGGCACATTCGTGTTCCCGATGGTCGACCGCGACCCGCTCGATCGCTGGACCCACGGCCGGATGACCTTGCTCGGCGATGCGGCGCACCCGATGTATCCGGTGGGCAGCAACGGTGCATCGCAGGCAATCCTCGATGCGGCCACGCTGGCGGGCTGCCTGCGCAGCCATCCCGACGACCTCGCCACCGCGCTGCAACGGTACGACGAGGTGCGCCGGCCGGCCACGGGCGCCATCGTGCTGGCCAACCGTGGGCACGGCCCGGAGTTGCCGATGCAGTTGGTCGAAGAGCGCGCGCCCGACGGGTTCGCCCACATCGACGACGTCATCTCGCCGGCCGAGGTCTTGCAGGTGACCGAGGGCTACCGGCGCACGGCCGGGTTCGCGCTCGAGGCGCTGGCCGCCGGTGTGTCGTTGGCCGATCAGCAGTACTGAACTGCTCGCTCGTCGTCAGACAGAAGGCACGGTGCCGGCGGCGCGGTCGGCCGCGATCTCGGCGCCCATGCGCGCCAGCACGTCGCCGCGCAGCGCCGCCACCGTGCCGATGTAGGCGCGTCGGTGCAGACTTGCCGCCAGCTCCTGGGCTCGGGCGATGGCCGTGGCGAGCACCTCGCCTGCTGGTGCCAGTTCGTCGAGGTAACCCGCTTCCACCGCGCCCGGCGCGTCGGTGATGCGCGCGTTGGCGACGGCGCGCTGCAGGTGTCGTCGGCTGAGGCGTTCGACCGCGATGGTCATCGCCCAGGCCGGCAGCACCATGCCGATGGCCACCTCGTTCAAGCCGATGCGATGCGTCGCCTCGCCATCGGGCTGCTGGCCCACCCGCACATCGCACCCCAGCAACACCAGTGCGCCCGCAGCCAGTGCATGGCCGGTGCAAGCGGCGACGACGGGCAGCGGCGAGCCGTACAGGCGGTGCACCAGCGAGCCGCCGTCAGCCACCATCGCCACCACGGCAGCCAGGTCGCCGGCCCGCATCACCGATAGGTCGAACCCGGCGCAGAACACCCCGGGCCGACCGTGCAGTACCACAGCCCCGATGGTGTCGTCGGCCTCGGCAGCGTCGAGTGCTGCGTTGATGGCCGCCATCATCGCCGGTGAGAGCGCGTTCGCCTTGCCGTCGTCGAGGTGGATGACCATCACTCGATCGACCTGCTCGGTGCGGACACGGTCGGCTTGCGGTTCAGCGCTCATCGCCGAACTGTAGGTGCACGGCGATGGCCGAGAACATGTCACGCCATCCGGGTGCCGCGAAACGGACATGCCGTGCCATACTTTTCGACACAACTGAATGAACCCCTGCGGGGTTGGGTGCAAGTCCCGACCGGCGGTTACAGCCCGCGAACCCGTCATCATTCGATGGCGGGCCGACCCGGTGGAATTCCGGGGCCGACGGTAAGAGTCCGGATGGGAGCAGGGTGACGTCTCTCGATTCGGTCGCGCCTGCGCTGGCGCCTCCGATCGGTCTGCGTTGCCGTGCCTCGAACCACGTGCCCCGCACATCGAACACCATCGAGGAGCAGCACCATGAGCCAGTTGCACGGCACGAACAGCAGAGGGTTCGGCTGATGTTCACGGGCATCGTCGAAGAACTCGGCCGCATCGAGCGATTCGAGAACGGCGTGCTGCGCATCGCGGCCACCGATGTCATCGCCGACGCGCGCCTCGGCGACTCGATCGCCGTGAACGGGTGCTGCCTCACGCTGGTGGCGCAGGGCGACGGATGGTGGGAGGCCGATGTGAGCGACGAGACGGTGAGCCGCACCAGCCTCGCCCGTGCCGGGGCGGGCGACTCGGTGAACTTGGAGCGGGCGGTACGGGTGAACGACCGTCTCGGCGGTCATCTCGTGCAGGGGCACGTCGATGCCGTCGGCGAGATCGTCGACCCGGTGCCCGATCTGCGTGTGCGCGTTCCGCGCCACCTGCTGCCGTATCTGGTCGAGAAGGGGTCGGTCACCGTCGACGGCGTCAGCCTCACGGTGGTGAAGCCCCTCGACGACGGCTTCACCGTGGCGATCATCCCGCACACTGCATCGGTCACCTCGCTGGGCGGCAAGCGGGCCGGCGATCTGGTGAACATCGAGGTCGACGTCATCGCCAAGTACGTCGAACGGATGCTCGCCCCGTTCATCGCATCGACCGATGCAGCAGCTCAGATGGCCGAGCGCTTCGTGCGCCCGCCGACGGAGGTGACGGCGTGAACCGCCCGGTGTTCGATCCCATCGATGCCGCCATTGCAGCCATCGCCCGCGGCGAGATCGTCGTCGTCGCCGACGACGAGGACCGCGAGAACGAAGGCGACCTGATCATGGCGGCCGATCTGGCCACCGAGGAGCAGATCGCCTTCTTCGTCCGCCACACCTCGGGTGTGATCTGCGTCGGCATCACCGGCGAGCGGTGCGACGAACTCCACCTGCCGCTGATGGTTCCGGCAAGCGGGAACACCGAGGTGCAGGGCACCGCGTTCACGGTCACCGTCGACCTGGCCG
The DNA here is from genome assembly GCA_037130535.1 of Actinomycetota bacterium. Lineage (GTDB taxonomy): Bacteria > Actinomycetota > Acidimicrobiia > Acidimicrobiales > Ilumatobacteraceae > VFMC01. Next base: position 12,179 of record JBAXSU010000072.1, read on the forward strand.
AGGGCACCTCGACGGGCATCTCCGCAGCCGACCGGGCTCGCACCCTGCGAGCCCTCGCCGACCCCACCGTGGGGCCAGGGGCCTTCAACCGGCCCGGCCACATCTTCCCGCTGCGGGCTCGGCCCGGCGGCACCCTCAAGCGTGCAGGGCACACCGAGGCGTCGGTCGACCTGGCCCGCCTGGCCGGGCGTGCGCCGGTGGGCGTGCTGTGCGAAGTGGTGCTCGACTCGGGGGGCATGGCCCGCGTTCCCGACCTGCGCGCCTTCGCCGACGAGCACGGTCTGCTGCTCGTCTCGATCGCCGACCTCATCCGCTACCGGCGGCGCAACGAGAAGCTGGTCACCCGTACCGCCGCGGCGCGAGTGCCCACGCAGTGGGGCGAGTTCCGGTGCGTGTCGTTCGACAGCAGCGTCGACGGTGTCACGCATCTCGCGTTCGTGATGGGCGATGTGACCGGCCGCGACGACGTGATGGTTCGGGTGCACAGCGAGTGCCTCACCGGCGATGTGTTCGCCAGTGTGCGATGCGACTGCGGTGAACAGCTGCACGAGGCGATGCGTCGCATCGCCGAGGAGGGTCACGGCGTGGTGGTGTACCTCCGTGGTCACGAAGGGCGTGGCATCGGCATCACCCACAAGTTGCACGCCTACGAGTTGCAAGACGCCGGTGCCGACACGGTCGACGCGAACCTCCGCCTCGGCCTGCCGGTGGATAGCCGCGAGTACGGCATCGGTGCCCAGATCCTGGCCGACCTCGGTCTCACCACGATCCGGCTGATGACCAACAACCCCGCCAAGTACGGCGGTCTCGATGGCTACGGCCTCACCATCACCGAGCGTGTGCCGCTGCACGTGCCTGTCCACCCCGAGGCCGAGCGCTACCTCGAGACCAAGCGGCTGCGCATGGGTCACACGCTTCCCGACAACTCGCCCGCACTGTCTCCCTCATCCCCGACGTCAACCCTGGAGCACTCATGACCACTTACTCCGGCACTCTCGACGGCACCGGACTGCGCGTTGCGCTGGTGTGCAGTCGGTTCAACGACCTCATCGTCGAGCGCCTCGAAGCCGGCGCCCGCGACACGCTGGTGCGCCATGGCGTGGCCGACGACGCGATCGACACCCTGTGGGTGCCGGGCGCCTGGGAGATCCCCATGGTGGCCAAGGCACTGGCCACCACCGGCCGATACGACGCGATCGCCGGGCTCGGTGCCGTCATCCGCGGTGCGACGTACCACTTCGAGGTGGTGGCCAACCAGAGTGCTGCCGGCCTCGCCCGGGTGGCGCTCGACACGGGTGTGGTGGTGACCAACGGCATCATCACGGTCGACTCGATCGAGCAGGCGCTCGAGCGTGCGGGCAGCAAGGCCGGCAACAAGGGTGCCGACGCAGCCCTCGCCGCGCTCGAGACCGTCGTCGTCCTGCGCAACGCCACCGCCTGACCCACCCGAGTCCCAGCGCCCCACCCGAGTCCCAGCGCCCCACCCGAGGACTGTCCGCGCACCCGGGGGTCAAACAACCCTCGGGCGGGCTCAGCGGGCGAGGGGTCCGTCGGCCGCGGCAGCCCACTGCGGCGACGGCAGATGCATCAGCACGATGCCGAAGGCGGCGAGCACCGAGTTGCGGAATGCCGGCTCGAGGCCGTTCCACGACGTCGAACGCCACATCTGGAACCACTCGCCACCGATGGCGATGAACCCGCCCATGAACAGCACGAGGATCATCGCCAGGCCGATGGTGCCCAACCGCCTCGCCAGGTCGAAGCTGCGGGTGCGGCTGGCCCGCAGCCAGGCCCACAGCGAGCACAGCAGCACGATGGCAGCGGCCGACTCCCAGACGATGACTCCGACGTAGGCGAGATGGTGGACCCAGTCGGCCTCGATCGCTCGCCACATCACGTCGGAGTCGAGGCCCTCGCCGGCTGGCGCGCCGAAGTTGGTGGTGTCCATCGACAGCACATGCGACACGAAGTCGAAGTTGGTGCCGTAATCGGTGATGTTCCCGAAAGCCACCAGCAGCATGTACAGCGCGTTGATGCCCACCATCACGGTGCACGCCACGGGCAAGGTGCCCAAGCCCAGTACCCGTCGGCGCGCCGATTCCTGCAACGTGTGCTCGCTCACCGTTTCCCCCGTTCCGGTCGTACGACCCGGGGCGCAGCATAGAACGGCGGGATGTGGCGACCGTCAACCGAGCGATGCGGTGGCGGTGGGCGTACTGAACTGGCGCGGGTACCAGATCTGCAGATCGACCTCGTCGACGGTGAACACCACGCCGCCGTCGACCCAGGCGCCCTCCGGGCTGTCGCAGCAGCCGATGCCGAAGCTGTAGGGCTCGCCCCATCGCTGGTCGTCGGCCACCGGGCGACCGGTACGGGTGTCGATCATCGTCCACACCGTCGGCTCGATGGTGGACGGGTCGGAGTCGAACGGGCCCGCGATCAGCGCCACGCCATCGGCCACGATCGACACCCCGTACTGGCCGTCGAGCCGCCACACGGTGCGACCCGTGCGAGCGTCGACTCCTTCCACGGCAGCATCGGGGCACCAGTCGTTGCCACTCGCGTCGCGCGGACCGCAGGTGCTGGCAACGGCGATCTCGCCGTCGAGCGCCAGTTGGAACCCTTCGGTGCTGATGGCGTTCAGGTCGGTCCGGCGCCACAGTTCGTTCCCGAGCGCATCGACGCCCAGCAGCGGCTGGCCGGCGCCGTCGATGCCCATGCCGAAGGTGGCGATGGCAGGCCGGGCCGCCTGCAACGCGGCCGGGTCGGCGCTCCATCCATCGCCCTGTTGAACGGCGACCAGGGGACGTGCGTTGCTCGAGCGACCGGGAGCCTGCGGCCCGAAGGCCACGAGGCGGCCGTCGGACAGGCTGGCGAAGTCGTCGCCGAACCCGGTGAGCGGCACCGGCGGCATGGCCACCGTCGAGGCCTTCATGGTGCCGATGTCGATACGCAGCAGCGAGTCGACCGACATGTCGATGTTGCCGTCGACCGCGGGGGCCAGCAGCACGTCGTCGAGGGCCGTTCCGT
>JBAXSU010000073.1:0-15191 GCA_037130535.1 Actinomycetota bacterium
TCGACGCGCCTCTCCTGCGAGACTCTTCGCCGTGAAACTGAACCTCTCCGCCGACGAAGTCCTCACCACCACCCGCGCCGTGCGCAAACGGCTCGACTTCGACACCCCCGTCTCGCGCGAAGTGATCGAGGAGTGCCTCGACATCGCGCTGCAGGCGCCGAGCGGCTCGAACAGCCAGGGCTGGCACTGGGTGATGGTCACCGACCCGGCCAAGAAGCAGGGCCTCGCCGACATCTACAAGGAGAACTTCCAGGAGTACGCGAAGGTCGCCCAGTCGAACGCCTACCAGGAGGGCGACCTGCGCCACGCCCAGCGCGACAAGATCACCGAGTCGGCCACCTACCTGGTCGAGAACTTCCACCGGGCGCCGGTCATCATGGTTCCCTGCATCAGCGGCAAGCTCGACAAAGCACCCACGTTCCGCGCCGCATCGGCGTGGGGTTCGCTGCTGCCGGCAGTGTGGAGCTTCATGCTCGCCGCTCGCGAGCGTGGCCTCGGCACGGCGTGGACCACCATCCACCTGATGTTCGACGGCGAGCAACGCGCCGCCGACCTGCTGGGTATCCCGTTCGACCAGATCACCCAGGCCGGCATGTTCCCCATCGCCTACACCCTGGGCACCGACTTCAAGCAGGCCAAGCGTCTGCCGCTCGATCCCGTCCTGCACTGGGACCAGTGGTGACCGCAGCCCACCCTGTCCGTCGCTCCACCTGAGCCACCCACCCGTACCACTGGCAGTCCATGGTCGCCGAGACGCATCCCACACCTTCACAGTCCTCGCCATTCACGGTGCAGGGTGGCTTTGCCTACCGCTTCGAGTGGGGGGCCAACGGACTGCGCGCCCTCGCCCCTGACGTGGAGGTGATCGTGGTGGTCGACGTATTGCGCTTCACCTCGGCCGTCAGCGCCGCAGTAGAGGTGGGTGCCACTGTGTTCCCGTGTCGCTGGAACGACGACCAGGCCGCCGAGTTCGCCCGGTCGCGTGGCGCCCGACTGGCGGGCCGACGTGAACGGGGCGAACTCTCCCTGTCGCCCACCGATCTGCTCTCGGCAACGGCAGGTACGCGGCTCGTGCTGCCGTCACCGAACGGTGCTGCCCTCACGCTCACCGCCCGCGAACTGGGTGCGAAGCATGTGTTGGCGGGCTGCCTCCGCAACGCGTCGGTCACAGCATCGGTCGCTCGCACGCTCGCCCGACGCACCGGCACCATCGGCGTCATCGGTGCCGGCGAGCGCTGGCACGACGCGGCAGGCGTGTTGCGGCCAGCCGTTGAAGACCTCATTGGCGCCGGAGCCATCCTCGCGGCACTCGACCCGTCGGCATCGGTGTCGGCACCCGCCTGCTCACCCGAGGCCGCGGCAGCCCGAGCAGCATTCATCGCCGCACGACCACGCCTGCACGAGGTGCTGGCCGACTCGGCCAGCGGACGCGAACTCATCGCCCGCGGCGCCCACGACGACGTCGACACCTGCGCCGCGCTCGACGTGGCCACCCGCGCCGCCGTGTTGTTCGACGACTCGTTCGTCGCCGCCTGACGTCTCCTCGACCGCTGCTCGGTCAGTCGTCGGACGACAGCGCGCCGGACGACTGGGTGCTGCTCGGCTGCGTATCGGGGTCGGTATTGGTAGCGACATCCATGTCGCGCAGCGCTATCGCGATGCGGCGGCGCAGTTCACGCGCCACCTTCCACTGCTGAGCCGGCAGACTGCGTCCGACGACGCGCACCTGGATGACCTCGGCGCCGAGGTCGTCGAGCCCGGCCACCGACGGAGCCTCCAGCACGACGGGGTCCCAGGCTGGATCGTTCGCCAACGCCTCGCCCTCGCTGTTGAGTCGGGCGGTGATGGCCTCGAGGTCGACGTCGCGTGGCAACGGCACCGTTACCAGCACGCGCGCCCAGTCGCGTGACGCGTTCACGCTCTGACGCAACTCGCCGTTGGCCACCGTGACCATGTCGCCGTCGGACGTCCGCAACTTGGTGACCCGCAGGGTCACCTCCTCCACGCGACCCTCCACCCAGCCGACCCCGATCATCGGCCCGACGCGGATGAGATCGCCCACTCCGAACTGACGCTCGGAGAGGATGAAGATGCCGGCCAGCACGTCGCCCACGATCTGCTGGGCACCGAAGCCCAGGCCTGCGCCGATGACCGATGCCAGGGGCACCAGCGTTGCCGCAGGCAGGTTCAACTCGAACAACACCCACAGGGCTGCGACGAAGACGATGGAGAAGTTGATCGCCCAGCGGATGGCACCGGTGAGCGCCTCTTGGTGCGAACCCGGGTTCGTGTCCGTCGCCCCACTGCGCGCCCGGCGAACGGCAGCGATGCTGCGGATACGGCGCCGGGCGATGAAGGCGACCACTCGGGTGAGCACGAAGGCACCTACGCAGATGGCCAGGATCGCCACGCCCTCGTGCAGCAACCAGTCGGTCACCTTCGTCCAGAATGTGTCGACGGTTGGGTCGTCGGCACTCAACAGCTGGGGCGGGCGCATGGCCTCATTGTGGCAGAGCCTCACTCGACCAGGCGGAGACCGCTCGGCGCGCCCGATGGTTCCGCCGTGGGCAGCTCCACCACGAACTCGGTTCGATGTGCCGGGAACACGTACTCGCTCATCAACACCGGCCGACCCTGCACGTCGGTGGTGATGCGCTGGCAGCGCAGCACCGGACTCGACGGCGGAACACCGAGCAGCGCCGCATCAACTGCGTCGACCGAGTCGGCCCCGATGGTCTGCGTGGCACCTCGCAAGGGCACGCCGATCAGTTCGTAGAAGGGCTGTCGTTCGACGTCGCGTCGACTCAGGTGCTGGCCGAGGTCGGCCGGGCACCACACCGTCACCACCGCGAACGGGGCTCCGTCGGCGAGGTTGACGCGCTTCACCCGCAGCACCTGATCGGTACCCAGCACCCGCGCCACTGCAGCCGGGGCAGCGCCGAACGCGAACTCGAGCACTCGGCGCTCGGTGTGCATGCCGCGCGCCTCGAGCTGCCCCTCGATGGTGCCGAGCTCGTCGAGATGCTGCCGGAGGGGTTCACCCGCGACGTACCAGCCAAAGCCCTGCCGAGCATCGACAAGGCCCTCATCGCGCAAGATCTCCAATGCCTTGCGGATGGTGACCCGGCTCACCCCGAACTCGGTCGACAGATCGGCCTCGCTGGGCAGCACCTGACCCACCCCCACCGCCGCCAACCGACCGCGCAGTTCGTCGGCGATCTGCTGATAGAGGATCGTCCTCATCGCGGCGCCCCACCATCGGCGACGAACCGCTCAGCCACCACACCGCGCGTGGCGATCGGGGCAACGATGAGCCCCCACCCGGGCCGCGCCGCGATGGTCTCGCGCAGCGCCTCGTCGGCCGCCCGGTCTGCCGGGCCGAGCACCACCATCGACCCACCGGAGCCACCGGCACCGTTCACCTTCCACCCACGCGCCCCGAGCGCAGCCGCCATCGTCGACAACTCGTCGGCGTCGTCGCTGAGCAGATCGCCATGGAGCAACCGGATGGCCTCGTGGTTCTCGACCAGCGCTGTTCCGTACAGCGTCAGGTCGCCGTCGGCAAGCGCCCGGGACGCGGCAGCGGCAGCCACACGCATCCGCTCGAGTGCCACCGGTGCCCCCTCGAGCTCCAGACGAGCGATCACCTCGTCGTGCAGGGCCGACGACGCGTGCGGCTGGCCGAACCACACCGTGTGCAGCGCACGACCGAGTTCGTGCTCGACTGCCGATGCCACGGCCACCGCCGAGCGTCGCACCTGCGGATAGTCGACGTGCAACAGACTCACACCACCGAACGCAGCAGCCCAGTGATCTTGCACGCCCGACTGCTTGCCCGTCGCCGTTTCGAAGCGATGCGCCGCGGACGCTACTGATGCCGGGTCGATGGCCTCGCCGCGGGCGCACACCAATGCGGCCACCATCGCCACCATCACCGTTGCCGAAGTTCCCAAGCCCGAGCCCGGTTCGATGCTGTCGTCGATGTCGACCTCGACCGAGCCACCGGGAGCCAGCGCGGCGATGGCACCTTCGATGATCGGGTGACGCAGCGCCGGATCGTCGACAGCGAACGTGTAGTCCTCGTCGGTGATGGCAAGGCGGAGGCGCACCTCGCAAGGGCCGGTCGGGGCGACCCGCACGGTCACCCGAGCGCGTTGCTCGATCGCGACGTTGCACACCAGGCCGGTCGAAGCGAACCATGTGTCGGTCCAGCCACCCACGTCGGCCGTGCGCACGGGCGCGCTGGCCCGCACCACGAACGGCGTATCGGCGCTGGCATTGGCATCCCCGGTCACTTGTATTATGCTTGTCTACATCTCGTCGGATTGCAAGCCCGGCCCGGGCCGCCGCCGACCATCGTTGCAGGAGGATCCCCCATGACCGTCACCGCCGGCACACCGATCGAACTCGTCGAGGGCGTGTACGCCCAACTGCCAGGGCGCGTCGCCGCCGGCCGGGCCAGGTTCGGCCGACCGCTCACGCTCACCGAGAAGATCCTCCTCAACCACCTCGGCGATGCGGACGAACCGATCGAGCGGGGCGGCACCTACAACGACTTCCACCCCGACCGGGTGGCCATGCAGGACGCCACTGCGCAGATGGCCCTGCTGCAGTTCATGACTGCCGGCCTGCCCACCACCGCCGTGCCCAGCACCGTGCACTGCGACCACCTCATCTCCGCCAAGGTGGGCGCCAAGATCGACCTCGGCGTCGCCATCGACACCAACCGTGAGGTGTACGACTTCCTCCGCTCGGTCAGCGCCAAGTACGGCATCGGCTTCTGGGGCCCCGGCAGCGGCATCATCCACCAGGTGGTGCTCGAGAACTACGCCTTCCCCGGCGGAATGATGATCGGCACCGACAGCCACAGCCCCAACGCAGGCGGCCTCGGCATGGTGGCCATCGGCGTCGGCGGCGCCGATGCGGTCGACGTGATGACCGGCTTCCCGTTCAACGTCCGCTGGCCGAAGGTCATCGGCGTGAAGCTCACCGGTTCGCTGTCGGGCTGGAGCTCGCCGAAGGACGTCATCCTCGAGGTGGCCCGGGTGCTCACCGTCGAAGGCGGCACGGGCGCCATCGTCGAGTACTTCGGCCCCGGCGCCGACAGCATCTCGGGCACGGGCAAGGCCACCATCTGCAACATGGGCGCCGAGATCGGCGCCACCTGCAGCGTGTTCCCCTACGACCACAACATGGCGCAGTACCTGAAGGCCACCGGCCGCGAGGCCATCGCCGATGCCGCCGACCACGTGGCCGAGCATCTCCGTCCCGACGACGGCGCCGTGTACGACCAGCTCATCGAGATCGACCTCGACCAGTTGAAGCCGCTCATCAACGGTCCGCACTCGCCCGATCGCGCCAACCGCGTCGGCGACGCCGTGGGCGCCGAAGCCGTGGCCAACGGCTGGCCGCTCGAGATCTCGTCGGCCCTCATCGGCAGCTGCACCAACAGCTCGTACGAAGACATCACCCGCGCCGCCAGCATCGCCCGCCAGGCCGCTGCCCGCGGGCTGAAGGTGAAGACCGAACTGTTGGTCACCCCGGGCTCCGAGCAGACCCGCGCCACCATCGAGCGCGACGGCCTCATCGCCGACCTCGAGGCCATCGGCGCCACCGTCCTCGCCAATGCCTGCGGCCCGTGCATCGGTCAGTGGGACCGGCCTGCCAGCGCGAACGGCGTGACGAACACCATCGTCAACTCGTTCAACCGCAACTTCCCGAAGCGCAACGACGGTTCGGCCAACACGCTCAGTTTTGTCACCTCGCCCGACACCGTGGTGGCCCTCGCCCTAGCCGGCCGCCTCGACTTCGACCCCACCACCGACACCATCACCGCCCCCGACGGTAGCGAGGTGCTCCTCGACGCACCTGTCGGCGAAGTGCTGCCCGACCGCGGCTACGACCCGGGCCAGAACACGTTCACCGCTCCCCCGGCCGACGGCTCGGGCGTCGTTGTTGAGGTGTCGCCCACCAGCGACCGCCTGCAGTTGCTCGACGCGTTCCCGGCATGGAACGGCAACGACTACCTCGGCCTGCCGGTGCTGATGAAGGCCAAGGGCAAGTGCACCACCGACCACATCTCGGCGGCCGGTAAGTGGCTCACCTACCGTGGCCACCTCGAGAACATCTCGGGCAACCTCTTCCTCGGTGCCATCAATGCCTACAGCGACCAGTACGAGGCCGGGCACGGCAAGGACGTGCGCGACGGCAGCGTCGACACCTACCCGAACCTCGCCAAGAAGTACAGCGAGGCCGGCGTCCGCTGGTGCGCCATCGGCGACCGCAACTACGGCGAGGGCTCGTCTCGCGAGCACGCCGCAATGGAACCCCGCTTCCGCGGCGGTGTAGTCATCTTCGCCCGCAGCTTCGCCCGTATCCACGAGACCAACCTGAAGAAGCAGGGCCTCGTGCCGCTCACCTTCGCCGACCCAGCCACCTACGACCAGATCGGCGAGGACGACCGCATCAACGTGCTCGACCTGCCCCCGAAGCCCGGTCAGAACGTGCGCTGCCAGATCGTGAAGCCCGACGGCAGCACGGTCGACTTCGAGGGCGTGCACACCTTCAGCGACGAGCAGGTCGAGTGGTTCAAGGCCGGCTCGGCCCTGAACGTGGTACGGCGCAAGGTCGCCGAAGGCGCAGCATGAGCGTCGCCGAAGGTGCAGCATGAGCGTCGCCGAAGGCGCAGCATGAGCGTCGCCCGCTGAATATGGACATCGTCGACGCACTGCGCACCACCGGGGCCGTCCGCGGCTTCACCGACGATCCGGTCGGCGACGACGTCGTGGCGGCGATCCTCGACGATGCCCGCTTCGCGCCCAGTGGCGGCAACCAGCAGCCGTGGCGCGTGGCCGTGGTGCACGACCGTGCCATTCGCCAGCAGATGGCTGTGCTGATGCGACCCGTCTGGGAGGAGTACGCAGGGGCGCAGGCGGCCGGCAAACGGGCGTTCGCGTTCGGCCTGTCCACCAGCGACCCGCCCGTGGCCGTGCCGAACGCGCTCATCGACCACATCGACACCGTGCCGGTGGTGCTCGCCATCGCCGCCGACCTGCGCAAGGTCGCCATCATGGACGGCAACGTCGATCACCGACCCGCAGTGGTGGGCGGCGCCAGCATCTACCCGTTCTGCTGGAGCATCCTGCTGGCAGCACGGGCCCGGGGCCTCGGCGGCGTTCTCACCACGTTCCTGTCGCGAGCCGAGGCAGCCGCCACACCAGTGCTCGGCCTGCCCGTCGACCACGCACTGGTGGCCACGATCTTCATCGGTGTCCCGACACATCAGAACACCCGGCTGCGCCGCAATCCGGTATCGGCCTTCACCACGGTCGACCGCTTCGACGGCGAACCCTTCGATGGTGCCCCGGCCACGGAGGGACCGTCGTGACCGAGTTACCCGACATCGACGAGACCGGCGATGAGCGCACGATGCTGCTCGAGTTCCTCGACTACTTCCGCGCCGTGTTCGCCAGGAAGATCGACGGCCTCGACGAACACACAGCCCGCACCACCCTGCCACCGAGCCCGATGCACCTCCTCGGCATGACCCGTCACCTCGCCGATGTGGAGCGGTGGTGGTTCCGTGTCTTCTTCGCCGGTATCGACATCCCGATGCTGTTTGAGAGCGACACCGATCCCGACCTCGACTGGCATGCGGGCCCCGACGACACCATCGCCCACGCACGAGCGCTCTGGCGCGACGAGGTCGCCGCAGCACGTGCGATCGTGGCGCCGGTGACCGACCTCGACACACTGGGCGCGGTGCGAACGCATCGCCGGGGCGACGTGTCGCTGCGCTGGATCCTCGTGCACATGATCGAGGAGTACGCGCGGCACTGCGGCCACGCCGATCTCATCCGCGAAGCCATCGACGGCGTCACCGGCGACTGATCGCCGGGCGCAGCGCTGACTCAGGAACCGAGCGAACCGGGCCGGCGCTCGGCGAGAACAGTCTTCGCCCGGTCTGCGGCTTCACGCGCCCGGTCGGCCAGACGACGAGCTGCCTTGCCGATGCGCTGCACCCGGTCGAGCACCGCGTCGCGCGCCACCTCGGCCTCGCTGGTGAGCCCCTGCCGCGACTCGAGCTTCCACCACTGCACCACCACAGGCTGAAGGATCTGGTCGTGGTGCTGTTGCAGGTTGTAGAGTCCGCCGCGGGCGATGGCCTCGGCGAGCTGCTTGAAGCCAGGGATACCGGTGCCGGGCATCTCGAACTCGCGCACCTGACGCTCGATGGCCGGCAGCACGATAGACGGTGCGATCTCGAGCGCAGCCGACGTGAGATCGCGATAGAAGAGGAAGTGAAAGTTCTCGTCGGCCGCCACTCGGCCGAGCACGTCGTAGCCCGCCTGGGCCACCGGGTGGTCGCCCAGCGCATCGGTGAGTGCCTTGCCCGTGTTGCGATGAGCGATGCGCGTGGCCAGTTCCTGCAAGGCGACATACACGAACGCATCGACCGGGTTGGTCGGCTGCGGCACCTGCCCGCCCGACATCTGCGCCATCCGGCCGTCTTCGAGATCGCGAGGGTTCAGCGTGCGCGTGACGGTCATGAAGTCGCGGAGCGCGATGGAGTGGCGAGCCTCTTCGGCGGTCCACCGATGCGACCATTCGCGCCACACACCGGCGTTGCCAAAGGTGGCATCGATCGTCTGGAAGTAGTACGGCAGATTGTCCTCGGTCAGCAGGTTCACGAACAGTGCGCTGCGAACCGGATCGGGCAGCGGCACCTCGGCGGCATCCCAGGCCTCGCCGGGCACGAAGTCGCGTCCGAGACTCCACGGCACATGCTCGTGCGGATACCAGGGTTTGCACGTGTCGTAGTGCCGTTCCGTAAGGCGCTCGGCCACTGGGGTGAGCTCGTCCATCAGGCTCGCGACACTGGTCATGGCTGCACTCTACCTACCGGTAGGTAGACAATCCGTGCATGGCACAGATGTCCTGGCCCAGTAGGTTCCAGCCATGCACGTCGGCCTGCTCACCCTCGGCGATCTCTGCACCGACCCGCTGACGGGTCGACGTGCCACGCCGGCCGAGCGACACCGCCAGATCGTCGATGAAGCGGTCGTCGCCGAGGCATGCGGCTTCGAGTCGGTGCACCTCGGCGAGCACCACTTCAGCGAGTACATCATGTCGTCGCCCACGGTCGTGCTCGGCGCCATTGCCGCGCGCACCTCCACCATCCGCCTGTCGAACGGCGTGGCCCTGGCCGCCAACCTCGACCCGGTACGTGTGGCCGAGGACTACGCCACCGTCGACGCGCTGAGCAACGGTCGTGTCGAACCCTGCTTCGGCCGCGGCACCCTCTTCCCCGACGTGTACACCGGCTTCGGCCACGACGAGCACTCCGCCAAGGCCCGCTTCGCCGAGAACGTCGAACTGATCCACCGTCTGTGGACCGAGGAGTCGGTCACCTGGTCGGGCACGTTCCGAGCCCCGCTGCACGATGCCACCGTGCACCCCCGGCCCACCCAGCAGCCACGGCCACCCATCTGGATCGGCGCCGGTCTGTCACCCGAGTCGATCGACCTCGCCGCACGGCTGGGCTGCTGGCTGATGCTGCCCACCGTGTTCGGCACCTGGCCGATGTTCCGACCCATCGTCGACCGCTACATCGAGCTGTGGGAGGTCTACGGCCACGACCCGGCTCAGCGCCGCATCGGATGCTGCAGCCATTTCTACGTGGCTCGCGACAGCGCCGATGCCAAGCGCCGCTGGGCGCCGCGCTACCTCCACTACCTCGAGTCGGTCATCCGCTGGCAGCAGGCCAGCGCCACCCGCGCCGGCGCCACGGTGGGCCGGTTCCCGCTGTACGACTTCGACACGATGAACAGCACCATCGCCATCTGCGGTTCGCCCGCCGAGGTGGTCGACCGCATGGGTGAGGCCCGCGATGCCCTTCACCTCGACACCCACATCCTCATGCTCGACATGGGCGGCATCCCCGACGACGAGCTCTTCCCCGCCATCGAACTCGCCGGTGCCGAGGTCTTGCCGCAACTGTGAGGTTCCGCTGCACGTGTGTGGTCGGCCACCACGCACCGTGGCGGTGATGGCGTAATGTCGCCGACGTGCACTCGGTGACGCGGCGCCTGATCAGCATTTCCGCACTGTTCGTTGCCGCGGTGCTGCTCGTGGTGCTCCTCCCGCTGTGGCTACCGCTGGCAATGCTCGTCGATGCAGTGCGCGGCCGGTGGCGTCTCCCCATTGCCCGCCTGCTCGCCTTCGCCCTCGGCTGGGCGTGGCTCGAAGCCGTCGGTGTCGCGATCGCAGCAGCGCTGTGGCTCGCCGGACGCCGCAACGACACCGCCCGACACTACGCCCTGCAACGGTGGTGGGCCGCCAACCTCATGGCCTGGCTGCGGGTCACCACCGGTATCCGGGTCGAGACCCACGGCGTCGAGGCGTTCACGCCGGGACCCACGGTGCTGCTGACATGCCAGCCTCGCCGACTCGCTGGTGAGCGCCTGGGTGATCACCCACCTGGCCCACGCCACCCCGCGCTACGTACTGAAGCGCGAACTCCTTGCCGATCCGTGCCTCGACGTGGTGGGCAACCGCCTGCCGAACCATTTCCTCGACCGAAACGCCACCGACTCGACGGCCGAGCTCGACGCCCTGACGGCACTGAGCCGTGGCATGGGAGCGAACGACGTATCCATCATCTTCCCCGAGGGCACCCGCGCCGCGAACGCGAAGCGCTCGCGGGCGCTGCAGAAGATCGGCGAACGCGACCCCGACCGCGCCACCCGACTGGCGGGCCTGCGCCATCTCATCCCGCCGCGACCCGCGGGTGCGGCGGCGCTGCTGGCCGGCTGCCCCGAGGCCGACGTGGTGCTGGCCTGGCACATCGGCTTCGACGGCCTCGACACCTTCGGCGGCATCCTCCGCCACCTCGCCCGCAGGCCGCTGCCCGTGGTGTTCTCTGCACGACGCATCCCGCGATTCGATGTACCGTCCGCCGACGCATTCGTCGATTGGCTCGATCAGCAATGGCTCGACCTCGACGACTCCGTCGACGAATTGCTGCACCGGGTCGATTCCGCCCGCTCAACTGCTCACACCCAGGAGTGACCCGATGACCGACGCCTCTACGGCGATGACTACCGCCGCCATCGTGATCGTGGTGCTCATGGTGAGCACCTGGGCCATCAGCGTGGCGGTGAAGAACGCTTCGATCGTCGACATCGTGTGGGGCCTCGGCTTCGTGCTGGTGGCCTGGGGCGTGAACCTCACCACCGACGGACTCGACGCTCGCCAGTGGGTGCTCACTGCGATGACCACCGTCTGGGGTCTGCGGTTGGGTTTGTACCTCGCCTGGCGTAACCACGGCAAGGGCGAAGACTTCCGCTACCGGGCGATGCGCAAGCGCTGGGGACCCCGGTTCTGGCTGATCAGCCTTGGCACCGTGTTCGGGTTGCAGGGTGTGCTGATGTGGATCGTGTCGCTGCCGGTACAGCTGGGGCAGGCCGACAGCACGCCCGACCTCGGCGTACTCGCGTGGATCGGCCTCGCTGTGTGGGCCCTCGGGTTGTTCTTCGAAGTGGTGGGCGACGCCCAACTCGCTCGGTTCAAGGCCGACCCGGCGAACGCCGGCGTGGTGATGGACCGCGGGTTGTGGCGCTACACCCGCCATCCCAACTACTTCGGCGATGCGTGCGTGTGGTGGGGCATCGCCCTTGTGGCCGCCGAGACCGGAACGGGTGCCTGGGGCATCATCGGTGCGGTGGTGATGACCGTGCTGCTCCGTCGGGTGTCGGGCGTGACGCTGCTCGAGAAGTCGCTCGTGAAGCGCCGCGCCGGCTACGACCAGTACGTGGCCCGCACCTCGCCGTTCATTCCTCGTCCGCCCAAGCGCACTGCCGGCTGAACCCCGGCTGAACCGCAGCGGACAGGGCCTCGGCGAGCTGGCTGTCAGTCGGAGCCAGGCCGTCGCTTGCTCTCGGGCGTCGCTTTGGCAGCAGCACTGCCAGGTGGCATCGCCGCGGCCACTTCCTCCGCCGTGGGCTTGTGTTTCTCGCGGCTCTCGGGCGGCAGCAGCGCCATGATCGACTTCATGATCTTCTTCGTGTCGACATCGGGATCGTCGTGCTTCAGCGCAACCGGAGCACCCACCCGCACCGTGACGAGCGGGGGGTCGAGCACGTTCAGCACGTTCGGCACCCGGGCCGACCGGGGCCACACCTTCTCGGTGCCCCACAGCCCGACAGGCACCACGGTGGCGCCGGTCATGGCAGCCAGGCGGGCGGCACCCCATCGACCCTTCAGCTTCGGCTCGAAGAACGCCTTGCCCCGGGGAATGGTGCCCTGCGGCATCAGCGCCACCATGTCGCCGGCAGCGAGCGCATCGGCGGCTGCCTGCAGCGGCTCGTCGGAGCCCGTGCCGCGGTCGACACGGATACCGCCCATCGCAGCAGCGATCTGCCCGATCACCGGCGCATCGAACACCTCTTTCTTGCCGAGGAACCGCACGGTGCGCCCGGTGCGAGCGATCGTGACGGCCACCGCTGCGACGTCGAAGTAACTGCGGTGGTTGCCGACCAGGATGACCGGGCCGGTGGAAGGAATGTGCTCGACGCCGCTGATCTCGAACCGGGCATACGGGAACAGCAGCGGGTGGGTGAGGCTGAGCGCGACTCGCTGCAACTCGAGGTTGACGACAGGGATCTTGGCCACTGGGGAACCTCCGTTGCCGGTGTCGGCAGCGGCCGACAGGTCGAGGGTAGGCCAGCGACGAGCCGCTGCCATCAGCACCATGCGTGGGTCAGGGTTCACCACGAATGGGTTCCCCACCGCTGCCAGCAGCGGGGTGTCGTACACGCTGTCGCTGTAGGCGTAGCTCTGGGCGAGCGACACCCCGTGGGCATCGGCCCACGCCTTCACGGCCGCCAACTTGCCGGCGCTCCACACGAACGGACCGACGATGGTGCCGTCGTAGGTGCCGTCGGCGTTCACGCCGTAGCGGGTGGCCACCACGTCGTCGAGGCCGAGCAGGTCGGCCAGTGGCTTCACCATGTCGTAGGGGGTGGTGGTAGCCATCACCACCGGGCGGCCTGCGGCACGGTGTTCGGCGAACAGCGGCTCGGCCAGCGGCTGCACCATGACACGCAACGTGGCCGCAGCCTCTGCAGCAGCACGTTCGACCGCGGCCTGCGGCTTGCCCCGGGCCAGCACTGCGGCCTGGCGGGCCAGCGCCATCGACGGGACGGTCTCGCCAACGGTGTTGAACAGCTTGAACAGCAGCGACTCGCCAGGGATCGACCGGCTGACCAGGCCGGCGTCTTTCATGGCCTGCGAGAACACCTCGCCCGAAGCACCGGCCAGCAGGGTGCGGTCGAGATCGAAGAAGGCGGCGCCCCGAAGCGCTTCAGCAGACATGCGCCGTCAGACTAGGCGGTGCGACAAAGCCGGAAAACGGGAAAGACCCCGCCTTGGGGGAAGCGGGGTCTCTCAACCTGAACCCGATGGTTTGGGGGAACCATCTGCGGGGTTCCGTCGAGCAAGTTGTTGGGGGACAACTCGCTGCGATCGACATGTGAAAGTATGCACGTGAATGAGTGATCTTTCAAGCCGTAATCAAGGATAGTCGGTATCTTTTTTGGAGATGGATCTCCGCCAGCTCTCAACGCTCGTAGCGATAGCCGACCACGGTTCGTTCTCTGCTGCAGCTCGGGCCCTGTACACCGTGCAGTCGAATGTGAGCGGCCACATCGCCCGCCTCGAGAAAGAGCTCGGCGTCGTCCTGGTCGACCGTCAGCGCGGCGGGCTCACGGACGAGGGACTCATGGTGGTCGAACGGGCACGTCGCGTCATGCACGAGCTCGAGGACATCACCGCCGACATGGCCTCGCGTGGCGACGAGGTGACGGGCGAGACCCGGCTGGGCTCCATCGGCACCACTGCTCGCTGGCTGCTCCCCCAGTTGCTCACCCAGGTCGAGCGCAACCACCCCGGCGTGCACGTCACCATCCACGAGGGCAACACCACGGCACTGGTCCCCCGCGTCGCCTCGGGCCTGCTCGACGCAGCCGTCGTCCACCTCCCCATCGACGACACCGACGTCACCGTCACACCGCTGTTCGCCGAAGACCTCGTCCTGCTCGTACACACGCGGCATCCGCTGGCCGCTCACGACACCATCCGGTTGCCGGCGTTGGCCCATACACCGCTGCTGTTGCCGCCCACTGGCACGGCGCTGCGCCGCGTCATCGATCGTGCTGCTGGCGCCGTCGACACCCAGCTCGTCGCGCAGGCCGAGATCGACGGCGTCCGCCTGCTCGCCTCGCTTGCCTTCGAGGGTTACGGGGCTGCCATCGTGCCCGCCACAGCCATCCCCCGCTGGCTGAAGGCCGACTTCAAGCGAGTCACCGTTCCCGAACTGCCGCGCCGTGTCGTTGGGTGGGTACAGCGCAAGCGGCCCACCCCCAGCGCACCCACCCGGGCGCTCGCCGAGGTGCTGCGCGACGTCATCGAGAAGCAGGGCCCGAAGCAGCCGGGCGTGCACGTGGGGGCCGACGCGTTCCCGTTCAACGCGGTGCGCACCAACTGACACCCCAACCCGGGCCCGGCCTAGGCTTGCCGTCATGAGGTCGATCGCGCTGCGCGCCGGGGTGCCCAGCATCGTGCGGGTCGCCACACGCACGATCGACGAACGACCCGTTGTGTGGGTCGACGTCGACGCCAGCGATCGACAAGGCGCGCTGTCGTCGGCATCGTCGGAACAGATCGCTGCCGGGGCCGCCTTCGCTCTCCACCAACGAGTCCCGCTCGTCGTGGTCGTGCGTTCCAGCGGCGCCGACATCAGCGAGGGCATCGCCGCCCTCCACGGCTGGGGTCACGCCGCACGGGCGCTGGCCAACTGCTCGGGCATCGTGCCCATGGTGATGATCGTCGATGGCCCCGCCGTGAGCGGCCCGGCGCTGCTGCTCGGCCTGGCCGACCTCGTGGTGATGACGGAATCGTCGTACGCGTTCGTGAGTGGTCCCACCATGGTGGCCGAGTTCACCGGCGTCCTCGTCGACCACGACGAACTCGGTGGCGCCGTCACCCACGCCCGCTACACGGGAGCAGCGTCCATGGTGGCCGCCGATCTCGCTGCCGCCGAAGAGATGGTGGCGGGTCTACTCGCCTACCTGCCCGCCAACAACGACGACGAGCCGCCGCTGTGGCCCACTGACGACTCTGTCGAACGCGAC
>JBAXSU010000074.1:0-15169 GCA_037130535.1 Actinomycetota bacterium
ATTCTTCGGCAATCTGCAGGTGCTCACCGACCTCGAGAAGCTGCACCCCACCGAACCGCACTACTACCTCGAGTTCGTCGGCGCATCGCCCTCGGTGCAGGGCCGCGGCTACGGCACGGCGCTGCTGGAACCGGTGGTGGCACGGGCCGATGCCGAAGGCGTGGGCTGCTACCTCGAGAACTCGAAGGAGGCGAACATCGCCTTCTACTCGCGGTTCGGCTTCGAGGTGCGCCGCACGATGCAGCACCGCCGCAACGGCCCACCGCAGTGGCTGATGTGGCGCGACCCCCGCTGAGGGGCGACGGGCCCCGCCGGGTCAGTGACCGGGGTCGAAGGTGATGGGCATGTGGGCGGGGCCGAAGATGCCCACGCCGTCGGGCTTCCAGGTGATGGCACCGTCGACGCGCAGGTTGGGCATGCGCTGGGCCAGCAGCGGCAGGGCCTCCTGCAGTTCGGCGCGGGCGAGCGCGGCGCCCAGGCAGTAGTGGATGCCGGCGCCGAAGGTGAGCTGCGGCTGATCGGGCGCCGGGGCGGTGATGTCGAACGTGTCGGGGTTGGGGAACACGTCGGCCTGGTGGTTGGCCTCGGCCAAGCCGATGCCGATGAACGTGCCCGCCGGGAACAGCACGTCGCGGTACTCGATGTCGCAACTGGCGAAGCGCATCGTGCCCCGCACTGCACCGAAGAACCGCATCGACTCCTCGACGGCGCGGCCGGCCAGCTCGGGTCGTTCGGCCAGCAGCGCCCACTGGTCGGGGTGCTCGGCGAACAGCGACACGGCGCAACCCAACTGGTTACGGGTGGTGTCGGTGCCGCCCACGATGACGGCGTTCACCATCATCACCAGTTCGTCGGTGCTCAACCGGTCGCCGGCTTCCTCGGCGGCGATGAGATCGGTCAGCAGGTCGTCGGCGGGCTTCACCCGGCGCTCGGCGATGAGTTCGCGGGTGTAGGCGTTCAGTTCGTCCTGGGCGGCGATGACCAGGTCGATCTTGTCGGCCAGGTCGAACGAGAAGATCTCGAGCACGTCGGAGGCGAGTCGGCTGAACAGCTGCCAGTCGCTCTTCGGTGCGCCAAGCAGTTCGCAGATGATGGGGATGGGGTACGGCTCGGTGATGTCGGCCACGAAATCGGCCCGGCCGTTGGCGGCCACGGCGTCGACCAGGCCGCTCATCACCTCGCGCATGAACGGCCGCAGACGGTCGGCCGAGCGAGGTGAGAAGGCCGGTGCCACCAGACGGCGCAACCGGGTGTGCACCTCGCCCTCCGCCGACAGGATGCTCTCGCCCTGGCGCTCGAGGAAGTCGGTGCGGGTGATGCCCATCATCTCGGGGATGCGCCCCGATGCGCTGTGCCAGCGCTTGTCGCGCAGGATGCCGAGCGTGTCTTCGTAGCTGGCGACGCCGTACCCGAGCATCGTGCGGAAGAGCCACTGCCCGCCGGCTCGTCCCTCACGAACGATGCGGCGGTACTCGTCGCCGTCCTCCGAGAAGGGCAGCATCGTGAGGTCGAGTTCGGAGGCAAGGGTGGCCATGGCGCCACCGTACTGGCCGGTAACCCCGAACTGCAGGGCTGAACGTGTGGCGTGCGGCGGTCAGGCCTGCAGTGCGGTGTGGGGCTCGACAAAGGGCACGCCGAGGAACTCGGCGACCGGGCCGTTGGTGACGTGGCCGCCGGCGGTGTTCAGGCCGTGGGCCATCGCCTCATCGCGAGCCACGACGCCGGCGGCGCCGAAGTGGGCGAGGTCGAGCTGGTAGGGGAGGGTGGCGTTGGTGAGGGCGTAGGTGCTGGTGTGCGGCACGGCGCCGGGCATGTTGCCCACTGCGTAGTGGAGCACCCCGTGCATCTCGTACACCGGCTCGTTGTGGTTGGTCTCGTGGATGGTCTCGATGCAGCCGCCCTGATCGACTGCCACGTCGACGATGACGGCGCCACGCTTCATCGAGCGCACCATGTCGTCGCTGACCACCACGGGCGCCCGGCCGCCCGCCACCAGCACGGCGCCGATGACCAGGTCGGCGTTGGCGATGTAGCGCTCGATGGCGCCGCGGTTCGATGCGATGGTGACGATGCGGCCGCGATGGATCTGGTCGACCCAGCGCAGGCGGTCGAGGTTCTTGTCGAACAGCACCACCTCGGCCTCCATGCCCGCGGCGATCCATGCAGCGTTCCAGCCCACGTTGCCGGCGCCGAGCACCACCACCTTGGCGGGCTGCACACCGGGCGCGCCGCCCATCAGCACACCGCGGCCGCCGTTGTGCCGCTCGAGGTAGTGGGCGCCCATCTGCGGGGCCAGTCGACCGGCCACCTCGCTCATCGGGGCCAGCAGGGGGAGTGCACCGCCGGGAAGCTGCACCGTCTCGTAGGCGAACGAGGTGCAACCCGATGCCACCAGCGCCTCGGCCACCGCTGGGTAGGCGGCCAGGTGCAGGTAGGTGAACAGGGTGAGGTCGGGCCGCAGGAAGGCGAACTCCTCGGCCTTGGGTTCCTTCACCTTCACCACCATCTGCTGGGCCCATGCATCGGCGGCGGTGGGCACGATGTCGGCGCCAGCGGCGCGGTAGTCGTCGTCGCGGAAGCCGGCACCCTCGCCGGCCCCGGTCTCGACGAACACGTCGATGCCCAGTCGTTCGAACTCGCGCACCCCGTCGGGCGTCATCGCCACCCGGTGCTCGGCGGTCTTGATCTCCTTCGGGACTCCGACGGTGGCCAGTGCAGGTGCAGCGGTGCTCATGGACCACATGATCCACCGGTCGATGCCGTTGATCCTGCGGAGTTCGTCGTGCAGACTGCGACGATGAACGATGAAACAACGGTGATTGACTCCGTCGACCGACGAATCGTCGAAGAACTTCGCCGCGAGGGGCGGATCAGTTGGCGTGAATTGGCCGACCGCGTGCACCTGGCCCCGAGTTCAGTGGCCGACCGGGTGCGTCGCCTGGAGGAGCGCGGCATCATCCACGGCTACGCGGCGCAGGTCGACCCGGCCGCGTTCGGGCGTTCGGTGCGTGCGGTCATCGACGTCGAACTGCCGCCCGGCCTCGACCCGGCCGACTTCGAGGTGCTGCTCGCCGGACGCGACGAGGTGGCGCTGGCCGTCTACGTCACCGGGCCCGCCGACTACACGGTCATCGTCGACTGCGCCGGTGCCGCCGGGCTCGACGCGTTCATCCGATGGCTGAAGGCTGAGGCCGGCGCGGCGCGAACCGAGAGCAAGTTCGTCCTTCGCTCGGTCGTCGGCTGACTCCTGCCGGGGCCACTCGACGACGGCGGCTCGTTCGGTTAGTGGGCACCCCAGGTGAAGGTCTGCTTCACCAGGTCGAGGTAGATGAACGTCTCGGTCGACACCACGCCCGGCACCCGTCGGATGCGGTTGGTCAACTCCAACAGGTCGCGGTCGTCGCTCACCACCACCTCGCACAACAGGTCGACCGAACCGGCCGTCACCACCAGATAGTCGATGTCGGGCATCGCCTGCAGCGCCGAAGCCACAGTGTCGCTCGGGCCCTCGGTGCGAACACCGATCATGGCCATGCGCCGGTAGCCGATGGAGAGCGGGTTGGTGACCGCCACCACCTGCATCACACCGCTGTCGATGAGGCGCTGCACACGCTGACGCACCGCCGCCTCCGACAGGCCGACGGCCGCGCCGAGCCGGGTGTAGGGCATCCGCCCGTCGCGTTGGAGGTGCTCGACGATCGCCTGATCGGTGGGGTCGAGGTGGCTGGCAGCTCGATTCATGTGCTGCGAATCATGTCGGTCTGGCGACAGTGATGCAAACGGATCCGTTGCCGCGCCGGTTGTTCACACGCGGTTCGCGAGGCGGGGTACCCCGAGCAGGCCCGATGTGGTACAACTTTCACCCGTGACCAGGCGACTCGATCGCCTCGTACGGATCGACGACATCATCTGCCGGCGTGCCGGCGGGCAGAACTCGGGGGAGTGATCGACGTGAGCCAACCAGTGCCGACCGGTGCACCGGGGATGAGCGAGCGCGGCAGCGTCGAACTGGTCGGCGTCACCAAGCGGTTCGGCACGATGGTTGCTGTCGACCACCTCGACCTGGTCGTGAAGCCGGGCGAGTTCCTGTCGCTGCTCGGCCCCAGCGGCTGCGGCAAGACCACCACACTGCGCATGCTGGCGGGGTTCGAGCAGCCCGACGAGGGCTTCATCCGCATCAGCGGCGAGTACGTGCAGGGTGTCCCCCCGTACAAGCGCGATGTGAACACCGTGTTCCAGGCGTACGCACTGTTCCCGCACATGACCGTGGCCGAGAACGTCGCCTACGGCCTGCGCCAAAAGGGTGTTTCGAAGACGGAGATCGCCGCCCGCGTGGCCGAGGCGCTCGACATGGTGAAGATGAGCAAGTTGGCCGAACGCAAGCCGCGGCAGATGTCGGGCGGCCAGCAGCAGCGTGTCGCGGTTGCCCGTGCGTTGGTCAATCGGCCCAGCGTGCTCTTGCTCGACGAGCCGCTTGGCGCGCTTGATCGCAAACTGCGCGAAGAGATGCAGATCGAGCTGAAGTTGCTGCAGAGCCAGCTCGGCATCACCTTCATCTTCGTCACCCACGACCAAGAAGAGGCCATGAGCATGAGCGACCGCATCGCCATCATGCTCGAGGGTCATGTCGAGCAACTCGCCGACCCCGAGACGGTGTACGAGCGACCCGCGTCGGCGTTCGTGGCGGGCTTCATCGGCCGCAACAACTTCTGGAAGGGCACGGCCACCGGCGAGGGCGTGCAGGCCGACGACGGCACCGTCTTCGTGGTGTCGAAGCCCGAGGAGAAGGTGCCTGCTGGCGATCCTGCTCTGGCCGCGGTGCGTCCCGAAAGCGTGGTGTTGCATGCCTCCGACCCCGGTGCGTCGGCCAACACGGTCGTCGGCGAGATCGCCGGGGTATCGCACTTCGGCGACACCCTGCAGTACGTCGTACGCACCCCGAGTCGCACCATCCTCGTGCTCACCCCGCGTGCCAACGCAGTGCGCCTCCATGCGGGCGACCCCGTGTGGGCCACATGGAGCGCCGACGATGTGTACATGTTCTCGGCCGACCAGGCCGATCTCGTGCTCGAAGAACCCGCTGCGGCGGGATCCTGAGCACTTCAGTCCAGTACCCGTGAACCAACCAATAGTGACCACCACCAGCAAGGGGGAGCCCAGATGACCACTCCGAACGAACCGATGCGCATGCTCGCACCGTCGAGTTTCCGCCAGGCGCTGTCGCGCCGGGCGCTGTTCCAGATCGGTGGGGCCGCCGCCGGCCTCGCCATCATCGGTGCCGCCTGCGGCAGCGACGACAAGAGCACCGACACCACGGCTGCCGGCGGCACCGATACCACCGCTGGTGGCGGCGGTGGCGGGAGCGACCTGCTCAGCCAGTACAGCAACGTCATCAACAAGTCGAGCGGCAACCTCGCCATGTTCACCTGGGGCGACTACAACGACCCCGACATCATCGGTGCGCTGGCCGAATCGACCCTCGGCGTCACGATGAAGGTCGACTACTACCCGAGCAACGAAGACCTCATCACCAAGCTCTCCAGCGCTGGTGGGGCAAGCGGTTTCGACATCGTGGTGCCCACCGGCCCCTATCTCCCGCAGATGATCGAGAAGGGTCTGTTGCAGAAGTTCAACAAGGACCTGCTGCCCAACATCGTCAACGTCGATCCGTTCTATCTCGGCCGCGACTGGGACCCGGGCAACGACTACAGCGTCTGCAAGGACTGGGGCTCGACCGGCTGGATCTACGACAAGACCAAGATCACCAAGCCGATCACCACCTGGCAGGAGTTCATGGACGCCTGCGCGGGCGAGGCGAGCGGTCGTTGCTCGTGGCTCGACGCCGGCCCGAATGTGTGCGGCCCCTACTTCTGGGCCAACGGCATCAACTGGACCACCGAGAAAGCAGAAGACCTCGACGCCTGTGAGGAGTACCTCGTCGGCACCATCGCCCAGCACATCAAGGCGTTCGACAGCTATCCGTCCTCGGCGATCGCCGAGGGTGCATACGACTTGTCGATGGCGTGGAACGGTGACGCCCGTCAGGCCTACTTCCGCATCGCTGATGCGGGTGGTAACCCCGACAACTGGGTGTGGGGTCTCGGTGCACCCGCAACGGAGATCTGGATGGACAACTACTGCATTCCTGCTGGAGCGCCGAACGTCGAGGGTGCGCACGCCTGGATCAACTGGTTGCTCACGCCCGAGATCTCGATCAAAGACCTCAACTACCACGGCTACCACAGCGGCATGAAGCAGATCGACCAGCTCATCGCCGAACTGTTGCCCGACCTGCAGAAGGCCGACATGATCTTCTTCACCGACGACCAGGTGAAGACCATGCAGACCGGTGCGGTGAACTCGGCGCAGGACCGCCTGATCGAGATCTACGACAAGGTCAAGGCGAAGGCCGCCGGCTGAGCCACATCACTGCCGTGACCGCAGCAGCACAGTTGCCGCAGAAGCGCCGGAGGCGGGGCCCCAAGTGGGGCCTCGCCATTCCGTCGTTCCTCTGGTATGCGATGTTCTTCATCGCGCCGATCGCTGTCATCGTCGTGTACTCGTTCGGGGCGAAGGACTCGAGCAAGCTGGTACCCGTCGACCTGTCGTCGCTGTCGTTCGACAACTACGGCAATGTGTTCTCCGAGACGTTCTTCAAGGTGTTCAAGGGCACCCTCGAGATCGCGGTCACGGCGACGGCACTGTGCCTGTTCATCGGTTTCCCGGTGTCGTACTTCCTGGCGTTCAAGGTGAGCGAACGGTGGCGGGCCGTGCTCCTCGCCCTCGTCATCGTGCCCAGTTTCGCCAGCTTCCTGATGCGCACGGTGGCCTGGCGAATCCCGTTGTCGCCCAACGGTGAGTTCTCGAGGTGGCTCCAGGACATCGGAGCGATCGACGGACCGCTCAACATCCTCGGCACCCGAACGGCAGTGTTCCTGGCCATCGTCTACAACTACATCGGCTTCATGGTGCTGCCGATGTTCGTGGCCCTCGATCGCATCGAGCCGTCGCTGCGTGAAGCCTCGAAAGACCTCGGTGCCTCGCGGTGGTCGACCTTTGCCTCGGTCACGGTCCCGCTCGCCGGGCCCGGTGTCGTGGCCGGTGTCCTGCTCACGTTCATCCCCATGTGCGGCGACTACATCACGGCCACAGTGCTGGGTGGTGCCGACGGGTTCATGGTCGGCTCGCTCATCGACAGCCAGTTCCGCGGCTCGCAGAACTGGCCGCAGGGCGCAGCGATGGCCGTGCTGATGATCTTCATGGTGCTGCTGTCGCTCATGGTGTTCGCAGCTGTCATCTGGTTGGTCCGCAAGGCGCTGGTGTTGGCTCGTCCGTTGGTCGATTCGTGGCGACGGAACCGGGCCGAAGCACTCGTTGCCCATCGCGAGCACCGAGCGCTGAGCACGCCTCAGCACGCAAAGGCCCGCAAGCGCGACGGGGTGCACTGGACGCTTGCTGCCTGGACCACCTTGGTGCTGATCTTCCTGTTCGTGCCGATCCTGCTGATGATCAGGCACTCGTTCAACAACGCCCCGTCGTTCTCGGTGTGGAGCGGTAGTTATAGCACGGTGTGGTACGGCGGCGAGCCGGGCCGAACCCAGTCGGGGCAGCCGATGAACGGTCTGTTCGAGTTCAGCGAGATGGGCCCGATGCTGCTGTGGTTCGCCGTCATCATCGCCGTCGGCGTTCTGCTGCCCCGCATCGTCAAGGCCATCCGCGGAGAGCCGAGTCGGGTGGTCACTCGGTGGTCGTTCCCCATCGCCATCGTGGTGGCCATCGTCGTCAACGGTCTGCGCACCGACTGGTATCGGTCGATCTTCATGAACGCGGGCGTCGGCGACAGCATCCGGGGGTCGTTCCTCGCTGCGTTCGGTGCCACCGTGCTGGCCGTTGCGCTCGGCGGTCTCTGCGGCGTGGCGCTGGCCCGCCATCCGGGTCGCTGGAGCAAGGTGATGATGGGTCTGCTGTTCCTCATTCTGGTCACTCCGGAGATCATGGACGCGATCGCTCTGTCGGGCTGGTTCACGCGAGTCCGCGGACCGTTCACGAGCGACTTCCTCGGTGTCGTCCCGTTCGAGATGCTCCGTCTGTGGGTGGGGCAGTCTCTCTACGCGAGCGCTGTGGTCACTCTCATCGTGCGGGCTCGTCTTGCGGGTATCGACGAGTCGCTCGAGGAGGCTGCGGGCGACCTCGGTGCTCCGCCGAAGCGGGCGTTCCGGCAGATCACCCTGCCGCTCATCTCGTCGGCGCTCATCGCCGGTGGGCTGTTGTCATTTACTCTCTGCCTCGACAACACCATCATCTCGGCGCTCATCAGCGGTGCCTCGTCCACCTTCCCGGTGGCGTTGGTCAGCGCCACCAAGAGCGAGATCAAGCCGTTCTGGGCTGTCGGTGCGTTGCTGCTGTTCGCCATGACGCTGGCGATGCTGGCCATCTTGGCCAGGGTGCTGCGCAAGTCGGGCGATTCGTCGTCGCAGATCGCCGCCACCCTCACCGGTAGCTGAGCAGATCAGGTCGATCATGCGGGTACTCGTCGTCGGCGCGGGAATGGCCGGGCTCACGGTAGCGGAGCGACTGCTCGGTGCGGGCGTGCACGTGGAGTTGATCGAGGGCGGCCCTCGTGCAGGCGGCCGGGCGCGCACGGTGCATGACCGGTTCGTGGGTGGCCAGTACGCCGAGAGCGGTGCCGAGTGGATCGACACCGATCATCACCGGATGCTCTCCCTGATGCGGCGATTCGGGGTCGACACACTCGGCGAGGGCCAGGAGTGGACACACATCCGGCGGATGCTGTTCCACGATGGCCGACTGCTCGACGCCGACATGGCCATGGCGATGCAGCCCTCGCTGCAGGACGAACTCGATGCGTACGACGAGGCGTTCGAGCAGATCGGTGCCGGCATCGCCGACCCGGACCGGCCCGACCTCCACCCCGAGGCGGCGTATCACGATGCTCGCTCGATGCAGACGATCCTCGACGAGCTGGGCCTGCACGGGCTGTCGGCGCTGCTGGCCCAGCGCAATGCGCAGGGCGAGTTCGCCGAGGAGCCTGCCGGCGTGTCGTCGTTGTTCGTCGGCCAGCAGCGGGCCCACATGCGCGAGAGCGACGTTCAGGGCGTGTCAAAGGCGCATCGGGTGCGTGGCGGTATGGCTGCCATCGTGGGGCCATTGGCCGCTGCGGTCGAAGGTGCGCTGTCGGGAGCGATCGCCTACGACGAACTGCTCACTGCTGTGTCGTGGGGTGCCGGCGGTGTCGAGGCCCGCACCACTCGTCGTGTCATCACCGCCGACCACATCGTGCTGGCCTGCTCGCTGGTGCCGCTGCGTGCCGTGCAGTTCGACCCTCCGCTGCCCTCGACGCTGGCTCGGGCAGTTGCCGAACTGGGCTACGGCACGGTCACCAAGACGGCGCTGCAGTACCCGGCTCGCACCTGGTCGAAGGGCTACGCCAGCTCCACCCTCGCCTCGCAGCGTGTGTACGAGCCGGCGATCGACCAGCCCGGCGACGCGGGCATCCTCATGGCGTACACGGGTGGCGACGGTGGCCGCCGTCTGGCCGAGCACGATGAGGCCGAGCGCATGCGCATCGTCGCCGCCGACATCGACACGATGTACCAGCCGCCCACCGCACCGCTCGGCGGTTTCTCCCGGGCGTGGAGCAACGAGGCGCGCTACGGCGGTTCCTACGCTGCCTACCGGCCGGGCCAGATCACCGCCTTCTGGCAGGTGTTGCGCGAACCGTTCGGCCCGGTGCACCTGGCGGGCGAACACGTCGCCACCTGGACCGGCTACCTGGAGGGCGCCGTCGAGAGCGGCGAACGCGTCGCCACCCGCCTCCTCACCACCCCCTGACCCGCGTCTGTGACCGCAGCCCGGTCCAGCAGGGTTGCGCTCACAAACGCTGCGCCCCGTCGATGGCGTTTGTGGCCGCAGCCCGGTACAGCAGGGTTGTGCTCACAATCGGTGCGTGCCGGTGGCGTGTGTGAGCGGAGCCGGGTTCAGCGGGGTTGCGCTCACAAACGCGGCGGACCGGTGGTGGTGATTGTGACCGCAGCCCGGTACAGCAGGGTTGTGCTCACAAACGGCGATGGGGGTGGGGGAGTAGGGTTCGGGCGATGGGGACGGGGACAGGGGCGGCGATGGTGGGTGACGACGAGATGCGGCGGGTGGCCGACAGCGCCGACGTCGGCCGGGGGTTGGTCGACGGCGCAGCGAGGCGGATCGGGGCGCTCGAGTGCGGGCCGATCGGATTCGGGTGCTGGCGATTCACTGACGCCGATCCGGGTCGCAGCGCCGCCCTGCTGGAGGCGGCGATCGAGGCTTGGATGACCCTGGTCGACAATGCCGACGTCTACGGCCTCGACTGGGGCGGCAGCGGATGGGGTACGTGCGAGGAGAACCTCGGCGCAGCACTGGCGCACCGCCCCACTCTTCGCGACCGCATCGTGCTGGCCACCAAGGGCGGCATCGTGCCGGGGGTGCCCTACGTGAGCGACCCGGCCTACCTGGTCGCCGCGTGCGAGGCCAGCCTGCGCCGCCTCGGTGTCGACCACGTCGACCTCTACCAGATCCATCGCCCCGACCCGTTCACCCATCCGGCAGCCGTGGCGCACGCCTTCGAGTCGCTACGGGAACGGGGCCTCGTGCGCGAATTCGGCGTGTCGAACCACACCCCATCGCAGACGGCCGCGCTGCAGGCGCACCTCCCGTTCCCGCTGGCATCGACCCAACCGGAACTCTCGGTGGTGGCGCTGCAGCCACTCCGTGACGGCACGCTCGACCAGAGCGCGGCCCTCGGCATCACGCCTCTTGCTTGGAGCCCGCTGGCCGGCGGCCGTCTCGCCACGGGTGATGGTGTGCGGCCCGAACTGGTGGACGTGCTCGACCGCCTGGCGGAACGAGAAGGCGTCACCCGTGCTGCCGTGGCGATCGCCTTCGTGCTGGCCCATCCGTCGCGGCCGGTTGCGATCGTCGGCACGCAGCAGCCCGCTCGGCTGGCTGAACTCGCCGTCGCTGCCACCGTGCACCTCGATCGGCGCGACGTGTACGACCTGATCGTCGCGTCGGACGGTGTGCCACTGCCATGACATTGCCGGTCGCTGGCGGGTTCGAGGTGAGCTGGTTCTCGGCGCTGTGCGACGACGACTACGCCCTACTCGGCGTGGCCGACCCGTCGCTGCGCAGTTCGTGGAACCACTGCCGCGACATCGTGCTCGCTGCCGAGCGGTCGGGCTACGACAACGTGCTGCTGCCGTCGGGCTACGCGCTCGGGATCGACGCCGTCGCCTTCGCCGGTGGCATCGCGGCGCTGACCGAGCGCATCAAACTGCTCGTGGCAGTTCGATGCGGTGAGCTGTGGGTGCCGCAGCTCGCCCGCCAACTGGCGACGCTCGATGAGATGGTCGGTGGACGCCTGACCGTGAACATCATCTCGTCCGACCTGCCGGGCGAGACGCTGCCGAGCGCCCCTCGCTATCAGCGCACCCTCGAGACGATGCTGGCGCTACGCACCCTGATGGCGGGCGAGCGACTCGACCTCGACGGCGAGTTCGTGCGCCTGCACCTCGACCCGCCTCGGCTGCGCACGATGTCGGGCCGATGCCCGCCGCTCTACTTCGGTGGACTGAGCGACGACGCCCGCGAGGTGGCGGCCCAGCAGGCCGATGTGTACCTGATGTGGCCCGACACGATGCGGGCCGTGGCCGACACCATTGCCGACATGCGGGCGCGGGCGGCTCGACATGGGCGCACGCTGCGCTTCGGCTACCGGGTGCACGTGATCGTGCGTGAGACCGAGTCGGCGGCGCGGGCGGCCGCTGCCCATCTGATGGCGGCGCTCGATGAGGCCGAGGGGGCACGTATCCGGGCCCGGTCGCTCGACAGCGAATCGGTGGGGGTGCGACGTCAGGCCGAGTTGCGCGATGCCGCCGACCTCGACGGGTTCGTGGAGGCGCACCTGTGGACCGGGATCGGTCGGGCTCGCAGCGGATGCGGTGCCGCCATCGTCGGCGACCCCGACCAGGTGGTCGCCACGCTCGAGCAGTACCGGGCGCTCGGCGTCGAGGCATTCATCCTGTCGGGCTACCCCCACCGTGACGAGTGCGAACGGTTCGCCGACCTGGTGTTGGCGCGCCTCGCACACGGGCCACTGCACTAATCTCCCGACAATGCCTCCAAGTACCACCTCCCACGACGGTCGTCGACGCCAGCCGCACGAGGGTCCACCTCGAATCGCCCTGGCACCCGGCGGCGCTCCGTCGTGGATGGCTGATGCGATTCAGGCCGGCGGTGGCCACCTCGTGCCCGTCGACCAGGCCGAGGGGCTGGTGTGGGCGGCACCCCGCGACCCAGACGCGCTCGAGGCACTGCTCGCCGACGCCGATCACATCGACTGGGTGCAGCTGCCCTTCGCCGGTATCGAGAGCTATGTCCATCTGGTCGACGACGACCGCGAGTGGACGTGCGGTAAGGGTGTCTACGCCGACCCGGTGGCCGAACTCGCGTTGGGCCTGGCACTCGCGGGGATGCGCGGGATCGGGCGCTATGCGCGGGCGACGAGTTGGAGCGGCCCCCGTGGCGCGAACCTGTTCGGCGCCAACGTCACCGTGCTCGGCGGTGGTGGCATCACCGAGTCGCTCATCCCGCTGCTGCTGCCGTTCGACTGCCGCATCACCGTGGTGCGCAACCGGGTCCGATCGATGGAGGGCGTCGACGAAGTGGTCGAGGCCGACCGCTACATCGACGCACTCGTCGGTGCCGACCTCGTGGTGCTCGCCCTCGCGCTCACCGACGAGACCGAGGGCATGCTGTCGCGCAACGAGTTCGAGATGATGGAGCAGCACGCCTGGGTGGTGAACGTGGCCCGCGGCAAGCACATCGTCACCGACGATCTCGTGTGGGCCTTGCAGCAGGGTGAGATCGGCGGTGCCGCCCTCGACGTGACCGACCCCGAACCGCTACCCGACGGGCACCCGCTGTGGTCGCTCGACAACTGCATCATCACCCCGCACGTCGGCAACACGCCCGCTATGGCCGTGCCGTTGCTGAGCGAGCGGATCACCGCCAACGTGAAGCGGTTCGGCGCCGGCGAGGAGTTGATCGGCCCGGTCTACACCGACCTCGGCTACTGACGTGTCGGGCGACCAATCAGCAGCGGCGCCATCCGGGCCAGCTGCGCACCTGTCCGCGGATGGCCGTGTGCGCGCCCTCGCTCCGTTCGTGCGGGGCCAGCAGTTGGTGTCGATCCCGGTGAAGCGGGCCAAGCGACTGCTCGTCCTCGACTGGCTCGCGCAGGACTTCGAACCCGGTCGCCGGTACAGCGAGGCCACGGTGAACGAGATACTGCGGGTGCGCCACCCCGACACGGCGGCGCTGCGGCGATATCTGGTCGACTACGGATTCCTCGACCGCTCGGCAGGCGAGTACTGGCGCTGCGGTGGCAGCATCGTGGAGTGAACCACTACGAGGTGTTGGGCGTCGCTCCAGGTGCCCCTCCGAGCGAGATCCGCGCCGCATACCGCCGTGCCGCGCGCGCCTCCCACCCCGATCGACACGGTGTCGGCTCCTCGGCGCGCATGGCAGCGGTGAACGATGCCTGGCGGGTGCTCGGCGATCCGACGCTGCGCCGCGTCTACGACGAGCAGTTGGCCGACCTCCGCACGGCCCGGCCCGCCTCCGCCCGGGGTGGCTCCGCGACGAGTGCTGGCTACGCGCATGGTTCGGTCAGCACCGCGCCGATGCCGGTCACGCCCGCCAAGGTGCCCTGGCGGTTCATGATCTCGATGGCGGTGGCGGGTATCGCCCTGCTGGTGGTGGGCCGAATCTTCACCTCGCCAAGCGACCCTGCAGCGCCTGACAACATCCTCAGAGCCGGCGACTGCGTCACGCTCAGCGTCACGCTCGAAGCATCCGAGGTGCTCTGCGACGGACCCTACGACGCGGTGGTGCGCTCGCTCGTGCCGTTCGACCAGCAGTGCCCCACCGGCACCGAGTCGTACCGCGACCGGCAGGGGATGGGCAACGCGTGCGTCGAACGGACGACTCCCTGATGGCCGGGTTCGACACCGCCGTACTGCATGCCCAACTCGAGCGCTGGGCCGGCGAGCACTATCACGAGGGCACGGTCGTCCGCGACCTCCGCCCGATGCCCGGCCACGCCGGTCTCTCGTTCGGCTTCACGGTGGCCGACGCCACGGGTGTTCTCGATCGCCTCGTCACCCGTATGCCACCGAAGGGAGTGCGGCGAGCGGGCAACACCGACGTGCTGCGCCAGGTGCCGCTGCTGCAGGCGTTGCGTGCAGCCGGGGTGCCGGTGGCCGAGGTGGTGTGGTGGGACGACGACGAGAGATGGTTCGACGTGCCCTACTTCATGGTCCGCTTCCTGCCCGGTGAGACCTACCAGGTGCGCGAGCCGGCACCGGTGTTCGCCGGCGTGGCCTGCGCCGATGTCGTCCGCTCGGCTGTCGAGGCGCTGGCGCAGGTGCACCGGCTCGACCACCGAGTGTCGTTGCCCGGGTGGGAGCAGCCCCGGGCCCTGGCCGAAGAGGTGGCCTTCTGGTCGCCGCTGCTGGCCAAGGCCGCCGAGCCCGAGTGGGCCGCACTCGGCGGACGCACCCGCGACCTGCTGCTGGCGTCGCTGCCGGTCGACCCGCATGTGGGGGTGTTTCACGGCGACTTCCAGACCAACAACGTGCTGTTCGACGGTGCGTCGGTGGTGGCGGTGCTCGACTGGGAGATCAGCGGGATCGGTGCACAACTG
This sequence comes from Actinomycetota bacterium, assembly GCA_037130535.1. Taxonomy (GTDB): domain Bacteria; phylum Actinomycetota; class Acidimicrobiia; order Acidimicrobiales; family Ilumatobacteraceae; genus VFMC01. The sequence goes on from JBAXSU010000074.1 coordinate 14,759, forward strand.
CTCGACCTCGGCTGGTTGCTCTTCATGAACGACGTCGACAGCTGGGCCGACGCCGCCGGACTCGCCACCTTCCCCCCGTTCGACGAGGTGATCGGGTGGTACGCCGACGCCATCGGACGCCCGGTGACGCTCGACGATGTGGCCTTCTATCGCGCGCTGTCGGGGTATCGCTTCGGGGTGATCAGCGGCCTGAACGTCATGCTGCACCGCACCGGCAAACGCCACGACCCCGAGTGGGAGCGCATCGCACTGTCGGTGCCATCGATGTTCGGACGGTCCTGCGATCTGTTGGCCTGAGCGCCGGCGGGTGTGTGCGGCGGCGGTGGTGAACGCTGGCGACCGCTGCTAACCTTCGGCTCCCTAGCCGGGCGATTAGCTCAGTCGGCTAGAGCGCTACGTTCACACCGTAGA
>JBAXSU010000075.1:0-14920 GCA_037130535.1 Actinomycetota bacterium
GCGCCGCTCGGTGCTGGAAGCCGGGTACCGGTGCGAACGTGACGGCCAGCGGTGTGCCGGCGAGCTCGGTCACCGGGTCGCCGAGCACGATGCGCAGCGGCCGGTGCTCGGCCAGTTCGGCGAGGGTCTCGGTGAGGAACACGAGTCGCTTTGCGCTCAGCCGCAGCCGGGCGAGCAGCGGCTCGTCGAACACGAACACAGCCGGCGTGTCGGGCCAGGCCGCCAGCGCCGGCTCGCGCAGGCCGAGCGACTCGGCGGTCAGCCACACTGCCTCGGGGGTAGCGGTCACCTCGGCCGCCACAGGCCCGGCCAGGTCGGGGCCCGAGCGGAGCAGTGCGTCGTCGAGCCCCTCGCCGGGTGTTGCGGTCGGCCAGTCCTGGATCGGGCAGTTGGCAGCCAGCGGGCACGAGGTGCACCACGCCTGGGCGCGGCGTTCGACCTGCCAGCGCGAGAAGCCGTACGCATCGGTGGTCATCGCCCCGATCGACCACTGCCACCCGTACCGGTTCGCCGCCCGCGACCCGTCGAGCAGGTGGCGGAACATCCACTCCTCGCCCTCGCGCCAATCGGCGCCCGCCCGCACCGACCAGTGCGAGGCCGTCCACATCCGGGTCTGGTTCACCAGCCAGCCGGTGCGCTCCAACTCGTCGCGCACTTGCTGCATGCACACCATGTCGTCGGGCAGTACGTCGGGCCAAGCGGGCGACGCAACCGCAGGCTCCCGGCGCAGCGGCACCGCGTTGCGGCTACCGACCCGTGCGTAGAGGTGGCGGGTGTACTCCTGCCACCACAGTTCGTCGACGAACTTGCGCCGGTCGGCGGCTGGTGCGCCGGCGGCGGCGGCCGATGCCTCGGCCAGGGTGACGAGCCCATGCCGGATGTAGGGCGACAGCCCCGTGGCGCCGCGGCTGCGCGCCGGGTACACCTGGCTGCGCCGCTTCGCATAGCCGGTGACGTCGAGCGTGGCGAGGGCGGCATCGGCGGAGCGCTGGCCGCCGCGCCGAGCGGGCTGCGCCACCGAGCCGGGGTCGCACACGAGGTGCCCGAGATGCTGGTCGACCCATGCGGCAGCACCGTCGAACGTGGGGGTGAGAAGCGCTGCCACGAAGGGCACCGTAGCCAACCCGCGAAGAAGTGTCGGCTCAACCACGCCAATTAGCGCTAAGGAGTGCTAAACCTTCCGCAGTGTCGCGGAGGGCGGCACCTAATACAAGGAGGTCCACAATGGATCTGGTGTTGAGCAAGGCGCAGTATTACCTCGTCTACAACTCGTTCTCGTTCGTGATCGCAGCGATGGGTGCGGCGTTCATCTTCTTCCTGCTCGTCAGGAATCGGGTGGCTCCGCGGCACCGCATGGCCGTCACGCTCTCGACGCTCGTCGTCGCTATTGCCTTCTACCACTACGTCCGCATCTTCAACTCGTGGAACGACGCGTTCAGCTTCGACGGGACGAGCTTCATGCAGGACGGCAAGCCCTTCAACGAGGGCTACCGCTACGTCGACTGGCTGCTCACCGTGCCGCTGCTGCTGGCCGAGCTGGTCGTCGTGCTGAAGCTGGCCAAGGACAAGACCCGCAGCCTGCTCGTGCGCCTCATCATCGCTGCCATTGCGATGATCCTGCTCGGCTGGCCCGGTGAGGTGTCGGCCGCCGACTCCTCCGCTCGCACCATGTGGGGCGTGCTGTCGACGCTGCCGTTCCTGTACATCCTGTACGTGCTGTTCGTCGAGCTCGGCAAGTCGCTCGGCCGCCAGAGCGACGGCGTCCGCAAGCTGGTCGACGGCCTGCGCTACATCATCCTCGCCACGTGGGGCATCTACCCCATTGCGTACATGCTGCCCTCGCTCATCGACAACGCCGCCAACGCAGAGGTGGCACGTCAGGTGGGCTACGCCATCGGCGACGTGCTGGCCAAGCCGCTGTTCGGCCTGCTGGTGCTCGGTATCGCCCTTGCCAAGTCGCGTGAGGACGGGTACGCCCCGGCACTCGACGAGGCACACGCCGACGACTGATACCCAGTCGCCGGTTCGCTCTGCGGCCCCGGTGCGGTTCGGACATTCGTCCGGATCGCCCGGGGCCGTGTTGCATCTCCGGCATCTCCGCCACCGCCCTGACCGACACCGTCGACCACAATCGCACCCATGACCCCGCCGCCCAAGACCTGCGCCGCCTGCGGCCGCACCATGACGTGGCGTGCCAAGTGGGCTGCCAACTGGGACGAGGTGCGCTACTGCTCGGATGCCTGTCGCCGCCACAAGGTGCAGCCCGTCGACGAGGCGCTCGAGACCGCCATCCGGACGCTGCTCGATGCGCGGGCCCGCGGCGCCACGATCTGCCCCAGCGAGGCCGCTCGCGCCGTCGAGCCCGAGGGATGGCAGGTGTTGATGGAACCGGCCCGCGCCGCGGCTCGCCGGCTGGTGGCCGCAGGCGAGGTGGAGATCACCCAGGGCGGGCGCGTGGTCGACCCGTCGACGTGCAAGGGGCCGATCCGCATCCGTCGGGTGGTGCGATGACCACCGCCGCCGTCGTGCTGCTGTCGCTCCACCTCGCCGCCACCGCAGCGATGACGGGCCTGATCTGGTTCGTGCAGGTGGTGCACTACCCGCTCTTTGCCGCCGTGGGCGCCGAGCAGTTCGTCGCCTACGAGGTTGCACACCAGCACCGCACCTCGCTCGTCGTCGGGCTGCCGATGTTGGTGGAGGGCCTCACCGTGCTCGGCCTGTTCTTCTGGCCGCCCGACGGCGTGGGCAGGATGCTGCCCTTCGTCGGGGGCGTGCTGCTGACCATCGTGCTGGCGAGCACGGTGTTCCTGCAGGTGCCCGCTCACGCCGCGCTGGCGCAGTCGTACGACCCGGCCCACGTGCGCCGCCTGGTGCGCACCAACTGGGTCCGCACCATCGGCTGGTCGGCCCGTCTGGTGCTGGCGGTGGTGATGCTGGTGGTGGCGGCGTGAGCCGCACTTCGACGGGGGCGGCCGCATGACCGTGACCGGCGACATCGACCACCGCTTCGGGTACCTCGCCGTCGGCAGGGTCGCCGAGGTGGAACGGCGGGTCGTCGTCGACTGATCGTCGGGCAGTTGCGCCAATAGTCAATGTATGACTAATCTGCCGGACATGCCCACCGCTCGTCGTCTGGCCCTCGCCACCCTCGCCATGGCGGGCATCGCGGTCGCTTCGTGTGGCGGCGACGGCGCCCCGCAGACCAGCACCTCTGATTCAGCAGTCGCCGGCTCGGTGGTGGTGTTCGCCGCCTCGTCGCTGACCGAGGCGTTCACCGAGATGGGCACCGCCTTCCAGGTCGCCAATCCCGGCGCGACAGTCACCTTCAACTTCGCCGGATCGGGCGACCTGGTCACTCAGATCAACGAGGGGGCACCGGCTGACGTGTACGCCTCGGCCGACGACTCGAACATGGCCAAGCTCACCGAGGCCGGCGGCAACGCCACCGAACCGGTGGTGGTGGCCCGGAACACGTTCGAGATCATCGTCGGGCCGGGCAACCCGAAGGGCCTCGACGACTTGACCGACCTCGACGACCCCGATCTGATCGTGGTGCTGTGCGCCGACACCGTGCCGTGCGGCAAGGGTGCTGCCAAGGTGCTGGCCAACGCCAGCGTCACCGTGACGCCAAAGAGCTATGAGGAGAAGGTGAAGGGCGTGGTCACCAAGGTGACCGCCGGCGAGGCCGATGCGGGCATCGTGTTCGCCACCGACGTGCAAGCGGCCGGCGATGCGGCTGCAGGCGTGCCGATCGCCCCCGACGTGAACGTGGTGAGCAACTACCCGATCGTCGTCACCATGAACGCTCCGAATGCCGCCGCCGCCCAGGCGTTCGTCGACTTCGTTGCCGGCGCCGAGGGTCAGGCGATCCTGGCGAAGTACGGGTTCCTGCCTGCCTGAGCGTCGGCCCGGCGCAACGCGACTGCGCGGCAGGGTCGGTCCGGCGTGTTGTAGATTGTTCGGGGCCGAACGACCTGGGAGGTGGGTGCTGTGGGAGCAATCGTCGGAGCCGCGCTTGTGTCGCACGTGCCGCCGATTGTGCTGCCCGAAGCGGTGCGGCTGGAGATCAACAACGGTCGCGACACCACGCTGCGCGACGGCCTGTTCCGCATGCGCCGCGACTACATCGACCCACTGCGGCCCGACACGATCGTCGTCATCGACTCGCACTGGTTCACCACGTTCGAGTGGGTGGTGTCGGCGAGCGAGCGGCGCAACGGCCGCTTCACCAGCGAAGAGCTGCCCCGCGGCAACCCGCAGATGCCGTACGACCTGCCGGGCGACCCGCACCTCGCCCACTTGGTCGAGGCCGTGGCAGCCGAGCGCACCGACACCTGGGTGCACGCCAGCGCCGACCCGTGTCTGCCCGTGAAGTACGCCACCATCTACCTCACCCCGTTCCTGCAGGGCGACGAGGCCTGGATGTCGGCCAGCGTGTGCCAGACCGCCGAGTTCGACGACATGGTGGTGTTCGGCGAGGTGCTCGGCGAGGCCATCCGCCGCTCCGACCGCCGTGTGGTGGTGCTGGCCAGCGGTGCGATGTCGCACAAGTTCTGGCCGCTGCGCCAACTGCGCCAGCACGAGCCGAGCGACCCGGTGCACATCGTCAGCACCGAGCACCGCGCCGCCGACGAACGGGTGATGGCCCTGCTCGCAGCTGGCGACCACGCCACGGTGCTGGCCGAGTACCCCGAGTTCCGCCGCTTCTCGCCCGAGGCCCGTTTCGCCCACTACGTCGTGATGGCCGGTGCCCTCGGCGGCCCGCAGTGGAGTTCGCCTGGCATCGCCCTCAGCGACTACGAGAACGCGGCCGGCACGGGCAACATCCAGATGTGGTTCCCCGTCGACGCGAGGTGATCAGCCCGTCATTGAACGGCGCGGGTGGCTCGGTCTGGTACTTTGTTCCCTAACGATCCGGTAGGGCGGATCTGCACAAGCTGCACGGGGGTCAGCACCATGTCTACAGAAGCTCCGCGGTTGGCATCCGGCCAACTCTCCACACTCGACTGCGTCGCCCAGTCGCTGGCCGTCGGCCCGGTGTTCTCCGGCGCTCTGCTCGGCGGCATCCTCGCCAGCCTCAGCGGCGGGGTGGGCAGTTTCGTCATCGTCGTCACCACCATCGGCATGCTGGCCCTCGGCCGCATCGTCAGCGAGTTCGCCAAGCGCTACAGCGGCACCGGCACCGTGTACGAGTTCGTCGCCCGCTCGCTGGGCAAGCGTGCCGCGGTGTTCGCCGCCGGCGTCTACCACAGCGCGGCCACGGCACTGGCCGGGCCCGGCATCGCCATCATCGGTGGTCTGCTGGCCCACAGCTTCTTCAACGACCATCTCGGCCTCGACCTGCCCTGGTGGGTGTGGTCGTTCATCATCGCTGCGCTCATCTTCGGCCTGAACGTGTTCGGCGTGCAGGCCTCGATGAAGGTGCAGTTGGGCCTCATCGTGCTGTCGGTGGTGCCGTTCCTGCTGCTGTTCATCGCCGTCATCATCGATGGTGGCCCTGGTGGCAACTCGCTGTCGTCGTTCAACCCGGGCAACGTGGCCGAGGGCGGCTCGGTGTTCAAGGGCATCTTGTTCGCCATCCTCATGTTCGTCGGCTTCGAGCTGTCGGCGGCCCTTGGCGAAGAGACCAAGGATCCCAAGCGCAGCATCCCGCGTGCGGTGCTGGCGACCGTGCTGATCGTCGGCGTGTTCTACGTGATCACCCAGTACACGCTGGCGGTCGGCTCGACGGCGGAGCTGTTCGACTTCGCCCCGATGGCCGAGGAGTACCTGGGTCGCTGGGCTCTCATCTGGATCGAACTGGCCGTGCTGCTCGACGTGCTCGCCGTGGGCATCGGTTTCCAGCTCGCCGCTGCCCGCGGTGTGTTCTCGCTGGGCCGCGACGGCGTGCTGCCGAAGGCACTGGCGAAGACCAACGCCAAGCAGCTGCCGGTGGCCGGCAGCCTGACGGTGTTCGTCATCACGATCGCGCTCACCCTGTGGGCGCTCATCAAGTACGGCGCCGAACTGCTCGACCCGGCCGGCCCCGACGCGTTCTTCAACTACGACGTGTTCAACGGGTTCCTGGGCACCACGGTGGTGGGCGGCATGTTGATCTGCTTCGTCTACCTGCTCGTCTGTCTCGGCGCGGCGCGCAACTTCGCCCTGAAGAACCCGATCGACATCGTGGCCGTGGTGATCGGTCTGGCCACCTGCGTGCTCGGCATCTCGGCCCAGTTCATCGAGGGCACCAAGCCGCTGCCCGAATACGAGTGGGGCCGCACGGTCGGCATCGTGCTCGTGGTGATCATCGCCATCTGGGCGGCGGTGTCGAAGAAGGACGCCGTCGACCGGGTGGCCCAGCACGCGATCGAGCACGAGTGACCTGAACAACTCCTTAGGGAGCGAACGATCTCTCGGCGGTGCTACATTTTCCGGCCATGGGGGAACGTCGAGTTCGAGTGATGTGGTGCGACCTCAATGGGTTGTCGCACGGTCGGTATGTGCCTGAGCGGCGCCTGAACGAGCATGGTCACCACGCGGTGACCACGCTCACGATGGGCATCGATGGTGAGATCCAGATGGTGGAGGGGTACTCGGCCGATGTCGGGTTCCCCGACATGTCCACCGTGCCGTTGCGCGAAACGCGGCGGCCCGGTTGGGAGACCGGCACCGATGTCGTCATCGCCGACCTCGAGTACCAGCACGCCCCGTTGGCGTTGGCGCCGCGCACTGCGCTCGCCAACGCCGTCGAGGCGTGGCGGGCGCTCGGCTACGAGCCGATGCTCGGCTTCGAGATGGAGTTCTACGTGATGCAGCCCGACGCCTCGGCGCCGGGCGGCTACGTGCCGCTGCACATCCCGTCGCACCGTGTGTACGGCGTCGGCAGGGGTGGCGACACCTCGGGGCTGATGTTCGACTTCTTCGACGCGGCCGAGCACTGCGAACTCGACCTCGAGGGGATGATGGGCGAGTTCAGCCCCGGCCAGATGGAGCTGAACATGAAGTACGGGCCGGCGCTCGATGCCGCCGACCGGGCCTTCATCTGCAAGGAGATGACCCGTGACCTGGCCGCCGAGAAGGGTTACGTGGTCACCTACATGGGCCGCCCCAGCCCGGTGTTGGTGGGCAGCGGCCTGCACATCAACTTCTCGGTGTCGCCCCTCGACGGCGGGCCGAACGCATTCGACGACGTGCACGCCGAACACGGCATCTCGCAGTTGTGCCGCCAGAGCCTGGGTGGCCTCCTGCGTCACCACGAGGGTCTTGCCCTGCTGTCGGCCCCCACGGTGAACAGCTACCGCCGCCTCATCCCCGGCATCATTGCCGGCTACTGGGCCAACTGGGGCCTCGACAACCGCTTCTCCACCTACCGCATCCCCGGCGAGCGCGGTGCGGCCACCCGCATCGAGAACCGCATGCCGTGCGGCTCGGCCAACCCCTACCTCGCTGCTGCGGCCATGCTGAACGCGGCGTTGGTGGGCGTCTCGGAGGGCCTCGACTGTGGCGACCCGCAGATCGGCGATGCCGACAGCGAGCCCAACACCGACCGCCACACGCCGCACTCGCTGGCCGAGGCCATCGCGGCCTACGAGGCCGACAGCGTGCTGCAGGAGGCCATGGGTGCCGACCTCAGCCGGGCGTATCTGGAACTGCGTCGCTACGACTTGCAGCGCTTCCTCGGCGCCGGCAACGAGTGGACCGACGACGCCGGTGGCGTGCTGACCGACTGGGAGATGGAGCACTACCTCCACCTCTACTGAACGGCAGGCTGAGCCCGTGGGTCAGTGTGTCGTGCCGTCGAGCACCTGGAACATCTTCAGGTCGCTGTAGAAGTCGAGCGCGTAGTCGCCGCCCTCGCGGCCGATGCCGCTGATACCGCAGCCACCGAACGGTGCGGTGAGGTCGCGCACCAGGAAGCAGTTGGTCCAGATGGTGCCTGCCCGCACGGCCCGACCCATCCGCTCGGCCCGTTCCTGCGATGACGTGTACACGATGGCCGACAGCCCGTAGGCGGTGCTGTTGGCGAGGTGTACGGCCTCGGCCTCGTCGGCGAACGTCTGGAACGTGAGCACCGGCCCGAACACCTCGTGCTGTACGACCTCGCTGTCGTTGCTGCGTGGTTCGACGAGCGTGGGCTCGTACCACAGGCCGTCGTCGCCACCGAGCGGCGAGCGAGCGCCGCCGCGCAGCACGGTGTCGCCGTTGGTGCGTGCCCGCTCGACGAACCCGGCCACCCGTGCGGCGTGCTCGGGGTGGATCATCGGGCTGATCGTGGTGGACGGCTCGCGTGAGTCGCCCAGCACATGCTGATCGGCGAAGTGATGGAACAGGTGCAGGAACTCGTCGCGCACACTGGCTTCCACCAGGACGCGCGTGCCCGCGAGGCACACCTGCCCCGAATCGTCGTACTGGCCGGCGGCCTTCTTCGCCGCAGCTTCGAGGTCGGCGTCGGCGAACACGATGAACGGCCCCTTGCCGCCCAGTTCGGCGGTGAACGGCACGATGTTGCCGGCCGCGGCCCGGCCGATGTGGCGGGCGGTGTCGGGCGAGCCGGTGAAACTGATGCGCTTCAAGCGCGGGTCGGCCACCAGCGCCGCACCCACCTCCTCGCCGATGCCCTGCACCACGTTGAACACCCCGGGAGGCATGCCCGCGGCGTGACACAGGTCGGCCAGCAGGCTGCAGCTGAGCGGGCTCCACTCGGCGGGCTTCAGCACCACGGTGTTGCCGGCCGCCAGTGCGGGCGCGCACTTCCAGGTGCTGAGCATGAACGGGGCGTTCCACGGCGTGATCACCACGGTGGGGCCGGCCGGCATGCGCATCACCCGGTTGGCAGTGCCGTTCGACGACCACACCCGTTCGGTGTACTGCTCGGCCAGGTCGGCGTAGGCGCGGAAGTTGCGGGCCCCGCGCGACAGCACACGCAGGCGCAGGCTCTCCTCCAACATCGCCATGTCGAGGCACTCGACGGTGGCCAGCGATGGCACGTGCTCGTCGATGAGATCGGCCACCCGGCGCATCACGTCACCGCGGCCCTTCACGCCCATGGCCGCCCACTCGGGGAAGGCGTCGACAGCGGCGCTCACCGCCAGCTCGGCCACCGCAGCATCGCCGCGCGACACGTCGGCCAGCTTCACCGACCAGTCGAGCGGCGAACGGTCGTCGAACGTGGCGGCACTGGCCACCCGGCGGCCGCCGATGTAGTGGTCGGTGCTCACCGGCACACCGCCGACGTCGGTGCGGTTGCCTCCCTGGAACGGGCTCACTGCATGCCCTCCGGCAACTTGGGCCGCACCCGCGGGAAGGGCAGTTCCTCGCGCTCGGTAGCCCGCGGTCGGCGCTGCCCGCGCAGCGGCCAGTCGCCGCCCATCGCCGTGCTGAGCACCTCCTCGGTCTCGGTGGGCTGGGCGCCCACTTCGTCGCTCACCGGCACCGGGCCCTCGACGATGGTGTTGGTGAGCGCACCGAGGCCCTCCACCTCCACCGTCACCACATCGCCGGGCTGCACACTGCGGCTGATGGCGGGCGTGCCCGAGAGGATCACGTCGCCGGGCACCAGGGTGATGAGCCGGGCGATGTCGGCCACCAGGTAGTGCATGTCCCACGCCATCTCGTCGGTGCTGCCGTCCTGTTTCACCACACCGTTCACCAGCGTACGGATGCGCTTGCCACGGAAGTCCCAGTCGGTGACGAGGCCGGGGCCCAGCGGGCACAGCGTGTCGGCGCCCTTCACCCGCAGCATCGAGCCGCTGTCGGTGTCGCGGAAGTCGTGCAGGCCGTAGTCGTTGGCCACCGTGTAGCCGGCGATGTAGTCGCCCGCCTCGGCGTGGCTGACGTTGCGGCAGGTGCGGCCGATGACGATGGCCACCTCACCCTCGAAGTTCAGCCACTTGCAATTGCTGGGGCGCACCACCGCGGCGCCGTGCGCGTTCAGCGCGCTGACCGGCTTGTGGAAGTAGGTGGGGGCGGGCGGCAGCGACACGCCGAACTCCTGCACCCGGCTGACGTGGTTGAGGTGGCAGCAGATGATCTTCGTCGGCTCCACCGGGGGCAGGTGCACGGCTTGGTCGGCGGCCACGGTGCGGCCGTCGCGGGCGACGAGGTGCTCGCCGTCGCGCACCATCACGGTGGCGTAGCCGTCGAGCAGGATGCGGCGGATGTCGGCCACGGCGCTGGGTTCCCTTCCCGTCCAAAAGTCTTTCGGGGCCAAACTATAGTGGCCGCCATGACCGCACTGAACGGGTTCATCTTCCCTCGCACGGCCCTGGGCGGCGCCTCCATCTTGCCGCACATGCCGTGGCACTACAGCGGCGACCTCGTCACCGTCGAGTACCGCACCGATCCGGCACGTGTGGCCGAGCTGCTGCCCGAGCCGCTCACCCTGGTGCCCGACGACATGGACCCCGGCGCCGTCGCGGTCATCTCGGCCGACTGGCAGAGCTGCGGCGACGACTTCGCCGAACTCGACGACCCCATCCGCGCCCAGTACAAAGAGGCGTTCGTCGTGGTGCGATGCATGTATCGCAACACGGTGTACAGCCGGTGCGTGTACATCTGGGTCGACAAGGACTTCGCCCTCGTGCGCGGTCACTTCCAGGGTTACCCGAAGAAGTTGGGCAGCATCTGGCAGACCCGGCCCGTCACCGTCGGCAAGGCCGGCCCGCGCATCGCCCCGGGTGGGCGCTTCGCCGCCACCGTCGCGCACCACGACCGGCGCATCCTCGACCTGCGCGTCACCCTGCGCGACCAGAGCGTCACCAACGGCTTCGTGAACGGGCACCCGATGGTGCACTCGCGGTTCATGCCGCGCATCGAGGGCGACGGCACCGACAGCTACCACGAACTGGTCACGATGAGCGGCCGCGACGTGGAACTGGGCCAGGCCTGGAGCGGCGACGGCGAGATCGACCTGCACCACAGCCCGGTGGAGGAACTGCACCGGTTGGAGGTGCGCGAGATCATCGGCGGCTACTTCCGCCAGGTGGGCACCACGTTCGCCGGTGGCACGACGCTCGAGCAGCAGGCATGAGCAGCGGCCCCGACCTCGACCGCGACGGCAACGTGGTGTTCGGCCCCGACGACCTCGACATCGTCGATCCCGACTCGTACCTGAACGGATTCCCGCACGCCACCTTCAGGCGGCTGCGCGACACCCAGCCCGTCAGTTGGTGGCCCGAACACGACGGCGGCAAGGGCTTCTGGGCCGTCACCCGCTACACCGATCTGCTGTACGTGAGCCAGCACGTCGAACTGTTCAGCAGCGCCCAGGGCATCACCCTGGAAGAGATCGAGGCCGACGACTTCGAACTGCGCCGCAACATGCTCGAGTACGACCCGCCCGAGCACACCCGCTACCGGCGCCTGGTGAGCAAGCCGTTCAGCCGCCGTGAGGTGTACGGCTACGAGGAGGCCATCCGCGAGTTGGCCCGCAGCGTGGTGCTCGAGGCTCGCGAGCAGGGCGACCGCTTCGAGTTCGTCGATCGCGTCGCCAAGCAGTTGCCGATGCGCATGCTCGGCCGCCTGCTGGGTGTGCCCGACAGCGACGGCGACTGGCTGGTCGAGCGAGGCGACGCGCTGCTGGGCAACTTCGACCCGGAGATGACCGAGCACCCGGTGGGCCTCACCGACACCGACGAGTTCAAGCACATCCCCTTCCGCTCGCCCGCGGCGCTCGACCTGTACCGCTACGCCGAGGCCCAGGCCGACCAACGCCGGGCCTGCCCTGCGCACGATGTGATCAGCAAGCTGCTCGAGCCCACCATCGATGGCGAGGCCGTCACCGACCTCGAGTTCAAGAACTTCTTCGTACTGATGGTCAGTGCCGGCAACGACACCACCCGCTACACGATGGCTGCCGGGCTGAAGGCGCTGGCCGAACGGCCCGACCAGTTCGCCCAGTTGCGTCAGGCGTGCATCGACGGCAACAGCGCCGTCGTCGAGCGAGCCGTCGAGGAGGTGCTGCGCTGGGGCACCGTCACGATGCACTTCCGGCGCACCGCCACCACCGACACCGAACTGCACGGCCAACAGATCCGCAAGGGCGACAAGGTGGTCATCTGGTTCAGCTCGGCCGACTACGACGAGCGCCAGTTCCCCGACCCGTTCCGGTTCGACATCAACCGCACCCCCAACGACCAGGTGGCGTTCAACCTGCGCAGCCCGCATCTGTGCCTCGGGGCGCAGTTGGCCCGCATGGAACTGAAGGTGGTGTTCGAGGAGTTGCTGCCGCGGCTGACCAGCGTGGAGATCGACGGCCCGATCGAGCGGCTGCGCAGCAACTTCATCTGCGGGATGAAGCGCCTGCCCGTGAGAGTGCAGTGGGCGTGAGAGTGCAGTGGGCATGAGAGTGCAGTGGGCATGAGCGTCGCCAGTACCGCCGGCGCCCGGCGCAAGCCGCTGATCGGGTTGTCGGGGCGGCGCATGCCCGCCGAGGCCGTGCCGGTGTTCGACTACGTGGCGCTGCGCGGTGAGGAACTCGACGTGCACCTCAGCGAGTTCCCGAAGGCCATCGAGAAGGCAGGTGGGCTGCCCGTGCAGCTCACCCGCAACAGCGACGCCGAACAGATCGTCGAGCGCCTCGACGGCCTCGTGATGACCGGCGGCGCCGACCCCGACCCCGCCCTGTACGGCGAGGAACCGCACCCGCAGTTGGGTGCGGTCGAGCGCGGCCGCGACGACTGGGAACTGGCCCTCATCCGTGCCGCGCTGGCGGCCCGCCTACCGATGCTGTGCGTGTGCCGTGGCGCGCAGCTGCTGAACATCGCCCTCGGCGGCACGCTGATCCAGCACCTCGACCTGCCCGAGCACGGTCGGTGGGACCAGCCGCGCATCGATCGCTGCCACACGGTGCGGGTGACGGCCGGATCGAGGGCGGCCGAGCTGTACGGGCCCGAGACTTCGACCAACAGCCTCCACCACCAGGCCGTCGGTCGCCACGGTGCAGGCCTGGTGGTGACGGGCACCACCGACGACGGTGTGGTGGAAGCGTTCGAGGTGGAGGGCCGGCCTGAGGTGTTCGCCGTGCAGTGGCACCCTGAGATGCTCAGCGACCAGGTCGACCCGGCGTTCCTGTGGCTGGTGCGCGAGGCCGCCGCGTTCGGCGCGCGCTGATCGGGCCTAGAGGTCGATCGCGTCGACTGTGCGCAAGATGGTGCGCAGGCTGCGCGCCAGATCGACCAACTCGTCGTCGGTGAGCGCCTGGGTGACCATGGCTTCGTGGCGGTTGAAGGCGGGCATGATCTCGTCGACCACCTTGCGGCCCTTGGCGGTGAGCGACGCGACCACCCGGCGGCCGTCGGCGCGGTCGCCCTTGCGGCGCAGCATGCCGCGGGCCTCGAGCGTCTTCATCACGCCGGTGAGCGTGGCGGCGGTCACCCCGGCCTCGGCCGCCAGCGAGCGGGCATCCATCTCGCCCCACACCCGCAGCACGAACAGCGAGGTGAAGGCGCTCCACGAGAGGTCGTGCTCGGCGAGGATGCCGTTCTCCATGTGGTTGCGCACCGCGGTGGCGGCACGGAAGATGTTGCTGACGGCGGTGAGGGCCTGCAAGTCGAGGTCGAGTCCGTCGAACGCGGCGTGTACGTCGCGCTCGGCCTTCACCAGGTCGTGGTCGTCGTCGGAGGCGAACAGGCGGGGCACGGCGCCAGTCTCGCGGACTGGCTGCTGGGCCGGTGCATTGTGTCAGTTACGCTGCCAGATGTGAACTCAGAGCGACTGATCGACAACATGCGTGGCGTGCGGTACGGCGAGGTGCTGGCCGTCTTCGTGCGCGGCGACGTCTTGCAGGCCGAGGTGTACGGCACCCAGATGCTGAACGACTGCCCGGCGGAACTGTGGGACACCCTCGTCGCTGCCGACATCGCCGCCGAGATGGGTGCAGCATTCGTGAAGCTGAACGGCCCGCGGCACTGGATGCTCGACGGCCTGGGCACCAAAGTGGCCCCGGTCGAGCCCGTGCTGCGCGAGTTCAACGGGCTGTTGATGCGCCGCATCGCCCTGCTCGACCTCGGCCCCAGCCTGACTGCCGGGCCCTACACCATCCGCCATGTCGACCGCGGTGCCACGTTCTACTTCGACGCCGGCAAGGCCGTGTACGAACTGGTCGATCCGCAGGGCACGGCGTACGTGATGCAGGCGCTGTGCATCGGCGTCGACCCCACGATGTCGGAAGCGAGCCTGCCTGCGCTGGGCGAGCGACTGAAGATGCCCGACGGGTGGACATACCGCACGCGCATCCTCGAGGACGAATTGGTCATCGACACCACCGTTGGCGTGGCCGTCGTGCTGCAGGACGAGTTCGAGAACAGCTACACCCTGCCGCACGCCGTCGACCGCCCCGATTGACGTCGTCGGCCCTTCACCTCTGCATCGACGGCCCTGCATCGACGGCACCAGGGCGCTACGTCCCGTGCGGGCTAGCGTAACCGCCATGACCATTCACTTCCGTGCCGCCGAGATCGCCGCTGCCGACCTGGCCGAGAAGCCCCTCGGCCAGCCGTCGGCCGAACCGCTCACCGGCCCCATCACCACCCGCGCCCAGGTGTTCCTCGACAACGAAACCGTCACCGCCGGCACCTGGGAATGCGAGCCCGGTGCCTCGCGCTGGGAGTTCCTCACCCGCGGCGAAGTGATCTACGTGCTGTCGGGCCGCATGACCGTGCAGGCCGACGGCGAAGAGCCCGTCGAGCTGACGGCCGGTTCGAGCTGCATCTTCCCCATCGGCTGGCAGGGTGTGTGGACCGTGCACGAGACGCTGCGCAAGGTGTTCACCGTCTATCGCCCCGCCGCCGGCTGATCGCGGCCGGGCTCAGGCCCACTGCTGCACCGGGGGCCCCGTGGTCATGAGCAGGGTTCCGTCGCGTGCGCGGACGGTGATGGCCCGGTCGGTGCCCATCGTGAGTTGCCATTGTTCGGCGTGGAGTCGGTCGTGGTGGTGTCG
>JBAXSU010000076.1:0-14866 GCA_037130535.1 Actinomycetota bacterium
GCACGGCCTCGTTCACCTTCGGGGCGCCGGCCTCGTAGTACGAGAAGCTCTTCGACGTGCCACCGGCCTCGACCATCATGATGGCCACATCGCCGTTGTCGAGCTCGCGCCCGGCGACGACGAGTTCGAACGTGCTGGCCTCACCCTCTTCGAAGGTGGGGTGAGCAATCCACTCGCCGCTCTGGCTGAACGCGACACGAACGGCACCGATGGGGCCGTCGAAGGGGTTGCCACTGGTCAGCACCGAGGCCGAAGCCGAGTTGATGCTGAGCACATCTTGCGGGTTGGCCTGGTCGGCGCCGAGGATGGTGAGCACCACCTGCACCTCGTTGCGGAACCCATCGGGGAAGGCGGGGCGCAGCGGACGGTCGGTGAGACGGCAGGTGAGGATGGCGTCCTCGGTGGGACGGCCCTCACGACGGAAGAACGAGCCAGGGATCTTGCCGGCGGCGTAGGCACGCTCTTCGACGTCGATGGTGAGGGGGAAGAAATCGGTGCCCGGACGGACGTCCTTGGCAGCGTTGGCGGTGGCGAGCACCGTGGTACGGCCGATCGAACCGATGACGGCACCCTGGCTCTGCTGAGCGAGTTTGCCGGTCTCGAACGACAGGGTCTTGTCGGTACCCGAAATAGGTGCCGACACGCGAATGGCATCAGCCATCACGTACTCCTTTCGGTCGGGCGCGTTGTTTCTCGCGCCTCGACAGTTGGAGCGGAGGCCGGTTCCCAGTCGGCGTGGCCGGAACACGAGCGTGCCTCGGCAAAGGCGACTGACAACCGATCCAGTATCCGCTCGGTTGGTTGTATCGCCTCGGAGGCTACCAGCGGCATCACCCGAACGGGTGGACGCCGGGTGATCAGCGGCGCAGGCCGTTCCTGGCGATGATCTCGCGATAGCGCTCGACGTCGATGTTCTTCACATAGTCGAGCAGACGGCGACGACGGCCCACCATCATCAACAGACCACGACGGCTGTGGTGATCCTTCTTGTGGGTCTTGAGGTGATCAGTGAGCTGGTTGATGCGCGCCGTGAGGAGCGCGATCTGCACCTCGGGCGAACCCGTGTCGGTGTCGTGCAGCTTGTGGGTGCCGATGGTTGCATTCTTGTCGACCATGATGAAAGCCTTCCGATGACGGAGGTCGCCGCCGCCATCGGGTGATGGCACGGCATCGCGTAGGAGGCGCCAAGGCGGCCCCGACGGACCCGAAGATGCTACCGGGCCGCCCGTCTGCGTCACCACCTCGGGCCGGTTGTTACCGTGGCGCCATGACATCGACCCCCCCGCCCTCCGGCCAGAGCGATCTGGCGGGCCTGCGCGAGCGCATCGACCGACTCGACCGCGAGTTCGTGCGCATCGTCGCCGAACGGTTGGCGGTGTGCGAGGAGGTGGCCGAGGTGAAGCGGGTGGCGGGCACCGCGGTCATCCAACCGGCCCGGGTGCGCGAGGTCATCACCTCGCGGCGCCAGATCGCCATCGACGCGGGCGTCGACCCCGACTTCGCCGAGCAACTGTTCCGGGTGCTGTTGGCCGAGACGCATCGCATCGAGGTGGCCGGGCACCGTCCCGACGCGGCACCCGACAAACCAGCGGCGCCCGACAGCAGCCGTTCGGGCCTCGACACGGTGGCCACTCGTATCGATCACATCGTCGTCGCGGTCGGCGGCCTGGCCGAGGCGGTGGCGTCGTTCACGGCCACGTTCGGCTTCCACCCCACACCCCTCGCTGGCGGCGACGTACCCGGTGTGGTGGCACTCGCTGCAGGCGGGGTGAGCATCGTGCTGGTGGGCCCCGAGGCGTCGCCATCCGTGGCGGCCTACCTGGCCCGCCACGGTAGCGGTGTGCAGCACATCGCCATCGACGTGCTGAACGCCGGCTACGCCCGGGCCTGCCTCGCCGATTCCGACGCGTCGCTGCTCACCGATGTCATCGTCGACGGCGACGGGCACGAGCAGTTCTTCGCCGCCCGCGACGCCGCCACCGGCGTGCAGTTCGGCTTCATCTCGCGCACCGGCCACCGGGTGGGCGTGTCGGCCGCCAACGTGCTGGCACTGTTCGACACCCTGACCATCGAGTGAGGCATCCCATGGCACCTGATCGCACCGTCACCCTCGCCAACTGGATGGACTGGCCGTACAACCGCACCGCGTTCCAGCGTGTTCGCGAACTCGCCCCAACGGCTCTCATCGCACGCCGAGGTGGCGCGCCCCTGCTGCTCCCCCGCCGGCCGGTGGAACTCGACGCTGTCGACTTCGCCCGTGCCGACGGGTCGCGCACCACCTGGGCCGAGCACCTGCAAGACACCCAGTGCGACGCCGTGTGCGTGGTGCACCGCGGCGACATCGTGTACGAGCGCTACTTGAACGGCATGGCCGAGCACACCCCGCATCTGCTGATGAGCGTGTCGAAGTCGTTCTGCGGCGCCGCGCTCGGCATCGCCATCGGCCGGGGCCGACTGTCGGTCGACGACCTCGTGTGCGATGTGGCACCCGAGTTCGCTGGCACCAGCCTCGACGGCGCCACCGTGCGCCATGTCATCGACATGACCGCCGGCACCGACTTCGTCGAGGACTACGAGTTGTACGCCGACCCCGAGGCCGACAGCCCGCTGCTCGAGTACGAACGTCAGGCCAGTTACCGGCCGCTGGGCGCGCGCACGCCTATCGGCACCCTCGGCCACTTCCGCACGTACGGTCTGGCCCGGCCGCACGGCGCCTGGTTCGACTACCGCTCGCCGCTCACCAACATCGCCGCCCGCCTGCTCGAGGTGGTGGAAGACATGCGCTACCCCGACATCGTGTCGCGCGACCTGTGGGGCCCACTCGGCCAGGAGCACGATGCCGACATCATGCTCGACCCCTTGGGGCACCCGGTCGTGGAGGGCGGGATGAGTTGCACGCTGCGCGACCTGGCGCGCTTCGGGCTGGCCTACTTGGGCGACGGTGCGCTGGCCGGCCGCCAGGTGGTGCCCGCCGACTGGGTGCGCGACACCCGCGAGGGCGACGATGCAGCCGTGGCAGCGTTCCGCGACACCGAGCCCGAGTGGTCGATGTACCGCAATGCCTTCTGGGTGATCGAGCGCGGCACCTGCTTCAGCGGGATCGGCATCTTCGGCCAGTTCTGCTGGGTCGAGCGCACCACCCAGACCGTGATCGCCCGGTTCTCCACGTTTCCGACGGCCTTCCCTGTCGATACCTCCGACGAGGTGCACCGGTCGATGAGCGCCGTGGCCTCCGCCCTCGGCTGAAGCACGCCCCGTCGTGCAGGGGCATGGTCTGGTAGGGTGCTCCCCACGCACGGCAGTACGGGGCATGGTGCACCTTCTCGCATCGGCACGATGTCCCGGCTGTGCTCTGGCACAACCCATTCATCCGTTCCGGAGGTTCTGCCATGACGCGCCCTGATCGTGCCATGCTGCTCGAGGGTTCCCTCGACGACCTGATGCTCGCTGCCCGCGCTGTTCGCGATCGCGCCCACGGCACCCGCATCACCTACTCGCCCAAGGTGTTCATCCCGCTCACCATGCTGTGCCGCGACCAGTGCGGCTACTGCACGTTCGCTCAGCCGCCGGCCAGGCTGGAGAAGATCTACCTCCTCCCCGATGATGTGCTGTCGATCGCCCGCCAGGGCGCGCGGCGCGGCTGTCACGAGGCGTTGTTCACCCTGGGTGAACGACCCGAGGAGCGCTACGAGGTGGCCCGCGAGTTCCTGCGCGAACACGGCTACGACTCGACGGTGCACTACGTGGCGGCCATGGCGAAGCTGGTGCTCGACGAGACCGGCCTGCTGCCCCATGCCAACTGCGGTGCGCTGTACCACGACGAATTGGCCATGCTCCGCCCGGTGTCGCCGAGCCAGGGCATGATGCTCGAGAGCATGCGCGACGACCTCGAGTGCCACCAGGCCGCGCCCGACAAGGTGCCCGCCCGCCGCCTCGCCACGCTCGAGGCCGCCGGTGAACTGCAGATCCCGTTCACCACCGGCATCCTCGTGGGTATCGGCGACGACCGCATCGACCGCATCGCCGCGATGGAGGCCATCGCCGCCAGCCACGCCCGGCACGGCCACGTGCAGGAAGTGATCGTGCAGAACTTCCTGCCGAAGCTCCGCACCGGCATGCAGCGCACCAAGGCCTGCCCGCCCGACGAATACCTGTGGACGCTGGCGATGGCGCGCCTCGTGCTGCCCGCCGACATCCACCTGCAGGCACCGCCGAACCTGAGCGACGACTTCGGCGTGCTGCTCGACGCGGGCATCGACGACTGGGGCGGCGTCTCACCCGTCACCGCCGACCACGTGAACCCCGAGCGGCCGTGGCCCGACCTCGACCTGCTGCGCGAGGTCACCGAGGCCCGTGGCTTCGCACTGGCCCCGCGCCTCACCATCTACCCCGAGTTCGTCCGCCAGCCTGCCCGTTGGCTCGACCCGGCGCTGCACTTCCCCGTGATGGACCGCAGCGACGCCGAATGCCTCGGCCGCGACGACCCGGGCGCGATCTGGCCCGAGAAGGTCACCGCCGCCGATGTGGTGCACGACGGCGCCGAGGTGGTGCTCGTGGGCCACCGCAGCACGCAGTGGTACAGCGGCGCGAACACCGAACCCACCACGCTGGTGCCCGGCCGCGCGGCCACCCGACCCGGTTCGGCCATCGACGAGATCCTCCACGGTGTGCGGATGGGCCACGAGGTGGGCTTCGACGAGATCGTCTCGCTGTTCCGGGCCCGCGGCCCCGAGGTGGTGGCCATCGCCGAACTGGCCGACGAGCTGCGCCGCGAGGCGGTGGGCGACGCCATCACGTGGGTGCACAACCGCAACATCAACTACACCAACGTGTGTACGTTCAAGTGCAAGTTCTGCGGCTTCTCGAAGGGCAAGCTCAGCCTGAACCTGCGCGGCACGCCGTATCTGCTCACCCTCGACGACATCGCCGACCGGGCGCGCGAGGCGTGGGACATGGGCGCCACCGAGGTCACCCTCCAGGGCGGCATCCACCCCGACTTCGACGGCGACTACTACATCGACGTCACCCGCGCCGTGAAGCAGGCGGTGCCCGACATGCACGTGCACGGGTTCACTGCGCTCGAGGTCACCGAGGGCGCGAAGCGGCTGGGCGAAGACCTGCACACCTACCTGCTGCGGCTGCAGGAGGCCGGCCTGGCCTCGCTGCCCGGCACCGCCGCCGAGATCCTCGACGACGAGGTGCGGGCCATCTTGTGCCCCGACAAGATCAACACCGAGGAGTGGCTCGAGTGCCACCGCCAGGCGCATCGCATCGGGCTGCACTCGAACGTCACCATCATGTTCGGCTCGGTCGAGCACCCCGAGAGCTGGGCCCGCCACATGCTGGTCACCCGCGCCCTGCAGAAGGAGACCGGCGGCTTCACCGAGTTCGTCGGTCTGCCATTCGTGCACATGGCGTCGCCCATCTATCTGCAGAAGCGGTCGCGCCGGGGCCCCACGTTCCGCGAGACGCTGCTGATGCACGCCATCGCGCGCATCGCGTACAACGGGCTCATCCCCAACGTCCAGGTGAGCTGGGTGAAGATCGGCCTCACCGGCGCGGTGCAACTGCTGAACAGCGGCTGCAACGACATGGGCGGCACGCTGATGAACGAGAACATCTCGCGTGCAGCGGGCGCCGCCCACGGCCAGGAGATGACGCCGCAGCGGTTCACCCAGTTGGCCGAGCAACTCGGCCGGCGCGCCGAACAGCGCACCACCAGTTACGGCCGGGTGGCCGCCCCCGCCTGACCGGTCGACACATACGTCGGTCGGAAGAAGGCGACGAACACCACGCCCGCCGCGGCGATGCATATCGTTGCCACCACCAGCGGTGTGCTCGACGTGATCGACCCGGTGATGAACCCCACCAGAATGCTGGCCGGCACCTGGGCGAGGTTCATCACGCTGCTCGAGATGCCCATCGCCTCGCCCTGCCGGCCGGGCTCGGCCGAGCGCGAGATGAGGCTCGACTGGTTGGCCATCACCAGACCGTTGAAGAACGTGAACACCGGGATGATCGCCCACAGCTGCCACGACGACGAGGCGAGGAAGAACCCGCTCATCGCCAACGCCACACCGAAGAACGCGAAGCGCAACACCCGGTAGTCGGGCAGGCGCTTGGCCACCACGGGCACCACGACGGCCTGGCTGAAGGCGATGAACAAACCCACCACGGCGAAGTAGTCGCCGGTCTTGCCCTGCGAGAAGCCGAACTTGCGGAAGAGGTACACGCCGAAGAAGGTGGTGAAGAACGTGAAGCCGCCGTTGAACAAGAACGAGGAACTGAGCAGCACCCGAAGGCGCGGCGAGGTGAAGCCGCGCACCACGTTGCTCACCGATGTACCGAACGCAATGCGCTTGTCGCGATCCTTGCGGGCGATGGTCTCGGGGAACCGGGTGAGGATGAGCACCACGTTCAGCACGCACAGGCCGGTGGCGAACCAGAACGGGGTGGTGGCCGAGAACCACGATGGAGTGGTGAACAACCCGTAGAAGCTCACCCCCGGCTCGCTCAACTTGCCGCCGAGGTAGGGCCCGATGATGAAGCCCAACCCGAATGCGGCGCCGAGCAGGCCGAAGTTCTTCTGCCGGTTGGTGTCGTCGCTGATGTCGCCGATGGCGGCCTGGGCGACGGCGATGTTGCCGCCGGTGAGGCCGTCGAGCGCCCGGCCGAGGAACAGCAGTGGGATCGACGCGGCGTGGATGCCGAGAGCGAAGATGACGTAGCCCAGCGCGGTGCCGGCGATCGACAGTGCCAGCACCGGCCGACGGCCGAACCGGTCGGAGAGTTGCCCGAGGATCGGCGCCGCCACGAACGTGCACAGTGGGTACACGGCCTGCAGGAAGCCGAGCATGATGAGGCCCTGCTGCGGGGTCCACGATTCGGGGGTCACGCGGAACGGTGTATCGCCGATGAGGAGCGGGAAGATCGGGATGAGGATGCCGAACCCGACGAGGTCGATGAAGACCGTGAGGAAGATCGGCAGCATCGACGGGCGCGACGGCGCAGCAGGAGTGACGGACGCGTCGGGGGTTGGTTCGGTGGAGGTCATGGAGGGTCAGATCATCGCGCGATCTGGACCGTGCACGCGGATCCGTCGACCGTCACCGTCTGACCCTCGGCGATGATGCGCGTGGCGTCTTTCACCAGGACCACACACGGGACGCCGGATTCGCGGGCCACGATGGCAGCGTGCGACAGCGTCGTGCAGGTGAAAGAACGTGGTGCGTCTCAGTCGGCGACGAGCAGCGAGCGGGCGTGGTCGATGTCGTGCTTCAACTGGTTCACCAGCGCGTCGATGCCGTCGAACTTCCGCTCGCTGCGCAGGAAGTGGGTGAACTCGACCTGTGCGTGTTCGCCGTACAACTCGCCGTGGAAGTCGATGAGGTGCGCTTCGAGCAGCGAGTGATCGGCATGCTCGTAGAAGGTCGGACG
This sequence comes from Actinomycetota bacterium, assembly GCA_037130535.1. Lineage (GTDB taxonomy): Bacteria > Actinomycetota > Acidimicrobiia > Acidimicrobiales > Ilumatobacteraceae > VFMC01. The sequence goes on from JBAXSU010000076.1 coordinate 7,438, forward strand.
ACGGCCGAGGTTGATGGCGCAGGGCTGTCGTTCACCGCTGGGGCGGATGTACCAGCCTGCGTACACCCCGTCGGCGGGCAGACAGGTGACGCTGGGTACTTCGACGTTGGCCGTGGGAAAGCCGATGGTGCGGCCGCGCTGGTCGCCCTGCACGACGATGCCGCGGGCCTGGAACGGGTGGCCGAGCAGCGACGCCGCCAGCTCGACCTGGCCACCCGCCATGGCTCGACGGATGGCCGTGGAGCTGACCGGTTCGTCGACCCCGTCGGGACGTGCCACCAGGTCGAGAGGCTCGACCTCGAAGTCGAACCGCGCACCCATGCTGCGCAGCAGCGCCACATTGCCGCGGCGGCGGTTGCCGAAGTGGAAATCCTCGCCCACCACGACCTGTTGGGCGCCGAGGCAACCCACCAGAACACGTTCGATGAAGGCTTCGGGGCTCTCGGCTGCCTGGTCCGGGTCGAAGCGCACCAGCACGGTGGCGTCGACGCCGGTGGCGGCGAGCAGCTCGAGTTTCTGGTCGAGGTCGGTGAGCAGTTTGGGCGCCGACTCGGGCCGCACCACCGACGCCGGGTGTCGATCGAAGGTGACGACCACCGAGTGGGCGCCGAGCGCAGTGGCCCGTTCGCGCACTGCAGCGATGACCGCCTGATGGCCGCGGTGCACTCCGTCGTAGGCGCCGATGGTGACCACCGATCGATGGGCACCCGGGCGACCTTCGACGACCGGCCACAGCGGACGGGAGAGATCGGTCACCACCTGCACGGCAGTCGACGTTACCGGCGGTGCTGCAACGAGTCCTAGTCAGCCCCGGGTGCCGGCAGCACCACGTCGGGCTTCGCCGTTCGGGCATCGACCCGCTCGTACATGGCGACGAGTTCGCCGTCGGGTCCGCAGACGGCCCACGGCCCATCACCATCCCACGCCGGCAGCGAGCGACCGTTGCGCACCAGTGCCACCGTGTCGCCGTCGACGGCCACATGCGGGTAGTCGCGCATCGCTGCAGCAGGACTCAGCAGTGCCGCCTCGTCAGGTGAGGCTGCCTGGGCCTCGTCGAAACTGCCGCACGCGGTGCGCCGCAGCGAGCGCAGATGGGCGCCGCCGCCGACGAGGTGGCCGAGGTCGGCGGCCAGCGAGCGGATGTAGGTACCCGACGAGCACTGCACCTCGATGCGGTAGACGAGCGGATCGTCGGTAGGCCACACGTCGAATCGGTGCACGGTGACTGGCCGGGCCTCGCGCTCGACCTCGATGCCCTCGCGCGCCAGTTCGTGCAGGCGGCGGCCGTCGACCTTCAGCGCGCTCACCATCGGGGGAACCTGCATGATGGGGCCGGTGAGGTGATCGACCACCGCGGCGCGCACGCGTTGCTCGGTGAGGCCCGTCATGTCGTGCGTGGCGGTCACCTCGCCGGCTGCATCGAGGGTGTTGGTCTCGGTGCCGAACACCACCTCGGCCGTGTACGTCTTGCCCAGCGCGGTGAGGAAGCGCAGCAACCGCGTCGTGTTGCCGACGCCCACCAGCAGCACACCGGTGGCATCGGGGTCGAGGGTGCCGGCGTGGCCGACACGGCGCTCGCCCAAGCGGCGGCGCAGCATGGCCACTACATCGTGACTGGTCACACCGGCGGGCTTGTCGACCACCGCGAGGCCGTGCACCGTGGGCGGTCTACGCCTCGCCATCGTCGCCGAAGTCGTACACGTCGTCGCCCTCGGGCGTCGGCGGCCGCTCGGGCAGCGTGTCGCCCGCCGACAAGATGCGCTCGATCTTCTCGGCCTCGCGGATGACGGCGTCGGGGCGGAACGTCAAGATGGGCGTCTTCTTCGAACGCACCTGCCGCCCGACCGCCGACTGGATGCGCACGCGGTACTCGTTCAGCACCTCGAGGATGCCGTCGTCGCCCTCGGTGCCCGCCAGCGAGTCGAAGAACACGTTCGCCCGGTTCATCTCGGCGTCGACATCGATGGCGGTGATGGTGACGAGGTCGAGTCGCTCATCGTTGATGCGCGTCAACTCGTCGGCGATCACCTCGCGCAGCGACTCGTTCAGCCGTGCGGTGCGGGGATAACGGTGCTGCGAGGGCGCCGAGCGGCGGCGCGGTTGGGGTCGGCTCATGGCATGTCTCTCTTCACTCGACCGTCAGTCGAACGACGGGCGGTTGCGGTTCGATCGCTTCAGTTCGGCTACCCCGCTGGTGGTGGCGATCAGTTCCACAGCGTCCCACAGGCGGACCGCCTCGTCGCCACGCGGGATGCGCGCAATGACCGGACCGAAGAAGCTGGCCTCATCGACAGCACCTGGGTGGAAGGTGATGATGGGCGTGCCCACATCGTTGCCGGCCCGCTCGAAGGCGAGGTCGGTCTCGGCGCGAATGTGCGCGTCGCGCGCCGTGTCGTCGGCGTGCGCGGCGAAGGAGGTGTCGAGGCCAGAGGCACCGAGCACCTCGGCGAGGAACGCCTCGCGGTGCTCGACGAACTCGTCGCGTCGCTGCTGGTTGTGGAACCGGGTGCCGATCTCGGTGTACAGACGACCGACCGCCTCGTTGCCGTGGACCTGCTCGACCGCGTCGGCCACACGCAGGCACTGGGTGCCGACGGCGTGCACGGTGCGGTAGTGCGGCGTGTACCAGTCGTCGGTGCGGTGGGCGTTGATCATCATCAGCGAGATCGGACGCCAGGTGACCGAGTAGTGACGCTGCTGCTGCACCTCGACCACCCATCGTGAGGTGATCCAGGCCCACGGGCACACCGGGTCCCAGAAGAAGTCGAGGTCGGCCATGACGGCACGATACCGACCACAGCCGGTGCGCCGCGCCGCTACCGGCAGAGCAACCGTTCGATACGGCGGCTCGCCAGCGAAAGCGACACCACGGCCAACGCGGCGAGCACGGCGGTGTGGGCGACCAAGGAGGCGGTCCACACCCCGCTGTTCGCGGCACGCACCAAGGCCACCCCGTGATAGAGCGGCGACACCTGCACCAGCCAACTCCACCCGCCGTAGGCCGACAGAGGAAAGAACGTGGCCGAGAACAGCAGCATCGGCATCGTGACGGTCTGGACGATGTCGAGGTCGTTCCAGTTGCGCATGTAGGTGGTGGCGAGGAACCCCATGCTGGCGAACGTCAGCCCCACCAGCGCGCAAGCGGGCAGCGCGAGCAGCGCCCACCACGAACCCACCAATCCCAGCGCAGCCATCACGACCAGGAAGCTGACCGCGTAGAGCTGACCGCGGATGAGCGCCCAGCCGATCTCGCCCATGGCCACATCCGCGGGTCGCATCGGTGTGGCCAGCGCGGCGTCGTACAGGCGGGCGTACTTCAGTCGATGCAGCACATTGCCCGTCGAGTCGAAGATGGCGCCGTTCATGGCCGAAGCCGCCATCAGCGCCGGGGCCACGAACTGGTCGTAGGCTACCAACCGGCCACCCACCGACACATCGCCCACCAGTGCGCCGACTCCGACGCGCATCGACAGCAGGTAGAACAGCGGCTCGAAGAATCCGCTGACGATGATCAGCCACTGGCGGCGATACGCGACGAGATGGCGCTCGATCATGCGTTGCGGGCGGCGTACCACCAGCCCGGCGGGAACGATGCGCAGCAACATCGGGCCGGTGGGCAGCGGGAGCGGCTCGGTGCTCATGGACACAACCTCACCGCGAGCCGACGCGTCGACACCACGCAGCCCACCACCACCCACACCACGGCGTAGGCGAGATGCCCCAGCGCTTCGCCCCACGCGAGGCCGCCGGTCGTGAGCCCGCGGGCCACCACGACGCCGTGCCACAGCGGGAACACCTTGGCGACCCACTGCACGACCGTGGGTAACTGCGACAGCGGGTAGAAGGCGCCGCCGAACAAGAAGAGCGGTAACAGCACGAACCGCTGCAGCGCAGCGAACAACCCGTCGGTCTGCGCCCCGATCGCAATGGCCATCGTGGGCATCGCGAAGGCGACCCCCACCAGGGTGGCGACACCAACGGCAGGGATGAGGCCCCAACTCCGCGTATCGGGGAACAGCGCGAGTGCAGCGGCCACCATCGACGCGGCCAACGCCCCGCGCACCGCCATCCAACCGGCGTGACCGAGCACGATGTCGCGCGGTCCGAGTGGTGTGGCCGCGATGCCGTGGTACTCGCGCCGCCACTTCAGGCCACCCATCACCGGCCACATGCTGTCGTTGGCACACAGCGTCATCGCGGTGGTCACCAGCAGGCCCGGTGCCACGAATGCAACGTACGGCAACCCACCGAGTGCATCGGTCGAGCCAGCGTTGCTATCGACCAGAGCACCCACGCCCACCCCGAGACCGAGCAGGTAGAGCATCGGCTGCACGAACGACGACAGCACGTTCAGCCGCCACAGCCGACGGAACACGACGATCTGGCCACTCATCACGCGCAGTGGGCCGGGCGTGGCGAGGCGCATCGTCAGTCGACCAGGCTCCGGCCGGTGAGCAGCAGGAACACGTCCTCCAGGCTCGACCGACGCACCAGCACGCTGTCGGGCCGCACGCCGCGGTGGTGCACCTCGGCCAGCGCGGCGTCGCCGTCGTCGGCGTACACCAGCAGACGATCGGCCAGTTCCTCCACGCGCACACCCACACCGGCCAGCAGGGGCACCGTGTCGTGGTGACCGCCCGCATCGAAGCGCAGCTCCACCACTTCACGCGTCGAATGCTGCGCGATCAGCTCACGCGGCGAACCCTCGGCCACGATGCGGCCCTGGTCCATCACCACGAGGCGGTCGCACAGTTGCTCGGCCTCATCCATGTAGTGGGTGGTGAGCACCTGGGTGACACCCTGCTGCTTCAGGCGGTACAGACGCTCCCACAGCACATGTCGCGCCTGTGGGTCGAGGCCGGTGGTGGGTTCGTCGAGCAGCAGCAACTCGGGTTCGTTGATCAGCGAGCGGGCGATCGACAGTCGCCGCTTCATGCCACCGCTGAGGTTGTCGACCACGCTGTCGGCACGATCTGACAGCCGGGCGAACTCGAGCAGCTCGGTGGCCCGCCGCCGGCACTCGGCGCGGGGCAGGTCGAAGTAGCGCCCGTAGATCCAGAGGTTCTCCTGCACGCTCAACTCGGTGTCGAGCGTGTCGAGTTGCGGCACCACGCCGATACGTGCCCTGATGTGTGGCCCATCGACCACCGGGTCGAGGCCGAAGATGCGCAGGTCGCCGCTGCTGGGCGGCGACACACAGGCGATCATCCGCATCGTGCTGCTCTTGCCGGCGCCGTTGGGGCCGAGGAATCCGAACACTTCGCCACGCTGCACGTCGAGGTCGATGCCGCGTACGGCATCGACCCCGTCGAAACGTTTGGTGAGGTGCCGCGCCGTGATGAGCGGACCCGACAGAAGCGGATCTGGCACGGTCAGGTGCGCGTGATCTCGCGCTCGTCGAAGGTTTCGATGATGTCGCCGGGCTTCAGATCTTGGAAGTCGGTGAGACCGATGCCGCACTCGAAACCCTCACGCACTTCGCGGACATCGTCCTTGAAGCGACGCAGCGACTGGATGGCGCCCTTCCAGATGATGACGCCCTCACGCAGGAAGCGCACCTTCGAGCCACGGGTGATCGTGCCGTTGAGCACGAGGCAGCCCGCAATGGCGCCGATCTTCGGCACACGGAAGATCTCGCGCACCTCGGCATCGCCGGTGACGACCTCTTCGTACTCGGGGGCCAAGAGGCCCACCATCGCCCGCTCGATGTCTTCGAGCAGTTTGTAGATGATCTCGTAGGTACGGATCTCGACGCGCTCGGCTTCGGCCAGTTCGCGAGCCTTGCGGTCGGGACGGACGTTGAAGCCGATGAGTGTGGCATTGGTGGTTGCCGCCAGCGTGATGTCGTTCTCGGTGACGCCACCCACGGCTCGGTGCACGAACGCGAGTTTCACGGTGTCGCGCTCCAAGCGGCGCAGGCTCTCGGTGACGGCCTCGAGCGAACCCTGCACGTCGGCCTTCAGCACCAGGTTCAGCGTGGCGACCTCGCCCTTTTGGATCTGGGTGAAGATGTCTTCCAGCTTCACACCGCGCTGTACGCGGGCATCGCCGCGCTGGTTGGTGAGGCGCTGACGCTGCTCGCGAGCCTCGCCAACGGTGCGGGCGGTCTTTTCGTCGGGGGCCGCACGGAACTCGTCGCCCGCATGCGGCACCGACGACAGGCCGAGCACCTGCACCGGGGTGCTGGGGCCCGCTTCTTTCACCTGCTTGCCGGTGTCGTCGATCATGGCGCGCACACGGCCCCAGGCCGCACCGGCCACGATCGGGTCGCCCACCTTCAGCGTGCCCTTGTCGACCAAGATGGTGGCCACGGGGCCACGTCCGGTGTCGAGGTTGGCCTCGAGCACGATGCCCTTGGCCCGACCGGTGGGGTTGGCGGTGAGTTCTTCGAGCTCGGCCACCGTGGCCAACTGCTCGAGCAGGTCGTCGACACCGAGGCCCTGCTGGGCCGCCATCTCGACGACGATCGTGTCGCCGCCCCAGCTCTCGGGCACCAGTTCGTGCTCGGCCAACTGGGCCATCACGCGCTGCGGATCGGCGTTGTCCTTGTCGATCTTGTTCAAGGCCACCACGATCGGCACCTCGGCCGCCTTGGCGTGGTTGATGGCCTCGATGGTCTGCGGCATCACACCGTCGTCGGCCGCGACCATCAGCACCACGATGTCGGTGACCTGGGCACCGCGAGCGCGCATCTTGGTGAAGGCCTCGTGACCCGGGGTGTCGAGGAACGTGATCTCGCTGTCGCCCACCGGCACCTTGTAGGCACCGATGTGCTGGGTGATGCCACCAGCCTCACCGGCGACGACGTTGGCGTTGCGGATGCGATCGAGCAGCGTGGTCTTACCGTGGTCGACGTGGCCCATCACCGTGATGACGGGAGCGCGCGGCACCTGGAGCGTCTCGTCGTCGTCGTCGGAGTCGTCGAACATCGCCTGGAGTTCGAGTTCTTCTTGCTGGCCTGCCTCGACCAGCAGCAGATCGGCGCCGATCTCGAGCGCGTACAACTCCATCTGCTCGTCGGAGAGGGTCATCGTGGCGGTGACCATCTCGCCGTTCGACATGAGGAAGCGGATGACATCAGCCGCCGTGCGGTTCAGCTTCGGAGCGAACTCCTGGGCCGAGACGCCTCGTTCGATGACGATCGTGCCCTCGGGAACCGGGGCCAGGCTGGGCGTGTAACTGCCGCCGAGCTGCGGACCCAATGCCTCGAAGTCTCTGCGACGACGGGCACGGCTCTTCTTGCGCGGGGCGCGGCGCTGGCCGCTGGGGCGAGCGCCACCCGGGCGGGCGCCCGGACCACCGGGACCACCACCGGGGCCGCCACCCGGACCACGGCCGGGGCCACCAGGACCACCACCGGGACCACCGGGACGCGGGCCGAAGCCACCGGGACGTGGGCCGCCAGGACCACCGGGGCGAGCACCGGGGC
>JBAXSU010000077.1:0-14671 GCA_037130535.1 Actinomycetota bacterium
GGCACACGCTGAAGACGGGCACGTCGATGTTCGACATGCACCACGACATGAACGGTTCGGCCGTCGCGGTGGGTGCCCTGCTGGCCGCGACCCGGTTGAAACTGCCGGTGCGCATCGACGCCTGGCTGGCCATCGCCCAGAACCATCTGTCGCCGACGGCATACACCCCCAACGAGGTGGTCACTGCGCTGAACGGCACCACCATCGAGGTCACCGACACCGACGCCGAGGGCCGCATGGTGTTGGCCGACACCCTCACCATGGCTGCCCGCGAACAGCCCGACCTGATCGTCGACTTCGCCACCCTCACCGGGGCGATGTGGACGGCCGTGGGCTCGCGCATGAGTGGTGTGCTGAGCAACCGCAACGACTGGGCCCAGCGGGCCGTGGCGCTCGGCGCCGCAGCGGGCGAGCGACTGGTCGCCTTCCCGCTGCCGGCCGATTACGACGAGTCGCTCGAATCGAAGGTGGCCGACGTGAAGCAGTGCGACCACACCACCGGCAAGGCCGACCACATCCTTGCTGGTCGGTTCCTCGGCCGCTTCGTGGAGGACCGGCCGTGGGTGCACATCGACCTGTCGTCGGTGTCGCACACGGGCGGCCTCGGCGCAGTGGCACACGACGTGAACGGCACAGGTGTGGCATGGGCGGTGGCGCTGTTGCGGCACCTCGTCGACGAACAAGGAGACCGATGATGCGGCGATCGATGATGGCGACGACGGCAGTGGCCGCGATGTGCGCACTGGTACTGGCTGCGTGCAGTACCGACCTCGACACCGGGACCGAGCAGACGGGCGACGCCACCGAACCCGGTGCGCTCGTGGTGAACGCCGACGGGTCGAACGACCAGTACACCGGTGTGGCGATGCTCCGCGGTGCCAGCGCCTGCACCGGCTTCCTCGTCGACACCGGTGTGCCCGCGGCGCCGGCAACGGTGCTCACCAACGGCCACTGCGCCGGCATCTTCGACTCCACCACGGTGATGGTCGACGACTCGTCGGTCACCACATCGGTCACGTTCAACGCCTTCGTCGACACCCAGGAACAGGCGATCACGCTCCAGGCACCCGCCGTTCGCTGGGCGACGATGCGCGGTACGGATCTGGCGGTGCTCGAACTCGACGAGACGCTGGCCGATCTGCAGGCGAAGGGAGTGCGTGCGTATCGCCTCGCCCCGCCCGCAGCGAAGGGGGCACCGATCACGGTCGTCGGCGTCCCGGTGTCGGGCGTCAACTCAGAGGAGGTGTTCCTCCGCCGGGTCGACTGCCGGGTGTTGGGTGATGCCACACGGTTGCTCGAGTGGCGCTGGATCTGGGATGCCGCGCAGCCGAACAGCTGCCGTGGCATCCTCGGCGGCAACTCGGGCTCGCCGGTGTTCGATGCAGCGGGCGATGTGGTGGGCATCATCAACACCACCACCATCGGGGCCCCGCTGGGTGGCGACTGCGACCTCGGTCGACCGTGCGAGATCGGGCCTGACGGTCCGGTGCAGCAGGCCGACACCAGCTATGCCCAACCGGTCGATGGCGTGCTCGACTGCTTCGTCGACGGCCGGTTCACGCTGGGCGGCGCATGCCCGTTCGAGCCGGGCGATCCGGTGGGTGCGGTGCAGGCGCAACTCTATGGACGGTCGCCGTGGACGTGGAGCGCCGAAGTCGTGGCTCCGACGTTCGACCAGGTGGTCGTGAAGGTCGGCCCGATCGCAACGACCGACTGCCGCTCGGCCGACGGCTACGGATCACCGCAGGTACCGGCCCTGTTCGACGGGCCGATGCCCGATGCCGACGGCACCGAGGTGTTGTGCGTCGCCGGGGTGGGGGCCGACGGCGAGCCCGTGCTGGGTGGCGCCGGCTTTGCGCTTGCTGTCACCGACAACGTGCCTCCCACAGCGCCCATCGAACTGGCGATCAACGGCGATCCTGAAGTGGGCTACCTGGTCGAGCCGATCTTCAACACACCCGACCTCAGCGACTTCCTGTTCTCGTTCGGCCCCGAGGGCACAGTCGATTGTGCCGATGAGAGTGCGTACGTGCAGTACCGGCGAGTACCGATCACCTTCAATCCGGAGGATCTGCCGGCGACCATGTGCGTGATCGGGTTCGACTACGCCCGCAACCGCACCGAACCGGTCGAGTTCACGGTTCCTTAGTGGGAACGGATGTCTCCCCGCGCATTCAGTCGTCGTCGGTGAGCTCGAGGTCCCACCGGTCGCGGCAGTCCTCGCACCGGTAGGCCACGATGTCGCCCACCTCCCAGGTGTCGTCCTCGGGCGGATGGGTGAGCAGGAAACAGCGGCCCCCGCAGTCGACGCAGATGATCTGGGCAGCGGGAACCGGCATGCCCCCAGTCTGCCCGGTCGTCGCTCCCGGCGAGGCGCCGACCGGACCGGTAGCCTCGGCCCGATGCGAGTGGTGGCAGGCGAGTTCCGTGGGCGTCGATTGGTGGCGCCGGAGGGCGACACCACCAGGCCCACCACCGACATGGTGCGCGAGGCGATGTTCAACTCGCTGGCATCGATGGGCATCGTCGACGGGGCCGAGGTCATCGACCTGTTCGCCGGGTCGGGCGCGCTGGGTATCGAGGCGTTGTCGCGCGGTGCGGCGCACTGCACGTTCGTCGAACGCGACCGAGCAGCGCTCGCTGCATTACGCACCAACCTCGACGCCTTGGGGCTGCGCGACCGGGCGACGGTGGCGCAGAGCGATGCAGTTGCCTGGTCGGCCGCGCCGCGACAGGCCGACCTCGCGCTCATCGATCCGCCCTATTCCTTCGATGGCTGGGCCGAGCTCCTCGCCAAGGTCCAGGCGGCCTACGCCGCATGCGAGGCGGCGGCTGAAGTGCCCGCGCCGGCAGGGTGGACGAGCTTGCGGGTGCGTCGATATGGACGCACCACGGTCACCCTGCTCTCGCGCGACACCCCCGACGACTAACCTGCAGCCCGCATGGCGACCGTTCTCTATCCGGGGAGTTTCGACCCGATCCACCTCGGGCATGTCGATGTCATCGAGCAAGCTGCGCAACTGTTCGGCACGGTGGTCGTCACCACGATGCACAATCCGTCGAAGCCGAGCGGGCTGTTCTCGCTCGACGAGCGGATGGCCATGATCGACGAGTGCGTGGCACCGATGCGTGCCGCCGGTCGCTCTGTTCGCGTCGAGGCGTTCCCCGGTCTCGCCATCGACGCCGCCCGGGCGCTCGGTGCCGACTTCATCGTGAAGGGTCTGCGCAGCGCCGGCGATCTCGAGGTCGAGCAGCAGATGGCCCACACCAACTTCACGGCCTCCGGTGTGCGCACCGTGTACATCCCCTGCAGCCCCGATCGCGGCTTCATCAGTAGTCGCTTCATCCGCGAGATCGCGCAGTACGGTGGCAATGTGAGCGCCATGGTGCCGCCCTCGGTGCTCTTCCATCTTCAGCGAGTGAGCCCACCACGATGACCCACGACGATCAGTACGACGACGACTACGACGACCTCGACGACTCCGATGCGTTCGTGGTGTCGACGCAGGGGTATGTGGGCGACGCCGATCAGTTGCTGCGGCGGGCCATCGACATCATCGCCACTGCGCCCACCATGCCGCTGTCGTCGTCGCCGCGCATCGACCGCGACGAGATCATCGAACTGCTCGAAGAGGCGTTGCACCGCCTGCCCGAAGAAGTGCGTCAGGCGCGGTGGATGATCAAAGAGCGCCAGGAGTTCGTCGCCAAGACCCGTCGCGAGGCCGACGAGTTGCTCGAGGCGGCCCGGGTGCAGGCCGAGCGCATGGTGCAGCGCACCGAGGTCGTACGTGCTGCCGAGCAGCGGGCTCGCCAGTTGAACGAGGCCGCCGAGGCCGACGCCCGTCGTCTGCGGCTGCAGACCGAAGACTTCCTCGACCAGCGCCTCGGCAGTTTCGAGATCCTGCTCGACCGGTTGAACAAGACGGTCCAGGCGGGCCGCCAGAAGTTGGCCATCGGCGCCCATCGCGACGAGACCGAGACCGAACGCGGCGACGATCCCACCAAGGGCTTCTTCGACCAAGACCGCTGAGCGATCGCGGGTGGTTCCCGCGCCGGTAGCGTTGCGGGCCATGCATCCAGCCCTGCGCGTGAACGCGATCGAGTTGCTGCGCCGCCCGGGTTCCGAGCGGTCGGTCGAGGTCGACACCACCGTCGCCGATCTCGGTATCGACGACGGGCGCTTCCTCGCGACCGATCCTGTTCAGGTGGCGCTGCGGCTCGAGGCACTCACCGACGGGGTGGTGGTGAGCGGGCTGGTGCACGGCACCTGGCACGGCACCTGCCGCCGGTGTGCCAACCCAGCCCAGGGCCCGCTCGACTGCGAGGTGCACGAGTTGTACCAGCGGGTCATCACCGACCCCGATGCGTTCGAGCTGGGCGAATTGCTCGATCTCGAGCCGATGGTGCGCGAGGTGCTGCTGCTCGACGCTCCGCTCGTGCCGCTGTGCACGGCCGACTGCCAGGGCCTTTGCCCCCAGTGCGGTGTCGACCGCAACGTCGAGACCTGCCGCTGCAACACCACCGTGGCCGACCCCCGCTGGGCGGCGCTCGACGAGTTGCGCGATCGGTTCGACGACTGATCCGACGACTGATCGGCTGCAGGTGGCTGTTTGGCCTTGCGGCGGCTAACCTACCGAAGCCCATTTCGCCCAGGGAGTTGCACCGTGGCCGTCCCCAAGAAGAAGAAGTCGAAGATGAAGACGCGCAGCCATCGTGCTGGCGCGTGGAAGCTCGCGGCTCCGGCCCGCAGCGTGTGCCCCCGGTGCAATTCGGCCAAGTTGCCGCACACCGTGTGCCCGTCGTGCGGCTGGTACAAGGACCGCGTCGCCGTCGACGTCGGCTGACGAGCGAAGCGCACTGCGCATGCTGCCCGTAGCGGTCGATGCCATGGGCGGCGACCGAGCCCCCGGCGAGATCGTCGCGGCTGCACACGCTGCTGTCGCCGAAGGCATTCCGGTGGTTCTGGTCGGCCCGGCCGATCTGCCCGGTGTGGGCGATCTGCCGCTGTTCGTCGCCTCCGAGGTGATCGAAATGGATGACGACCCCGCCCACGGGGTGCGTCGTAAGAAGGACTCCACGCTGGTGCGTGCTGCCGAACTGGTGCGCGACGGCAAGGCCAGCGCCATGATCTCGGCCGGCAACACCGGGGCCACGATGGCCTCGGCGCTGCTGCGGATGGGACGTATCCGCGGCGTCAGCCGACCGGCCATCGCCACCCCGCTGCCGGTGCCCGGCCATGCCCCGAACATCTTGCTCGACGCCGGCGCCAATGCCGAGGTGCAGGCCGAGTGGCTCGTGCAGTGGGCCCAGATGGGCGCTGTCTTTGCCCGGCACCGCTTCGGCGTGGCCGAGCCCCGCGTGGGTCTGCTGTCGATCGGTGAAGAGGCGGGCAAGGGCGACTCGCTGCGCAAGGAGGTCTACGACCTGCTCGCTGCAGCGTCGGGAATCCACTTCGCCGGGAACGTCGAGGGCCGCGACGCGCTGCTGAAGACGGTCGACGTCATCGTCACCGACGGCTTCACCGGCAACGTGGTGCTGAAGACCCTCGAGGGGGGCACGAAGGTGCTCATCAACGAGGTCATCACCGCCATCACCGCCACCCCCGAACTGAAGGCCCACGCCGATGCCCTGGCGCCGGCCCTCGAGCCGCTGTGGACCGCGATGAGCGCCGACACCTACGGCGGGGCGATGCTGCTGGGGGTCGACGGGGTGTGCATCATCAGCCACGGATCATCGGGCCAATGGGCGATGCTGAACGGCATCCGGGTGGCCAAGGAGATGGTCGAGCGCAACGTCGTCGCCGAACTCACTGCCGCCATCGCTGGTCGGGACTGACCTCCGCCCGTGCGGCTACCATCCACCACGTCGTGCGGGCAGCCTCGCCCGCGTCGAACCCCGACCTCTGGAGTGTGTTGTGTCTGCCGAGTCACTCGACCGTGCCGCCGTGTTCGCCATTGTGCGCGCCAACCTTGCCGACATCCTCGAGATCGATGCATCCACGATCAGCGAAGGGCAGTCGTTCGCCGACGACCTCGAGGCCGACTCGCTCGCTCTCATCGAGCTCGTCGAGGCCCTCGAGGAGGAGTTCGCCGAACGGTCGATCGAGTTCCGCATCGAGGATGAAGACCTCGAGGACCTGAAGACGGTGCGCGACGCCGTCGACTACGTGCACGATCGGGTCAAGGGCGCCTGACCTGACAGCGCACACCGCTCCCGACCCGGTCCGGCTCGAGGCCCTCGTCACGCGCATCGGGTACCGGTTCGTCGACACGGCGTTGCTCGAGCGGGCGATCGCCCATCGCAGCTGGTGTGCCGAACACCCCGGACAGGCATCGAACGAGCGCCTCGAGTTCCTGGGCGATGCGGTGCTCGGCTGGGTGATCGCCGATCTCGTCTACCGCGAGCACCACGACCTGCCCGAGGGCAAGCTCACCGATCTGCGCAAGAGCGTGGTGAACGCCTCGGCCCTCGCCGGGGTGGCCGAGCAGATCGACCTGGGTTCGTGCCTGCTGCTGGGCAAGGGCGAACACGCCGCGGGCGGTCGCAGCAAGCCATCCATTCTGTCCGACGCGCTCGAGGCGGTCATCGGAGCGGTGTACCTCGATGGCGGGGTGCTGGCGGCATCGGAACTCATCCGTCGACTGTTCAGCGACCTCCTGGTGCGGGCGGTGTCCGAGATCGACCGGCTCGACTTCAAGACGGCGCTGCAGGAGGCGACGGCTCGGCTGTTCGACACCGCGCCGGTGTATGTGGTCAGCGACGACGGGCCCGAGCACCAGAAGACGTTCAGCGCCACCGTCGTGGTGTCGGGCCGGGCGCTCGGCCAGGGCGAGGGACGCACCAAGAAGGCGGCCGAACAAGCGGCGGCACGCGCCGCGTTCGAACTCCTCACGGCCGAGAGTTGAACCGCGGTGCCCGAACTGCCCGAGGTCGAGACGGTGCGCCGCGGGCTCGAGGCCCACGTCGTGGGGCGCACGATCGACCGCGTGGAGGTGGGCCGCGAGCGCACCGTGCGGCGCACGTCGCGCCGGGCGCTCATCGACGGTCTCACCGGGGCCACGGTGCTGTCGGCCAACCGCCGCGGCAAGTACCTGCTGCTGCCGCTCGATACGGGTGACGAGTTGATGATCCACCTGCGCATGAGCGGCCGGGTGCTGGTGGGCGCAGCCGGCTCGGCGCGAGCGCCGCACACCCACGTGGTGGCTCGCTTCTCGGGCGAGCCGTCGCTCGAGATGCACTTCGTCGACCCGCGCACGTTCGGCGAGATGGTGGTGTTCGACCCGGTGCACCTCGGCGCGCAGATGCCCGAACTGGTGCGGCTCGGGGTCGACCCGGTCACCGACGGTCTCAGCCGGGCCGAGTTGCGCCGCATCGTGCTGGGTCGGCGTCGCCAGATCAAGGCGCTGCTGCTCGACCAGCACGTGGTGGCCGGCATCGGCAACATCTACTCCGACGAGATCCTCCACGCCTCGCGACTGCGGCCCGATCGGCCGTCCGACACGCTCACCGGCCACGAGATCACCCGACTGCATGCCGAGATGCACCGAGTGCTCGCCGAGGCCATCGCAGCTGGCGGATCCACGCTCACCGACACCCAGTACGTCGACATCGAGGGCGAAGGCGGCTGGTTCCAGCTGTCGCACCGGGTATACGACCGGGCGGGCGAGCGGTGCCTCACCTGCGGTCGGGCCGACATCGTGCGGGTGGTGGCTGCGGGGCGCTCCACCTGCTACTGCCCCCGCTGCCAGCGCTGACCCCGGGCGAGAAGGGCCGGTGCGGAGCCCGCGGTTAGGATCGGGCCGCCGTGTTCCTCAAGTCGCTCACCCTCAAAGGCTTCAAGTCGTTTGCCGACGCCACCACCATGCAGCTCGAGCCGGGCGTCACCGTCGTGGTGGGCCCGAACGGCTCGGGCAAGTCGAACGTGGTCGATGCCATCGCCTGGGTGCTGGGCGCGCAGGCTCCCAGTTCGGTGCGCAGCCAGAAGATGGACGATGTCATCTTCGCCGGCACCGCCAAGCGGCCAGCGTTGGGCCGTGCCGAGGTGGTGCTCACACTCGACAACTCCTCTGGTGTGCTGCCCATCGAGTTCACCGAGGTCACCATCTCGCGCACGTTGTTCCGCACGGGCGAGAGCGAGTACGCCATCAACGGTGTCACCTGCCGCTTGCTCGATGTGCAGGAACTGCTCAGCGACGCTGGCGTTGGCCGCCAGCAGCACGTCATCGTCAGCCAGGGTCAGATCGATTCCGTGCTGAACGCACGCCCTGAAGATCGACGGGCGGTCATCGAAGAGGCTGCCGGTGTGCTGAAGTACCGGCGCCGCAAGGAAAAGAGCGAACGGCGGCTCGACGCCACCGAGGCCAACCTGCTGCGGGTGCAAGACCTGCTGCGCGAAGTACGCCGTCAGCTCCGTCCGCTCGAGCGGCAGGCCGACGCTGCTCGGCGTCATGGCGATCTGGTGGCCGAACTATCGGCGCTGCGGCTGTTCCTGGCCGGGCGCGAGATCGCCGGCCTACGCACCAGGCTCACCTCGCTGGCAGGCGACAAGCTCGAACTCGACGACATCGACAAGCGCCTGCGCGCCGAGTTGGCCGCGCTCGACACCGACGTGCTCGCGGCCGAAGCCGAGCTCACTGCCCGCGGCGACAGCGACATCGGCGACGAGATGGTGCGTGTCGAGCAGTTGCGCGAGCGCTCGCGCGGTATCGCCGCGGTCTTGGTCGAGCGCCGCCGCTCGCTCGAACGCGACCGAGGCCAACTGATGGATGGTGGGGTGGTGGCCAACCTCGAGGCCGACGCGGCCCGCCTCCGCGACGAGGTCGACATCGTGGCCGCCGAATTGACCGCCATCGGGCCCGAAGCCGACGAGCTCACCGCCCAGGAGGAGGCGTTCGCTGCTGAACGCCGGACCGTGCTGAGCACCCTGAACGAGGTCACCAGCGGTGCCACCACGGCCAGTGCCGCGGCCGCCGAGGTGCGCGGCGAGATGCGGTCGATCCAGAACGGGGTCGATCGGGCCGAGGGAGAGCTGCGGCGGCTCGAAACCCGCCGCGATGCGCTGCGCGACCGGGCCGAGCGGCTCGAGCACGAGATCGTCAGGCTGAAGCAGCTCTGCGAAGACACCAACGAGAGCGAAGCACCGCTCGTGGCCGATGTGGAAGCAGCCGAGGCGCGCCGCATCGCGGCCGAGGCCGGTGCCGATGTGGCCGGTGCCGCCCGGCAGCACGCAGCCGACGAATTGGCCCGCTGGCGCACCCGTGCCGAGGCTCTGCACCAGGCGCTCGAAGCGGCCCGGGCCCGGGCCGGTGCCGAGCACCTCGCCGGCGTCGACGGGGCGCTGGGCACCCTGCTCGACCTCATCGAGATCGACGCGGGCTGGGAGTCGTCGGTCGAGGCTGCGCTCGGCGAGTCGTTGCTCGCCGTGGTCGTCGACCAGCCGTCCACCGGCCGCCGAGCCCTCCAGTCGCTGCGCGACTCGAACGTGCGCGGCGCCGTGCTGTCGCTGGGGCTCAGTGCCACGGTTCCCGCCGGTTCCACGGCGGCCGTGGCAGCCGGTGGCAAGCCGGTTCGTCCGCATGTGCGCAGCAGGTCTGTTGCCGTCGAGCGGTTGCTCGACGCGGTGCTCGCCACGGCCGTGCAGGCCGCCGACTTCGCGCACGCGCTCGACCTCGCCATCGCCGACCCCGCGGCGGTGGTGGTGACGGCCGACGGCGACCGGTTCGGGGCCTCGGGTTGGCGCGTCGGCGCCGCCGGGGGAGGGGCAACCGCCAGTGCGCTCGACGAAGCCACCGAGCGCGCCACCGCGGCCGAAGCCGACCTCGCCGCACGCGACCAGGCCCTCACCGCCGCCCGCGCCGAACTGCAGGCGGCGCGCCAGCACGAAAACGACATCACCCGGCGCCTCGACCAGCACGACGCCAGTTTCACCGCCAGTTCCGAAGCGCTCGGTCGCGCCCAGGGCCAGCGGCGCGAAGCGGCAGGCGAGCTCGAGTCGGCCGAACGCAGCGTCGCCGAGGTGGTCGAGCGCCTCGACCGCGAACGGGCCCGCCACGGCGAACTGGCCGTGCTGCTGCCCGCGCTCGAGGCCGACGAGGCCGCCGAGGCCGAGTCGGCGAAGCGTCGCGGCGAACTGCGCGCCCAACTCGACGCCCGCGCCGCCGTGCTGTCGTCGCGTCGCCAAGAGCTCGAGGTGCGCAACGCCGGGCTCCACGAACGCCAGAGCTTCCTCGAACGTCGCCTCGACGAGACCGAGCGGCGACTGGCCGCCGATGCCGAGGCCCGCGCCCTGGCCGCCGAGCGCCGGGTCGCAGTCGAACGGTCGCTCGTCGCCATCGAGCGTCTGGTGGCGCTGATCGAGCGCCACCGGGTCACCATCGAAACCCGTCACGACGAACTGTTCCAGATCCGCCGCCGCCAGAGCGACGAGGTGCGTGCCGTCGCCGGTCGGCTCGATTCGCTGCGCCGCCGGCGCGCCGAGGTCGAGCGCGAACTCGAAGCAGAACGCGAACGGATGCGGCGTGTCGAGATCGACGATGCAGAGGTACGCATGCGGCTCGAGGCAGCGGTCGAGGCCGTACGCCGCGACCACGACGTCGAGCCGGCCGTAGCCGAGGCCGCCGAACTGCCGCCCCTGCCAGAAGGCGCCAACGCCCCGGCGCGAGTACGCGATCTCGAACGCGAACTCCGGTTGATGGGCCCCATCAACCCTTTGGCGCTCGAGGAGTTCACCGAACTGCAGGAGCGTCACACGTTTCTCGAGACCCAGTTGGAGGATGTGCGCGATTCGCGGCGCGAGTTGTTGCGGGTCATCAAGGCCATCGACCTCGAGATCCAGACGGTGTTCGCTGCGGCCTTCGCCGATGTTAGCACCCACTTCACGCAGCTGTTCTCGACGCTGTTCCCCGGTGGCGTGGGCAAGCTGGTGCTCACCTCGCCCGACGACCTGCTGAACACGGGCATCGAGGTCGAGGCCAAGCCCAGCGGCAAGAACGTGAAGAAACTGTCACTGCTGTCGGGTGGCGAACGCAGCCTCACCGCGCTGGCCTTCCTGTTCGCCGTGTTCCGCAGTCGCCCCTCGCCGTTCTACGTGATGGACGAGGTCGAAGCCGCCCTCGACGATGTGAACCTGCACCGGTTCCTCGGCCTCGTCGCCGAGTTCCGTCGCGACGCACAACTGCTCATCGTCAGCCACCAGAAGCGCACCATGGAGGCAGGCGACTGTCTGCTCGGTGTCAGCATGCAACCGGGTGGCTCGTCGAAGGTGGTCACCGAGCGCGTCAGCGCATCTGCCTGACCGAACCAACCCGCACGAAGTTCCTGCATACGCCGTTCGTGTCGGATGTCGACCACTACGATCGTGCCCCATGCCCGCGATCCAACTGGTGCACCTGCGCAAGACCTTCGGCACCGCTGCCGAACAGGTGCATGCCGTCGACGACGTGAACCTCGAGATCGAGCAGGGCGAGTTCTTCTCTCTCCTCGGCCCGTCGGGTTCGGGCAAGACCACGGTGCTGCGCATGATCGCCGGGTTCGAGGTGCCCACCGGCGGGGCGGTGCTGCTCGACGGGCGCGACGTCACGTCGCTGCCGGCGTACGACCGCGACGTGAACACCGTGTTCCAGGACTACGCCCTGTTCCCGCACATGAATGTGCTCGAGAACGTCGAGTTCGGGCTGAAGGTGAAAGGTGTGGGCAAGGGTGAGCGCCGTACCCGGGCCGGCGAGATGCTGGAACTCGTCCGCCTCGGTGGCTACGGACGCCGTCGGCCGGCCGAACTGTCGGGCGGTCAGCGTCAGCGCGTCGCGCTGGCCCGAGCGCTGGTGAACAGGCCCAAGGTGCTGCTGCTCGACGAGCCGCTGGGTGCGCTCGACTTGAAGTTGCGCGAAGAGATGCAGGTGGAGCTGAAGACCCTGCAGCGCGAAGTGGGCATCACGTTCGTGTTCGTCACCCACGACCAGGGCGAGGCGCTCTCGATGAGCAACCGGGTGGCCGTGTTCAACCGAGGCCGTCTCGAGCAGGTCGATACGCCGCGAGCCATCTACGAGCGGCCGGCCACCTCGTTCGTCGCCGGCTTCGTCGGTACCGCCAATGTGCTCGACGCCGCCGTCAGCGAGCGTCTGCTCGGGGTGGCGGCGCTGCACTCGTTGCGCCCCGAGCACATCGAACTGGTCGCAGCCGACGCATCGCCCGCACCCGACGCCGTGGTGGTCGACGGCGTGGTCACCGATCTGCAGTACCTCGGCCCCGAGTGCCGGGTCCGAGTGTCGCTCGTCGACGGCCCCGCCGCGGGGCAGCATCTTCTCGCCAGCGTTCCGAGCGACGGTGTCGCTGGCGTGGTCATGGGGGGCAGTGTCCGCCTGGCCTGGTCGCGATCCGCGGCCTTCACCGTCGCAACTACCGACTCCGAAGGGGGAGACGAATGATGACATCACGATTCAGTAAGAGCGCGGGGGTCGCCGTACTGGCGACGCTGGCGCTCGTCGCCGCGTCGTGCGGCGACGACGAGGCGGCCACCGACACCACGGCCGCCGCGGTCGAGACGACGATGGCGGCGGAGACCACCGCCCCGGCGGCCGAGACCACCGCTGCACCCGAAACCAGCGCGGCACCCGAGACCAGCGACATGCCGGCCACCGACTACATGTGGACCCCGAACGCCGACGTACTCGCCGGTGCCGAGGGCCAGGTGAACATCGTGGCCTGGGCCGGCTATGTCGAGGACGGCTCGACCGATCCGGCCTACGACTGGGCCACGCCGTTCAAGGACCTCACTGGCTGTGAAGTGAACGTGAAGGTCGGCAACTCGAGCGACGAGATGGTGCAGCTCATGCAGAGCGGCGAGTACGACACCGTGTCGGCCTCGGGCGATGCCACCACCCGTCTCATCCAGGGCGGTGAGGTCACGGCGATCGACCCCGCCGAGTTCTCGAGCTACGCCGACATCTTCGAGGGCCTGAAGCTGAAGCCATGGAACTCGGTCGACGGCGAGCCGTTGGGTATCCCGCACGGCCGTGGCGCCAACCTGCTCGTGTTCAACACCGAGGCCTTCCCCGAGGCGCCCACGTCGTGGAGCGTCATGTTCGAGGCCGGTGGCGTCGCCGAGGGCGCCATCTCGGTGTACGACAGCCCCATCTACATCGCCGACGCGGCGCTGTACCTGATGGCCACCCAGCCCGACCTGGGCATCACCAACCCGTACGCGCTCGACCAGGCCCAGTTCGACGCGGCCATCGCCCTGCTCACCTCGCAGAAGGACATCGCCGGGCAGTACTGGGCGCTGTACACCGATCAGCAAGCGGCGCTCGAGGACGGGTCGGTGCTCGCCGGCACCACCTGGCAGGTCATCGTGAACCTGGCCCAGGGCAACGGCGCCAAGATCGACGCCGTGAAGCCCGCCGAGGGCGCCACGGGTTGGTCCGACACCTGGATGCTGTCGAGCAAGGCCGCGAACCCCAACTGCGCCAAGTTGTGGATGGACTGGATCGCTTCGCCGTGGGCGAACGCGCAGGTGGCCGTGTGGTTCGGTGAGGCCCCCTCGAACGCCAAGTCGTGCGCGCTCGACGGCATGGCCGAGCACTGCGAGATCTTCCACGCGGAAGAGACCGACTACTGGAACGACGTGTGGTACTGGACCACGGCCACCGAGCAGTGCCTCGACGGTCGCACCGACGTCAGCTGCGTGCCCTACACCGAATGGGTGAACGCTTGGACCACCCTCCGCTCGTAACGGAGACCGTCGCCGCGGCTGGGGGGACCTCCGGGTCCCCCCAGCCCGTGCGCGCCGTCAACCGCTTCTTCCACGGCCGCCGGCGGCTGGGGGTCGGGTCGTTGCTCGGCCTTCCGCTCACGTGGATGCTGGTGGTGTACATGGGCTCGCTGCTGCTGCTGGTGGTCAGCTCGCTCTACCGCCTCGACCCGGTCACGCAGAAACCCACCAGCGACCTCACGCTCGACAACCTGCGCGCTGCGTTCACGGTGTGGGACACGGTGTGGGTGGTCATTCGCACCGCGGGCGTGGCGCTGCTCGTCACACTGCTCTGCGCGCTCATCGCTGTGCCGGTGTCGTTCTTCATCGCCAAGGTTGCTGCCCGCTGGGCCCGGCGCGGCCTGGTAGTGGCCATGCTGTTGCCGCTGTGGGCCGGGTACCTCGTGAAGGGGTACGCCTGGCGTGCCATGGTGTCGCCCGCGGGCGGCAAGTTCGCTGCTGTCGGCAAAGGCGGTGGCGGGTTCCTCGAGAGCACGCTCGGCTGGACGCCCGGCTACGGCCGTGTCGCCATCGTCATCACGCTCGTCTACTTCTGGCTGCCCTACATGGTGCTGCCCGTCTACGCCGGCCTCGAACGCCTTCCCGCCTCGCTGCTCGATGCCGCCGGCGACCTCGGCGCGCGGCCGATGCGCACCTTCCGCTCCGTCGTTTTGCCGCTGTTGAAGCCGGCTCTCGCTGCGGGCTCGATCTTCACCTTCGCCCTGTCGCTCGGCGACTACATCGTCCCGCAGATCGTCAACCAGGGCGAGGAGCGATTCCTCTTCGGGTCGGTCATCAACGCCGTGCTCGGCGCCCCCAACCAACCGCTCGCAGCGGCGTACACGCTGTGGCCGCTGCTCATCATCATCGGTTACCTCGTCGTCATGAAGCGCCTCGGGGCCTTCGACAACCTCTGATCCACCATGC
>JBAXSU010000078.1:0-14662 GCA_037130535.1 Actinomycetota bacterium
GGCAAGATCGAGATCGAGTCGCTCGAGGAGGGCCGCGACGGCATCATCCTCGAGAACCTCGTGAAGGGCGCCGTACTCACCGTGTACAAGGAGCGCATCACGCCCGATCTCGTGCGCGATGTGGTGGGCGCCTTCGAAGAGGGCATCGTCGCCCACACCGGTGAAGACATCCCGTCGGCCGACGAGGCCCGTCTGCTCGAGCAGGTTCCGGCACTGGGCACCGCGGTGCAGTCGCTCACCGGCGGCGACGAGTCGCCCGCCGCGGTGGCTGCTGCTGTCGAGTTCGTGCTCGAGGGCCTGCACCTGTCGAAGCGACTGAACAAAGACGCCACCGCACAGGGCGGCGCCACCTACCGCAGCCGCAGCTGACGCCGGGCGCTCGCCTCAGCCCAGTGCGTGGGCGGTGGCGTCGAGATCGGTGAACGTGAGGCGAGCGAGCGGCAACCCGGTCGCCAGCTTGCGCACGAGCGCGAGCGTGTCGTGCACCGCCTCGGCGCGGGCGTCGCGGTCGGGGCCGGTGGGGCGGAAGGTCACCGCCAGCGGTGCCTCGGGGCCCTGTTCGGCCACCCGGTGCAGCAGTGCCTCCAGCTCGCCCGGACCGGTGCCACTGAGCGCAATGCCCAGTTGGTCGAACGCGCCGGCGAGATCGGCGACCTCGCGGTCGGCTCGGCCGGGGATGGTGAGGATGCCATCGGACAGGCCGCGCAGCCACAGCCGCCACCGCAGCTGGTCCTCGCGGCGGGCCCATTCGGCTGCGACCACATCGTCGACCGGGATGCGCACCGTGCGCACGTCGAGCGATGTGGCCACCGGCACCGGGCCGTGCAGGAGGCGCCAGGCATCGCGCCAGGCGATGGCCAGCGTGTGGAAGATCTCGCCCTGTTTGCGGGCATCAGCGGGCGCCAGCCGCTGCACCATCGCCCACGGTGCCTCGAACGGCACCCAGCCGTCGACGTCGTCGCCGAACGCATCGGCTGCCGCCTCGACCCACCGCGGCCACCAGTGTCCGGCTGCGCGGTCGTCGGTGAATCCGCCCTCGTCGTCGAACCACAGCGGTACATCGGGCGACAGCAGGCATAGCCACACCCGCACACCGGCCGTGCGCAGGGTGCGTACCGCGCCGAGCACCTCTTCCACCACCTTGCCCGCCAACAAGCCGGCCCGAGGCTGTGCCGCTGCCCACGGAACGGTGAGTCTCGCATGGCCGAGGCGGAGGCCGATCGCAGTGTCGAGGTGGTCGCCGATCGTGTCGGCGACAGCACCGATCGACAGCGAGGCGGATGCCGCGGAGCTCGGCTCGTCGGTCAGTCGAACGGGGTGCGAGTCCACAGCTCGCTGGTGTCGTTCAGTGGGGTGAACGTGGGCCGCCCGTCGAGTTCGAGCACTTCGATGGGGCCGGGGAAGCCGCGCAGTTCGAGTGATCCGTGCGGGGTGGCGGTGACGCCCTCGGGCAGGCGTTCGAGTTGCATCGACGGCATGAGCACCTCGAACGGACCGGCGGCGTCGCACAGCCGCGAGGCCATGTTGACGGCCGAGCCGATGTAGTCGTCGCCTTCGAACAGCAGCGCGTAACCCGAGGCGATGCCCACTCGCAGCGACAGCGGGGCACACACCTCGGCCGAGCGGTGCTCGAGGTCGAGCGCAAAGGAGATGGCACTGGCCTGGTCGACCGACACGATCATGCAGCCGTCGCCGAGCCACTTGGCGATGCGCACCCCGCGTTCGCTGGCGGTCTGGCGCACCAGGGTGCGGAACGCGCCGAGAATGCGCCCGGCGGCGTCGTCGCCGAAGGCCGCGGTGTAGTTCGTGAACCCGGAGAGGTCGACGAAGGAGAACGTGCGGGGGACACGCATCACCACAGAGAGTACCGGCGCGACAGCGATGGGGCGTGCACGTACGATCGTTTTCACAGATTCGCCAATACGGCCGGAACGATCGCGCGACTAGGGTGCCCACATGGCAGCCCGGTTCACCTACTCGCGTTGGGACGGCACCCAGAAGGGCTTCGACCTCGACGCCGACTCACTGTTCGAAGAGCTCACCGACGACCTGCTCTACCACGGCGACATCAACAGCGCACTCCGCCGTCTGCTGCAGCAGGGCATGACCGACCGCAACGGCGAGCGCATGCAGGGCCTGAAAGAACTGATGGAGCGGTTGCGCCAGCAGCGCCAGGAGCGACTCGACCGATCCGACCTCGGCGGTGTGTACCAGGAGATCGCCGACGCCCTCGACGACATCGTCGACGAAGAGCGCCATGCCATCGAGAACGCCACCCGCGATGCCGAGCGAAGCGGCGACGAACGCCGCGCCGAGGCCGCCCGCAACGCCGCCGACGACCGTAACTTCCGTCTCGACATGCTGCCCGACGACCTCGCCGGCAAGGTGCGCGAACTGTCGGCCTACGACTTCGAGTCGGCCGAGGCGGCCCAGCGGTTTGAGCAGTTGATGGACAAGCTCCGCCAGCAGCTGATGCGGCAGACCGTCGACCAGATGAGCAGTGCGATGCAGAACATGACCCCCGAGGCCATGCAGCGCATGAAGGACATGATGGCGGCGCTGAACGAGATGATCGAGCGCCGCGCCAACGGCGAGGACGAGCAGTTCGAGCAGTTCATGGAGCAGTTCGGCGACTTCTTCCCCGAGAACCCGCAGAACCTCGACGAACTGCTCGAGCAGATGGCCCAGCGCATGGCGGCGATGCAGGCGATGCTCAACTCGATGACCCCCGAGCAGCGAGCCCAGTTGCAGCAACTGAGCGACCAGTTGCTCGACGACATGGACCTGCGCTGGCAGATGGATCAGCTGGGCCAGAACCTGCGCTCGATGTACCCGCAGATGAACTGGGGTCAGAGCTACGAGTTCGAGGGCTCCGACCCGATGGGCATGAGCCAGGCGATGCAGACCATGCAGGAGCTCGGCGACCTCGATCGGCTCGAGAACCTGATGCGCAACGCCACCAATCCGGCCGCGCTGGCCGAGGCCGACATGGACCGGGTGCGCGACCTGTTGGGCGACGATGCGGCTCGCTCGCTCGAACGGCTGGCCGAGCTCACCAAGATGCTCCAGGACGCTGGCCTCATCGACAACAAGGAGGGCCGCCTCGAGCTCACCCCGAAGGGCCTCCGCAAGATCGGCGCCAATGCGCTGAAGGATCTGTTCGAGAAGCTCACCAAGGACGCGGGTGGCCAGCACCAGTTGAACCGGCTGGGCCAGGGCCACGAGCGCACCTACGACACCAAGCAGTACGAGTACGGCGACCCGTTCAACCTCGACCTGCAGCGCACCATCCGCAACGCCGTGCGTCGCCAGGGTTCGGGCACGCCCGTGCGTCTCGTGCCCGAGGACTTCGAGATCGAGCGCACCGAGCACCTCACCCGGTCGTCGACGGTGCTGATGCTCGACTTGTCGATGAGTATGCCGATGCGCGACAACTTCCTTCCGGCCAAGAAGGTGGCCATGGCGCTGCACTCGCTCATCTCGTCGCAGTACCCGCGCGACTACTTGGGCCTCATCGGCTTCGGCGAGACCGCCCGGGTGCTGAACCCCGAGCAACTGCCCGAGGTGAGTTGGGACTACGCCTACGGCACGAACATGCACCACGCCTTCACGCTGGCCCGCCAACTGTTGGCCCGCCAGAGTGGCACCAAGCAGATCATCATGATCACCGACGGCGAACCGACGGCGCACATCATGAGCAACGGGCAGGTGTTCTTCAACTACCCGCCGGTTTACGAGACGGTCGAGGCAACCTTGCGCGAGGCGCTGCGCTGCACCCGCGAGAACATCCGCATCAACACCTTCATGCTCGATGCCGACCACGGGCTCAGGTCGTTCGTCGAGAAGCTCACCTCGATCAACCGCGGCCGGGCGTTCTTCACCAACAACGAGACCCTCGGCGACTACGTGTTGGTCGACTTCATCGAGCACAAGCGCCAGCTCGCCCGTGGTCAGGGCGCGCGCCGAGCAGGTTGAACGCGCTGATTCCTGGTACGGATGTCACGTGTCGTGGTGAATTTGAGCAGTTCTTGGCGTTTCCCTCTTGCGCCGACGTGATCGTTTCGTGAACAATGACATCGCTGTAATTACAGCGGTGGTTGGCCGTCGGCAGTTCATCAGCGATACGGCACGAGTAGGGGAGGTCCGAATGGATTCCGAGCAAGCGAACGACGAGCGCAGTTGGCAGGATCAGGCCAACTGCTTGGGTGTCGATCCCGATCTGTTCTTCCCCGAGCGCGGCGCCTCGACGCGTGAGGCCAAAGAGGTGTGCCGCGGTTGCGTGGTGCGCATGGACTGCCTCGAGTACGCGCTCGCCAACGGCGAGAAGTTCGGCATCTGGGGCGGCCTGTCCGAGCGCGAACGTCGGCGTCTGCGTCGTCAGCGCGCCCTCGCGACTCGTCGCGTCACTGCCTGAGCCGCAGGCGCGTCGTCACCACATCGTGCTAGCCTGACCCCATGCTCGCTTTCCTCGATCCGCCTGAGATCATCCTGATCATCGTCGTCGTCCTGGTGCTCTTCGGCGGTTCGCAGTTGCCGAAGTTGGCCAAGAACCTGGGCAAGGCCCAGCAGGAGTTCAAGTCAGGTCTGGCCGAAGGCCAGAAGGACGCCGACAAGACCGAGACGAAGACCGACCAGAAGTCCGATTCGGGCAACTGATCGCTCAGTACGCAACGGGCGCCGCCCCCTCCGCTCGGAGGAGACGGCGCCCTTGTCGCGTCTGGCGGTCTGTCGAGTTGCTGGTGCGGTCAGCGCGAACTGGTGTCGCGGCGGCGCTTCAGGATGCGGCGCCGCTCGCGCTCGCTGCAGCCACCCCACACCCCGTGCTCGATGCGCTCAGCGAGTGCGTACTCGAGGCAGGTGGCCGAGACGGGGCAATCAGCACAGATCTTGCGGGCCCTGTCGACGCCGACGCCGTCGCTGGGAAAGAACACGGCCGGCGGATAGTTGCGGCAGTTGCCCGTCGCCATCCAGGCCGTGACCGACTCGTCGTCGCTTGGCCGCGGGGAGGGGCTGGCGACTGATGTTTCGAGAGTGAGGGGGGATTCGTGGCGTTGCATGGCGTCTCCTTCCGGCCGATGAACCGACCTTGTTGTGCGCCCGCACCAGCCCCGAGAGGCTCCCGCCGAACCGCACGACACGATCGTTCACTGTCTTTGACGTCGCAGCGTGAGGATTGGTTCCCGGAAATCTCGACCTTACCAGCGCGCCCCGACCCGGCACAGCCTTTCCCCCATCCCGGTACACTTGGGCCGCCCCATGTGAGCCGTTCGAGGCACGAGGAAAGCTGATCGACTGATGACCGACACCACGATGGAAGCGCCCCGAGCGCACGTCCGCATCGTCTACCTTGGGCCCGTTGCACCGCACTGGGAGGTCTACGGCGACTATGGCGACCGTACCGTGGTCGAGGAGTTCCGCACCCGGGCACTCGCTCGCCTGGTGCTGCTGCCGCCGCAAGACCCCCAGTTCCGTCGCAATCGCGAGCGCATCATGCGCGACGGCGAGCGCGAGCAGGTGTCGGTGGAGTGGGACCTCGGGCATCCCGAGAGCAACTCCTGAGCTGCACGGCCGATGAACGGCCGGCTGTTCAACCGTGAACTGAGTTGGCTGGCCTTCAACGACCGCGTCCTGTCGCTGGCCGCCGAGCCTGGCATCCCGCTGCTCGAGCGGGTGAAGTTCGTCGCTATCTGCTCGAGCAATCTCGACGAGTTCTTCCAGGTGCGCGTCGCCGCGCTGAAGGATCAGCGTGCGGTCGGCCTGACCGTCCGCTCGGCCGATGGCCTCACGCCCGCCGAGCAGCTGGCGGTAGTGGGTGAGGCCGTGTCGGTGATGGTGGCCCGCCAGGAGCAGCT
This sequence comes from Actinomycetota bacterium, assembly GCA_037130535.1. Classification (GTDB taxonomy): domain Bacteria; phylum Actinomycetota; class Acidimicrobiia; order Acidimicrobiales; family Ilumatobacteraceae; genus VFMC01. The sequence continues at coordinate 5,853 of JBAXSU010000078.1, forward strand.
CTGGCGATCCACACTCGTGCCGGCCCTGGCCGAGGTGGGTGTGAACGTGCTCGACTGGCACGACCTCGACATCGCCGACCGGATCGAGCTGACCGAGGTGTTCGAGCGCCGGATCTTCCCCGTGCTCACCCCACTGGCGGTCGACCCTGCCCACCCGTTCCCGTACATCTCCAACCTCGCCCTCAGCCTGGCGGCCATGGTGTCGGATCCCGAGACCGGCGAGCGACGCTTCGCGCGGGTGAAGGTGCCCAACGTGTTTCCGCGGCTCATCGCGTTGAGCGATGGCACGCGGTACGTCTCCGTCGAGCAGATCATCACCGCCCACCTTCACCTGTTGTTCTCGGGCATGGTCGTGGAGGACTGCTGGCCGTTCCGTGTCACTCGCAACGTCGACCTCACCCTCGAAGAGGAGGACGCCGACGACCTGCTGGCTGCGGTGGAACTGGAACTGCGCCGTCGTCGGTTCGGCCGTGCCGTGCGTCTCGAGGTGCAGCAGGGGATGAGCGACGAGCTGGTCGAGTTGCTGACCCGCGAACTCGACCTCGACGTCGCCGACGTGAGTTACCACGAGACGCTGCTCGATCTCACCTGTCTGTTCCAGCTCGCGTCGCTCGCGCGCCCCGATCTGCGCGACACGCCGTGGACGCCGGTCACGGCGGGCCGCATCGTGGCTGCCGACGATGCCGGACGCAGCATCTTTTCGGTGGTGCGCGAGCGGGCGCTGTTGGTGCACCACCCCTACGAGAGTTTCGCCAGCAGTACCGAGAGTTTCATCGCCCAGGCTGCCGACGACCCCAAGGTGCAGTCGATCAAGATGACCCTGTACCGCGCCGGCGGCGACAGCCCCATCGCCCGCAGCCTCATCCGGGCGGCCGAGCGTGGGGTGCAGGTGGCGGTACTCGTGGAGTTGAAGGCCCGTTTCGACGAGGCCACCAACGTCGGCTGGGCCAAGGCACTCGAGCGCGCGGGTGTGCACGTCGTGTACGGCCTGGTGGGGTTGAAGACCCATGCCAAGTGCGTGCTGGTGGTGCGCAATGACGACGACGGTCTGCGCCGCTACTGCCATATCGGCACGGGTAACTACAACTCCAAGACGGCGCGCGTGTACGAGGACGTGGCCTACATCACCTGCGACCCCGATGTGGGCGACGACATCTCGCAGTTGTTCAACCACCTCACCGGTTACAGCCGTGCCCATCGGTACCGCAACCTGCTGGTGGCGCCGCGTGAGTTGCGTGGCCAACTGCTCGACCTGATCGAACACGAGTCGTCGTTCGGCACGGAGGGGCGCATCACCGTCAAGCTGAACTCGCTGGTCGACCCGATGCTCATCGAGGCGCTCTACGACGCCAGCCGCGCTGGGGTGCAGATCGACCTCGTGGTGCGGGGCATCTGCTGTCTGGTGCCGGGTGTGGCCGGCCAGAGCGAGACCATCCGGGTGCGGTCGCAACTCGGTCGGTACCTCGAGCATTCACGTATTGTTTGCTTCGCTCATGGTGAGCAGACTGGCACCAAGGGTCGGACCGGGCCGCTGTACCTCATCGGCTCGGCCGACTGGATGGAGCGCAACCTCGATCGGCGCATCGAGGTGCTGGTGCCCGTCACCCATCCCAAGCATCGCGCCTGGCTCGACACGGTTTTCGAGATGTCGCTCGCCGACGATTCGGTGCGTTGGGAGCTGGAATCCGACGGCACATGGCAGCGTCGCGGTCCTGAACACTTCGCTGACGGCGACGCACAGGAGCGGTTCTACCACTGGGTGTCACGCACACAGCGGCGGTGACATCGGCCCCTCCGGGGCTGTCTTCATGGTCGGTTCCATGTCTGTTCACCGTTGATTCACCTGAACCAGTGGTGAACGCCACCCGGCTTCCGTATGGTCGGCCGTGTTGTTCCCCCAACAGCAAGGAGATTCCAACGTGAACACTCATTCCCGCCGCCTGGTTCTGGCGAGCCTCGTCTCGATCGGTCTGCTCGCAACCGCGTGCGGCAGCGACGACTCGACCAGCACCACCGAAGCCCCCAGCAGCACCGCTGCCCCTGCCTCCACCGATGCATCGGCCACCACGGCCATGCCCGAGACCACGACGGCCGAGACCACGGCCCCCGCCAACCTGTCGGCCACGCTGAGCGCGTCGGGCGCCACGTTCCCGAAGACCTTCTACGAGGAGGCGATTGCGTCGTTCACCGAAGCCAACACCGGTGTGAAGATGACCTATGGTGGCGGTGGCTCGGGTAAGGGCCGCCAAGACCTCGCCGACCAGCTGGTCGACTGGGCCGGCACCGACGGCACCATCAAGGACGAAGACCTGCCCAAGTTCAAGGGCGGCGACGTGCTCTACTTCCCCACCGTCGTGGCACCCATCACGGTGAGCTACAACCTCGACGTCGAGGGCCTGATGCTCAGCGCCGACACCATCGCCAAGATCTTCCAGGTGCAGATCACCAAGTGGAACGATCCGGCGATCGCCGCCGAGAACCCGGGCGTCACCCTGCCCGATCAGGCCATCACCGTCGTGCACCGCAGCGATTCGTCGGGTACCACGGGCAACTTCACCAAGTTCCTCGAGAAGGCAGCGGGTAAGGACGCCTCGGGTGTCTGGACCCTGGGTACCGACTCGACGGTCGAATGGCCTGCCGCCACGCAGGCTGCCGAGGGCAACGGTGGCGTCGCCTCCATCATCTCTGCCACCAAGGGCGCCATCGGCTACGTCGACCTCTCCGACGCCACCGACGCCGGGCTCAATTTCGCCTCGGTGATGAACAAGGCCGGCTCGTACGTCGCACCCACCTTGGAGGGTGCATCGGCCGCTGCCGAAGGCGCCGAGCTGAAGGACAACCTCACCTACTCGGCCATCTGGGCCGACGGCGAGGCTGCCTACCCCATCACGGCACAGACGTGGATCATCGCCTACAAGGCACAGGCCGACGCCAAGAAGGCCGATGCACTGAAGGCGTTCCTCACCTACGTGCTCACCGAGGGCCAGACCCTGGCACCCGAGGTGAACTTTGCACCGCTGCCCAGCGCGATCGCTGAGGCCGCCCTCGCCCAGCTCGACGCCTTCGAAGTCAAGGCCTGATGCATCCCGGTGACGATCCCGGGCGGGCGGCAGCGCCGGCCCGGGATCGTCACCACTTCTTCCCGCCGGGAGCCCTGCGATGACGCTGACCACCCCATCTGATCAAAGCGGTGCCGCCGGTCGGCTCGCTGCTGGCGTGCGAGGTTCCGGCGGCATTGCAGACCGAATGTTCCGGTGGTTGGTGTACGCCGGCGGATCGCTGGTGCTGATCGTGCTGGCGCTGATCACCGCCACGATGGTCACGCGGAGCACCGATGCGCTCCAGCACATGGGCTGGCGGTTTTTCACCGAGACTCGGTGGTCGCCACCGAATCAGGTGTACGGCATCGCCGCCTTCATCTGGGGCACCGTGTACACGTCGGTCATCGCTCTCGTCATTGCTGTGCCGGTGAGCATCGGCATTGCGCTGTTCATCACCCAGATCGCACCGTCGTGGCTGCGCACCGCAATGGTGTACGTCATCGATCTTGTCGCCGTCATACCCTCGGTCGTCATCGGCCTGTGGGGATTCCTCGTGTTCTCTCGGCATCTCGACGGCCTCTACGGCTGGCTGTCGCGTACGTTCGACGGTTGGCCCGTCCTCGGCTCAGTGTTCGGCGCAAGCCCGCAGGCCCGCTCGTTCCTCACTGCCGGCGTGGTGCTGGCACTGATGATCACCCCCATCGTGGTGTCGATCTCGCGGGAAGTGATCGACACCACCCCGCAGAGCGAGAAGGAGGCCGCCCTCGCCCTCGGTGCCACGCGCTGGGAGATGATCCGCGGTTCGGTGATCCCTCACTCGAAGGGCGGTCTCGTCGGCGCTGTCATGTTGGGTCTCGGCCGCGCGATGGGCGAGACCATTGCTGTCGCTCTCACCATCGGCAGTGCGCTCGGTGTGGTGACGCTGAACATGCTCGCCTCGGGTAACTCGATGCCCGCCATGATCACGAGCGAATGGGGCGAGGCCGACGACCTGAAGAAGTCGGCCCTCATCGCCATGGCGATGACGCTGTTCGTGCTCACGATCATCGTCAATGTCATCGCAACCGCGGTGGTGCAGCGGTCGCAGGCCAAGGGCCGGGGTGCGGCATGAGCACCTCACCGGGCACCGTCGCATCGCTCACCGCCGCCGATCTGCGTCCGCGCGGCGGCTGGCGGTTCGTCAAGAGTCGCTTGATGACGGTGCTGATGGGCGCAGCCTTCCTGATCGTGGTGATCCCGATCGTGTTCGTGCTCGGCTCGGTCGTCCAGAAGGGCGCCGGCATCGTCGTGCGCGACTTCCCCGCCTGGTTCACCACCGACATCCCAACACGAAGTCGCGTGGTGGGACCGGGGATGAAGGGTGCCATCATCGGCACCATCATCATCACGGTCGCAGCATCGGTGGTGGCCATCCCCCTCGGCATCCTCGCGGCGATCTACCTGAACGAGTACGGACGGACGTCGCTGTTCGCGCGGATGGTCCGGTTCCTCTCGAACGTGATGACCGGTGTGCCGTCGATCGTGATGGGCCTGTTCGTCTACATCGTCTTCACCATCTCGTTCGGACTCGCCGGTATCGGCGGTGCACTCGCCCTGGCAGCCCTGATGCTGCCCATCGTGATCCGTTCATGCGAGGAGATGCTGCGCCTGGTGCCGGACAACCTCCGCGAGGCCAGCTATGCGCTCGGCACCACCAAGAGCCGCACGGTGCTCACGGTGGTGCTGCCGAGTGCAGCGCCGGGCATCGTGAGCGGATGTCTGCTCGCCATCGCCCGTGCAGCCGGCGAGACGGCTCCGCTGCTGTTCACCATTGGCGCTGCGAAGATCGCCAACTGGAGTCTGTTCGAAGGCGAGAACACCACGCTGTCGCGTCAGATCTTCGTGAACGCCTTCGAAGTGCTGCCCGGGCCCCAGGAGCGAGCCTGGGGTGCCGCGCTCACCTTGATGGCCATGACGTTCCTGTTCACGGTCGTGGCTCGCGTAGTCACGGCACGCCAACGAAAGAAGCAACGATGACGACGTCGAACACCGATATCTCGGCTCCCCTCACGATGGCGAGCGTTGCGGATCGCGGCAGCGAGCCTGCACCGACTGCTGCGCCGCCGGTGTTCGAGTTGCGCGAGCTCGAGGTGTACTACGGATCCTTCCGAGCCGTGCGCGAAGTGAACATGCATGTGACGGCCCATGAGATCACGGCGTTCATCGGGCCGTCCGGCTGCGGCAAGACCACCGTGCTGCGCAGTCTGAACCGCATGAACGATGTCGTGGCGGGCGCCCGCGTGGGTGGCAAGGTGCTGTACCACGGGGTCGACCTCTACGCCCCCGACGTGTCGGTCACCGAGGTGCGCCACCGCATCGGCATGGTGTTCCAGCGACCCAATCCCTTCCCGAAGAGCATCTACGACAACGTTGCCTTCGGTCCGCGGGTGAACGGCGTGAAGAAGAAGTCCGACCTCGACGAGATCGTCGAGTCGTCGCTGCGCGGTGCGGCTCTGTGGGACGAGGTGAAGGATCGCCTGAAGAGCTCGGCGCTGGGCATGTCGGGTGGTCAGCAGCAGCGACTGTGTATCGCCCGTGCCATTGCGGTCGAGCCCGAGGTGATCCTGATGGACGAGCCCTGCTCGGCCCTCGACCCCATCGCGACGGCTCGTATCGAGGAGTTGATGCAAGAGATCAAGGCACGATTCACCATCATCATCGTCACCCACAACATGCAGCAGGCTGCTCGTGTGAGCGACCGCACGGGCTTCTTCACGACCGAGGTGAACCCCGAGAGCGACCGTCGCACCGGCGTGCTGGTCGAGTACGCCGCCACGAGCAAGATCTTCTCGGCGCCCGGCGACGAGCGCACCGAGCAGTACGTCACCGGTAGGTTCGGCTGATGGAGGACTTGCGACGCGGGTTCCACACCGACCTCGGCGAGGCGAAGAACCAACTGGTTCGCCTGGCTGCTCAGGTGACGGAGACCATCCCGCGGGCAACGGCCGTACTGCTCGACGGCGACCTCGAGGGCGCCGACTACCTCATCCGCGCCGACGAAGCGATCAACAACCGAACGCTCGAACTCGAGGAGCACTGCTACCGGATCCTCGCGCTGCAGGCACCCGTTGCGGCCGATCTCCGCCAGGTCGTCGCGCTGCTCCGCATGGCCGCCGAAGTCGAGCGCAGCGCCGATCTGCTGTGCAACATCTGCAAAGCAGCGCGTCGCATCTACGGCCACGACCTCGACCCGAAGTTGCGCGGCATCATCAGCCGCATGGGCGAGCAGGCCGAGCAGTTGTACGAGGCCGCGATCGCCTCGTTCGTCGAGAACGATGCCGCCAAGGCGGCGGCACTCGACGATATGGACTCGTTCCTCGACGGCCTGCAGAAGCAGTTCGTGCAGGCCATCTTCGAGAGCCATGCGGCCGGGCGCATCGACCTGCAGGTGGCGGTGCAGTTGGCCGTGGTGGCCCGGTTCTACGAGCGCATCGGCGACCACGCGGTGAACATCGGCGAGCGCGTGCAGTTCATCATCACCGGCGAGAACCAGGTCTGAGCGAAAGCGCCGTGGGACTGCTCCAGCGCCGCCGCGAGACGACCGACGACACCACGGCTGCCGACCTGGCCGCCGACCTGGCCGCCGACCTGGCCGCCGCGCGGGCTGAGATCGATCGGCTGCGGATCGAGTCGGCACGTGCTCAGGCAGCGCTCGATGGCCTGTCCGTCGGCGTGGTGCTGGTCGACCCCGACGGCAACATCGTGAACCGCAACGCCGTGGCGGGCACCCTGCTGGGCGCAGGCCATGCCGGGGTGCTGGTGGCCGAAGCCGTCGACCGCCAACTCGAGCAGGCCCGTGAGGGCCGCCCCGGCCGTGTCGATGTGCAGTTGTTCGGGCCGCCGAAGCGGGTGGTCCAGGTGCAGGCCGCGCTGCTCGACGACGGCGGGGTGTTGGTGACGGTGGAAGACATCAGCGAGCGGGCCCGACTCGACGCGGTGCGTACCGACTTCGTCGCGAACATCAGCCACGAGTTGAAGACGCCGGTGGGCGCGATCGCCCTGCTGGCCGAGACCATCGTCGACGAGGACGACCTCGAGGTGGTGCGGCGACTGGCGAACAAGATGGTCGACGAAGCCCACCGGGCAGCCACGTCGATCGACGATCTGCTCGAACTCTCTCGCATCGAACTCGACGGTCGTGCCGTGCGCGATCGGGTGAGCGTGGCCGGTGTGCTACGCGACGCCGTGGTGCGGTCGCTCGCCGCCGCCGAGCAGCGCGACATCCGGCTCGACCTCGAGGAACCGACCGATCCCTCGGCTGTGCTGGGCGACCGTCGCCAACTGGTGTCGGCCGTCAGCAACCTCATCGACAACGCGGTGAAGTACAGCGAGAGCAGCAGCGAGGTGCGCATCAGCACCCGCCGTGCCAACGGATTCGTCGGCCTGGTCGTGACCGATTTCGGCGTCGGTATCCCAACACGCGACCTCGACCGGGTGTTCGAACGCTTCTACCGCGTCGACCGCGCCCGCAGTCGCGACACCGGTGGCACCGGCCTCGGCCTCGCCATCGTCCGCCACGTCGCCAACAACCACGAGGGTGAAGTCACCGTTCAGTCCGTCGAGGGCGAAGGCAGCACATTCATACTCAGCATCCCGGAGGCACCGTGACCATTCCCGTCGTCCTACTCGTCGAAGACGAGGAGAGCTACGTCGAGGCGCTTCAGGTGGGCCTGAAGCGCGAAGGCTTCCGGGTAGAGGTGGCGCGCGACGGGTTCGAGGCGCTCGACCGGTTCGACGTCGTGCGGCCCGACATCGTCATCCTCGACGTGATGCTTCCTCGCATCAGCGGTATCGACGTCTGCCGGCAACTGCGCAAGCGGTCGCAAGTGCCCATCATCATGGTCACGGCGAAGAGCGCCGAGATCGACACCGTGGTGGGCCTCGAGGTGGGCGCCGACGACTACGTCACCAAGCCGTACCGCATCCGCGAACTGGTGGCCCGCATGCGTGCGGTGTTGCGGCGCAACACCCGTGAGGGTGCTGGACCCGAGGTGGGGCCGGGCGCAATCGTCGTGGGCGATGTCACCATCGACCCCGACGAACATCTGGTCACCGTGCGGGGCGAGCCGATGCGGCTGCCGCTGAAGGAGTTCGAACTCCTCCACATCCTGCTCGCCAACGCCGGCCGGGTGCTGCCGCGCGAGACACTGATCGACCGGGTGTGGGGCACCGACTACGTGGGCGACACCAAGACCCTCGATGTGCACGTGAAGCGCCTGCGCAGCAAGCTCGAGGTCGATCCGGCCAGCCCGCAGCGCATCGTCACCATCCGGGGCCTCGGCTACAAGTACGAGCGGTCGAAGAGCAGCTGATCGAACCGGGCGCCCGTCGGGGCGACCCTACGATGACGACTGTGCGCCCGCCGACGGTTCCTTCCCGATTCCGCCGGCTCGCCGCGACGCATGCGGCGATGGCGGCGAGCGATGCGGCCATGGTGGTGGCGCTCGCCGACTCGGTGCTGTTCAGCCTCGACCCCGACGCGGCGCGCAGCCGGGTGCTGCTGTTCCTGGGCATCAGCATGGTGCCGTTCCTGTTCGTCGCGCCGCTCATCGGCCCGGCGATCGACCGGATGAAGGGTGGCCGCCGGCTGGTGGTGGCCCTGGTGGCGCTCGGCCGCGTGGTGCTGGCGTTGGCGATGGCCAGCCGGGTCGACAGCCTGCTGCTGTTCCCCCTTGCGTTCGCGGCGATGGTGCTGCAGAAGACCTATTCCATCTCCAAGAGCGCGCTCGT
>JBAXSU010000079.1:0-14647 GCA_037130535.1 Actinomycetota bacterium
ACCCGCTCGCTTCCGGTCGTCGACGACGTACCTGGCACACTGGGGAGATGAGCGACCGCGTCCACATCTCCATCTCCCATGGCATCGCCGACGTCCGGATGACCCGGGTCGACAAGCGCAACGCGCTCGACGGTGTGATGTTCTCCGCGCTGGCGGAGGCCGGCGAGCGGTTGAAGACCGAGCCCGGGGTGCGGGTGGTGGTGCTCAGCGGCGATGGCCCGTCGTTCTGCGCCGGTCTCGACTTCGGCTCGTTCCAAGGCATGGCGTCTGGTTCGGCCAACGCGAACTCTGGGGGCGATGGCAATCCGGGCACGATGCAGTCGGGGCGCATCACCCATCTCGGCCAGCAGGTGGCCTGGGTGTGGCAGGAGATCCCGGTGCCGGTCATCGCCGCCGTGCAGGGTCACGCGCTCGGTGGCGGTATCCAGATCGCGCTCGGCGCCGACATCCGCATCGTGCACCCCGACACCCAGATGAGTGTGCGCGAGGTGCACTGGGGTCTCGTGCCCGACATGACCGGCTCGTTGATGCTGGCGCAGCTGGTGCGCGCCGACATCGCCAAGGAACTGGTGTTCACGGCCCGCGTGTTCGACGGGCGCGAGGCCCACGCCATCGGCCTGGCCACGCGGCTGTCCGACACGCCGCACGCCGATGCGATGGAGATGGCCGCAGAGATCGCCGGCCGTAGCCCCGATGCGGTGCAGGGGGCCAAGCGCCTCATCAACGGTCTGTTGCATCAGCAGGCCGAGGCGCAGTTCGCCGCCGAGCGCAGCATCATCGGCGGCCTCATCGGCAAGCCGAACCAGGTGGAAGCCGTGATGTCGAACTTCGAAAACCGCGCCCCCCAGTTCGCCGACCGCTAGGCGCTCGCCGTCAGGCGCTGGCCGCTGCGAAGAGGACGATCAGGGCGAAGAACGCGACACCCACGATCATGAGGATCGAGGCAACCATCCCGCAGATGCGGCCCGCGGTGACGTTGCCGCGGTTGCGGTAGACGACACCGGGGTTGGCGTCCATCTCGCGCAGCGCCTTGTTGCCCATGTTCCAGGCAAACGGCCCGAGGATGCCGCACACCACCAGCGACAAGATGCCCAGCACCAAGATGGTGGTGCCGTCGGGGTGCTCGATCTGGTTCGGCTGCAGCCAGCTGCCCGTTGTCGGGCCCTGCGGCGGCGGCGGAGGCGGCGGGTAGGAACTCATGTGGTGCAGTATCGCGCGCCTCCGCGACCTACTCGAGCGAGGGTCAGATGGGGTCGCTGATGCGGGCGAGTGCGACGATCCAGACAAAGAACAGCAGTACCTGCAGCACCATCAGCGCACAGCCGATCATGCCGCACAACCGTCCGGCGGTGACGTTGCCGCGGTTGCGGTAGACGACGCCGGGGTTGGCGTCCATCTCGCGCAGAGTCTTGTTGCCCATGTTCCAGGCGAACGGGCCGAGGATGCCGCACACCACCAGCGACAAGATGCCGAGCACCAAGATGGTGGTGCCCTGGGGATGCTCGACGCCTGGTGTCGACTGCCACGGCTGCCACTGCTGACCGGCCTGACGAGGGGGGCCGGCTGAACCGGGAAGGGGCGGAGGAAGACTCGACATATCCCCATCTTCGCGCGGTCCGTCGGCGCGCTGAGGCGAGCCTGGTAGCGGCGCCACCAGTCCGGGTCGTCGAACCAGCTGGCCGCTTGGGCGCACACGGGCGTAACATGGCCGTCATTCGGGCCAACGTCGTCCCGGTTCCAGTATCTGCTGCCGACCTCCGGTCGGCCGACACCGTGGAGACGACGTCGATGACCATGCATGCCAACGCGGATCTGCCCGCGCCCCAGGGCCTGTACGACCCCCGTTTCGAGCACGACGCGTGCGGAGTGTCGTTCGTCGCCAACGTGAAGGGCGTCCGCAGTCACGACATCGTGCAGTTCGGTATCGGCGCGCTGTGCAACATGGAGCACCGCGGCGCCACGGGTGCCGAGGCCGACACCGGCGACGGTGCGGGCATCCTCATCCAGGTGCCCGACCGGTTCCTGCGGGCAGTCGCCGGTTTCGAACTGCCGGCGCCGGGGGCATATGCAGTGGGTATCGGCTTCCTGCCCGGCGACCCGAGCGACGCCGAGAAGGCCCAGGCCTCGATCGAGGCCATCGCCACCGACGAGGGCCTCACCGTCCTCGGTTGGCGCAGCGTCCCGGTGGATCCCACCTGCCTCGGGCGCAGCGCTGTGGCCGTGATGCCCAGCTTCAAGCAGTTGTTCGTCACCGACCCTGCCGGGGCGCAGGGCATCGACCTCGACCGCAAGTTGTTCGTCGCCCGCAAGCGGATCGAGCACGAACTGCCGGCCGAGCAGCGCACCTACTTCCCGTCGCTCAGCAGCCGCACCATTGTCTACAAGGGCATGTTCACCACGCCGCAGTTGGCGGCGTTCTACCCCGACCTGGCCGACGACCGGATGGAGAGTGCGCTCGCCCTGGTGCACAGCCGCTTCAGCACCAACACATTCCCCAGTTGGCCGCTGGCGCACCCGTACCGCTTCATCGCCCACAACGGCGAGATCAACACCGTGCAGGGCAACCGCAACTGGATGCGCACCCGCGAGTCGTTGCTGGCCAGCGGTCTGTTGCCGGGCCTCGAGCGGGCCTTCCCGATCTGCACCCCGGGCGGTAGCGACTCGATGAGCTTCGACGAGGTGCTCGAACTGCTGCACCTCGGCGGGCGCAGCCTGCCGCACGCGATGCTGATGATGATCCCCGAGGCGTGGGAGAACCACGACACGATGGACGCCGACAAGCGGGCGTTCTACCGCTTCCACGCATCGCTGATGGAGCCGTGGGACGGCCCGGCCAGCGTGGCCTTCACCGACGGCACCGTCATCGGGGCCGTGCTCGACCGCAACGGGCTGCGGCCCAGCCGCTACTGGGTCACCGACGACGACCTGGTGGTGATGGCGAGCGAGGTGGGTGTCATCGACATCGACCAGCGCAAGGTGGTGCGCAAGGGCCGCCTGCAGCCGGGCCGCATGTTCCTCATCGACACGGCCGAGGGTCGCATCGTCGACGACGAGGAGATCAAGCGACAGCTCGCAACGGCCCAGCCGTATCGGACGTGGCTCGACGAGGGCATGACCGAGCTGAACGAACTGCCCGACCGCGAGCACATCGTGTTCAGCCACGACAGCGTGCTGCGTCGCCAGCAGATGTTCGGATACACGCACGAAGAGTTGAAGCTCATCGTCGCTCCGATGGCCAAGAGTGCCGCCGAGCCGATCGGTTCGATGGGCACCGACACGCCCATCGCCGTGCTCAGCGAGCGACCGCGGCTGCTGTTCGACTACTTCCAGCAGTTGTTCGCGCAGGTCACCAACCCGCCGCTCGACGCCATCCGCGAAGAGGTGGTCACCGCGGTCAGTTCGTCGGTCGGCCCGGAGGCCAACCTGCTCGCCCCGGGGCCCGAGAGCTGCCGCCAGTTGGCGCTGCCGTTCCCGGTGATCGACAACGACGACCTCGCCAAGATCATCCACATCGACGACGACGGCACCTTCCCCGAGTTGCGCGCCGTCGTGGTGAGCGGGCTGTACCGCGTGGCCGGTGGTGGTCTTGCCATGAAGCGCGCGCTCGATGCGGTGCGAGCCAAGGTGAGCAAGGCCATCGACGAGGGTGCCCGCGTGATCGTGCTGAGCGACCGCAACAGCGACGAGGTGGAAGCACCCATCCCGTCGCTGCTGCTCACTGCCGCTGTGCACCACCACCTCATCCGCGAGAAGCAGCGCACCAAGGTGGGCCTGATCGTGGAGTGCGGCGACGCGCGCGAAGTGCACCACATGGCGCTGCTCGTGGGCTACGGGGCCGGCGCCATCAACCCCTACCTCGCCTTCGAGGGCATCGAAGACATGATCAGCCACGACCTGAACGGGCTCGGCGGCATGGACCCGAAGAAGGCGGTGAAGCAGTACATCAAGGCCGCTGGCAAGGGTGTGCTGAAGGTGATGAGCAAGATGGGTGTCAGCACCGTGGCCAGCTACACGGGTGCGCAGATCTTCGAGGCCATCGGCCTCGGGCACGACCTCGTCGACGAGTACTTCACCGGCACGGTCAGCCGTATCGGCGGCATCGGCCTCGACGAGGTGGCTGCCGAGGTGGCCGCCCGTCACCTCACCGCCCACCCCAAGCGGCCGAGCGAGCGGGCCCACCGCCAGCTCGAGCTGGGCGGCGAATACCAGTGGCGCCGCGAGGGCGAGGTTCACCTGTTCAACCCCGAGACCGTCTACAAGCTGCAGCACGCCACGCGGGCGGGCCGGTACGACGTCTTCAAGCAGTACACCGCGCTGGTCGACGACCAGGCCAAGCATCTCGCCACATTGCGCGGCCTGTTCGAGTTCGACCTCGCGGGCCGTACTGCGGTGCCGCTCGACGAGGTCGAGCCCGTCAGCGAGATCGTGAAGCGGTTCTCGACAGGCGCGATGAGCTACGGCTCGATCAGCTCTGAAGCGCACGAGACGCTGGCCATCGCGATGAACTCGATCGGGGCGAAGAGCAACACGGGCGAGGGCGGCGAAGACAGCGAGCGGCTGTACGACCCGCAGCGGCGCAGTGCCATCAAGCAGGTGGCCAGTGGCCGGTTCGGTGTGACGAGCGAGTACCTCACCCACGCCGACGACATCCAGATCAAGATGGCCCAGGGCGCCAAGCCCGGCGAGGGCGGCCAGCTGCCCGGCCACAAGGTGTATCCGTGGGTGGCCAAGACCCGCCACAGCACGCCGGGTGTGGGCCTCATCAGCCCGCCGCCGCACCACGACATCTATTCGATCGAAGACCTCAAGCAGCTCATCCACGACCTGAAGAACGCCAACCCAGCGGCGCGTGTGCACGTGAAGCTGGTGGCCGAGGTGGGCGTGGGCACGGTGGCTGCAGGTGTGAGCAAGGCCAAGGCCGATGTGGTGCTGATCAGCGGCCACGACGGTGGTACCGGCGCCTCGCCGCTCACCTCGCTGAAGCACGCCGGCGCACCGTGGGAGCTGGGCCTCGCCGAGGCGCAGCAGACGCTGCTGTTGAACGGACTGCGCGACCGCATCGTGGTGCAGGCCGACGGGCAGATGAAGACCGGCCGCGACGTGGTGATTGCCGCGCTGCTGGGCGCCGAGGAGTTCGGGTTCGCCACGGCACCGCTGGTGGTGAGCGGCTGCATCATGATGCGTGTCTGCCACCTCGACACCTGCCCGGTGGGCGTGGCCACGCAGAACCCCGAATTGCGCAAGCGGTTCAGTGGCAAGCCCGAGTTCGTCGTGAACTTCATGGAGTACATCGCCGAGGAGGTGCGCGAATGGATGGCGCGCCTCGGGTTCCGCACCCTCGACGAGATGATCGGTCAGGTGGAGGTGCTCGACACCCGGAAAGCCGTGGCGCACTGGAAGGCCAAGGGCCTCGACATCTCGCCCATCCTGGCCGTGCCGCAGAACCCCTACGCGCAGACACTGCACCGCAGTGTCGCCCAGGACCACGGTCTCGACGAGGCCCTCGACAACCAGCTCATCGCCTTGGCGGCCGCTGCCGTCGAGACCGGCGAGCGGGTGACGATCGACCTGCCCATCCGCAACGTGCACCGCACCGTGGGCACGATGCTCGGCCACCAGGTCACCCTGCGACACGGTGGCGCCGGTCTGCCCGACGACACCATCCACATCCACCTGCGCGGATCGGCGGGCCAGAGCCTGGGTGCATTCGTGCCGCGTGGCATCACCCTCGACCTCGAGGGCGACGCCAACGACTACGTCGGCAAGGGACTGTCGGGTGGCAAGGTGATCGTGCGGCCCGACCGCAACGCCACGCTGTTCGCGGCCGACAACGTCATCGCCGGCAACGTCATCGGCTACGGCGCCACGGGCGGCGAGATCTACCTGAGCGGCATGGTGGGCGAGCGCTTCTGCGTGCGCAACTCGGGCGCCACGGCCGTGGTGGAGGGCGTGGGCGACCACGGCTGCGAGTACATGACCGGTGGCCGTGTCGTCGTGCTCGGCCCCACCGGGCGCAACTTCGGTGCGGGCATGAGCGGCGGTGTGGCGTATGTGTACGACCCCCACGATGTGTTCGCAACGAAGCTGAACTACGAGATGGTCGATCTGCAGTCGCTCGACAGCGACGACGAGGCGTTCCTGGCCGACACGGTGGCGGCCCATGCCCGTCACACCGGGTCGGTGCTGGCCATCGATCTGCTGGGCGACTGGGCCCAGGCGGTGACGGCCTTCAAGCGGGTGATGCCCCGCGACTACGCCCGGGTTCTGGCAGTGATGAAGCAGGCAGAAGCGGACGGCCTCGACGAGGCCGACACGCTCGACAAGGTGATGGAGGCGAGCCGTGGGTGAGGTGACGGGCTTTCTGAAGTGGCAGCGCGAAACGCCGACGAGGCGTGCGGTGCCGGTGCGGCTGCGCGACTGGAAGGAGGTGTACGAGGAGTTCCCGGTCGACAAGGTGCGTACCCAGGCGGGGCGCTGCATGGACTGCGGCATCCCGTTCTGCAACAACGGCTGCCCCCTCGGCAACCTCATCCCCGACTGGAACGACCTCGTCTACCGCGACCACTGGCGTGACGCCATCGATCGCCTGCACGCAACGAACAACTTTCCCGAGTTCACCGGTCGGTTGTGCCCAGCGCCGTGCGAGTCGGCGTGTGTGCTCGGCATCAACCAGGACGCGGTGGCCATCAAGCAGGTCGAGGTCGAGATCATCGACCGCGCCTGGGACGAGGGATGGGTGCTTCCGCAACTGCCGTCGGTTCGCACCGGCAAGCGCATCACGGTGATCGGGTCGGGCCCGGCGGGTCTGGCCGTGGCCCAGCAACTCACCCGAGCGGGGCACGATGTGGTGGTGCTCGAGCGCGCCGACCGCATTGGCGGCCTGCTGCGCTATGGCATCCCCGAGTTCAAGATGGAGAAGCGCCACGTCGACCGGCGCATCGCCCAGATGGAGGCCGAGGGCACCGAGTTCCGTACCAACGCCACCGTGGGCGAGAACGTCGACATCGAGGTGCTCCTGGCGTCGTACGACGCCGTGGTGCTGGCGGCGGGGGCCACGGCGTGGCGCGACCTGTCGGTGCCGGGCCGCGAGTTGGCCGGTATCCACCAGGCGATGGAGTACCTGCCGTTCGCCAACAAGGTGCAGGAGGGCGACCTCGCCGCCAGCCCCATCGACGTGGCCGGCAAGCACGTGGTCATCATCGGTGGCGGCGACACGGGCGCCGACTGCCTGGGTACGGCGCACCGTCAGGGTGCTGCCAGCGTCACCCAGTTGGAGATCATGCCCCGGCCGCCCGAGGAGCGTGCTGCCAACAACCCGTGGCCCACCTACAGCATGGTGTACCGCGTGGCGTCGGCCCACGAAGAGGGTGGTGAGCGGGTGTACAGCGTGAACACCGAGCGCTTCGTCGACGACGGCAACGGCCGGGTGAAGGCTCTGCTCGTGCATGAGGTGGCGATGGTCAACGGCCGCTTCGAGAAGGTGGAGGGCACCGAACGCGAGCTGGCGGCCGACTTCGTCTTCTTGGCGATGGGCTTCGTCGGCCCCGAGAAGGGTTCGTGGCTCGACCAACTGGGTGTGTCGTTCGACGAGCGCGGCAACGTTGCCCGCGACGGTCGCTTCATGACCAACGTGCCCGGTGTGTTCGTGGCCGGCGACATGGGGCGCGGGCAGAGCCTCATCGTGTGGGCCATTGCCGAGGGGCGGGCCTGCGCGGCAGGAGTCGATGAATGGCTGATGGGCAGCTCGGCGCTGCCGGCCCCCATCGCCCCGACCGCCCGGCCGCTCACCTGAGCGCGCCCCGTTCGGCCGTTCGTCGCTCTACGCTGGGGTCATCATGAATCGTTTCTCGGTGTTTGCAGGTGTCGGTCTGGTCGTGGGCGCTACGGCGCTCGGTCTGGTCTCGTGCGGTGGCGATGCGGCCACCAGTTCGTCGGCCCCCATCACCATTGGTGCGACCAACTACGTCACCATCCCGCCCGCGCCGGTCACGGCGGCAGTGGTCACCACTGCACCCGACACGCCAGGTGCCATTCTGCAGTACGAGAGCACCTACGTCATCCAGGCCAACGACTACCCGTCGACAGTTGCATCGAAGTTCAAGGTGAAGTTCGAAGACCTGATGACGCTGAACGGCTGGACGCTCGACGACAGCGGCATGGTGCCCGAGTGGCCGGGCGTTGGCGCCACCATCAAGATCCCCGCCGGGGCAACGGTGCCCGGTGTCGCGCCGATCACGGTCACCACACTCGCGCCTACCGATGCGTCGACGGCCACCACGGCCGCCCCGATCACGGAGGCACCCACCACCACCATCGGCTTGTGCGAGAAGGGCACCTACGTCATCCAGGCGGGCGACCTGCCCGGCACTGTGGCGAAGAACTTCAACGTCAGCTTGGCCGATCTCGACGCAGCGAACGCGGCGACGAAGGGCTACAAGAGCTTCATCGTCGGGGTCACCATCATCATCCCCGGCAAGCCTGGCGAGTGCTGAGCCCCGCTCGGGACGTCACACCAGCCTGATCGTCAACTGGCCCAGTCGGCGCACCTCGCCGGTGCGAGCTCGGTCGGCTGCCACCAGTTCCAGTTCGTCGATGCCCTCCGAGCCGTCGCCGGCGTGTTCGAAGCGCACAGCGTGGTCGACGCCGAGGTCGTGCCACCGGGCGCGCATGGCAGCAGGGTCGTTGGCGCGTACGGTCGCCCCGGCGATGGCCGTGACGACCGACGTGCCGCTGTGGGCCTGCCAGTCGGTGCCGGCCCACATCCACGATGTGGGCGGTGTGGGCTCGTCGATGCTGACGATGGCGCCACCCACGTCGGCCGGGTGCAGGTGGCGGCCGCGGATGGTGGGGAAGTCGCCGCGCCACACGATGCGTACACCCTGCTCGGTGAGACGCTGTTCGCGGATGTCGAGGTCGTCGACCTGGTAGATGGCCATGTAGCCGGTCACGCCTGCCGGGTCGCGGGGGCAGCGCTTGTCGAGGAGTCGCCCTGCGGTGGTGCCCTCCTGGGCAGGAGCGACCACCTCCAAGAACTGGTCGCCGATGGTCATCAGCGCGTTCACCAGTCCAAACGTGGCCACGCCCGGGTCGCGGTAGCAGACGGTGAGCCCGAACTCGCTGCACAAGGCGTCGACGGTTCGGTCGAGATGGCGGGCCGCGAGGGCGACCTGGCGCAGGCGGATCATGCGGCGATCATCGCGCGTGTCGACGTCGGGCCGCGTGACGGCCGCACCTCGACACGCGCTGCGTGGAGCGGGCGTTTACCGCACCGGCGGAGTTCGGGTCAGCCCAGGTCGGGCCAGCGACGCTTCTGGCGACGGCGCTTGGCGGCCGCGCCCAGCTTGCGTTGTTCGGCGATGGCCCACTGGCGGCGCCAGCTGTTGTACTCGGGGCCGGTGAGCTTCGGGCTCGCCCCGCGGGCTGCGCGCTGCCGGGCGGTCCAGAAGTCGGTGAGGGCCTCGTCGCCCAGAGCCGTCACGGCCGCCTCGATGCGGGCGTTGTAGCGCCGGGTGTTCTCGCCCTCGGTGGGGCGCAGCGCAGCGCCGAACACCACCTTGGTGTGGCCGGGCTTGGGTCGCTTCATGCCCTTGCCGTAGATGGCACCGCTGCCGTCGATGAACACCGGCACCACCGGCGCGCCGGTGCGAGCCGACAGGTAGGCAGCGCCACCCTTGAACTCCTGGCCCCAGCCATCGGGCGAGCGACCGCCCTCGGGGTAGATGACGAGGCTCCAGCCGTCGTCGATGAGGTCGCGGATCATGTCGCTGCTCTTGCGGCCCGTGACCTCGCGGTCGATGGGCAACGCGTTCAGCGTGAGCGCCGCGGCAGCGCTCTTGGTGCGGGTGGTGAAGAAGTAGTCGGCGGCCGCCGCGATGATGAGCTTCGAACGCCACGGTTCGGGCACGGCCTCCACCATCAGCAGCGTGTCGAGGTGGCTGTGGTGGTTGGGGGTGAAGATCACCGGCGGGGCGTCGTCGCCACGAGCGATGAGATCGTCGAGCCGGTCGACTCCCAGCACCTCGGGCCGGGCCACCATGCGAGTGAACACCCGCAGCGGGCCGCGGGTGATGACCGTGCGGGCGGCGCGCGCGGGTGCCTTGCGGGCCCAGGCGGTGTCGTAGTCGGCGCCCAGCTTCGCCGGGGCGGGCGGCACCTCCACACCCTTGGGCACGGTGGGCTTGCGATAGGGGAAGCCGAGGTTGCGCGCGGGCTTGGCGATGCGCGTGACGACGCGTTCGGCCGACCCACCGAGACGGGCAGCGCGACGCACCATACTGCGCGAGACCGAACCGCCGCTGCTCATGTGACGTCGGCGACCAACAGGGCGGGCACGTGCAGGTGGGTGATGGTGGGGGCGCGGCCCACCACATCGCTCGCGATCTCGAATGCGTCGTCCATCGTGCTGGCGGGAGTGAAGCCGAGGCGGCGCACGGTGGGCGGGTCGCCGCCGACGATGATGATCTTGCCGGCGTGCTGCTGGCCGTGGGCACCCCAGTACCAGGCGTAGAACGGGTGTACGCCGTGGTAGGCGTTGCCGGTGCGGTAGAGGTGGCGGTACCACTCGTCCTCGGCGTACTGCTTCTCCCACTTCTGGCCCATCACCACCGGGTCGGTGGTGTCGGGCAGCACCTGCTCGAAGAAGTCGATGTAGCTGGGGTGGTGCACCGGGTGGAACTCGCGGTACGTGGGGTGGGTCATGATGATGACGCCCCCCTCACGCACCAGCGGCTTGTTGCGGTACATGTTGAACAGGTAGCCGAGGCCCATGCACATCACGAGGATCGGGTTCATGATGCCGTCAGGGTTGTAGGGGCACACGAACGGGATGCCGAGCGTGAGGATGTCGGTCTGGCCCTCCACCGGCACGAGCTGCTGGCGGTAGACGTGCTCGAGCGTGCGCTCGTGCACCGCTCCGGTCTCGCCCGCCTGGATGCTGGTCATCTGGTGCGGGCTCTCGATCGAGTGGAAGATCTTGCGAGCGGCCCGCACGGGCATGCGGTTCAGCGACTTGCTGGTGGCCAGGAACGTGGCCCGGTCCTTGGCGTTCCACTCCCACTCGCGCTTGGAAATGAAGTCGAACGGCTTCGGGAACATGTCGGTGTTCAGCGTGGTCTCGATCTGGAACAGCTTCGGACCGTGGTCGCGCAGTACCTGGCCGAGCCGCCAGATGCTGGTGTGCAGCGCGCTGTGCTTGCGGTGGCCCATCAGGCTGCGCGTGTTCTGCAGCGTCTCGCCGTTGTGATGCACGCTGAGGCAGCGGTAGCTGGCGAGGCCGGTGGTGATGCTCTTCCAGCCGCCGTCCATGGGCACCGAGTTGATGTTCACGTACACGACGAGGTCGCTGTCGGCCGCGCGCTTGTTGATCTCGAGCACTTCGCCATGGTCGGTGGTGCCGATGACGGCGAGGTTGTCGTGGTCTTCGGCGTCGTGCTGGTACAGCATGCCGCGCGGGTGGAACGCGTCGTAGATGCGGTCGCCGAGGGCGTGGCGCATTTCGTACTCGTGCATCCGGCGGTGCAGGCCGAGCGCGGCGATGATGTGTACATCGTCCACCCCGGCAGCTGCGGCCATGTCGAGCACGGCTTCGATGACGCGCTGGCGGGTGTCGGGCGTCTGCATCTTCGGCAGCGGCAGGCTCACATCGTCGAACGCAATGGTCAGCTTCATGCCGGGGAACAGCTGTGCGGGCAGAGGGTCGCTGTCGATGGGATTCAGCAGTGCGTGCACGATGGCGCCGTCGATGTCGTCGATGGCGGGCAGCGGCTCGGGCGGGTAGATCACCCGGCTGCGGCCGGCGGGCAGCTTCTCGAGGCTGAAGTTCTCGCCGCGCCAGAACAACAAGGGTGGTGTGGAGCGGTCGACCTCGAGGACGAATCCGGGGCGGGGCATCAGCTGCTCGCTTTCTCGGTGCGCGTGCGGGCGCGGGGACGCAGATCGAAGGCGACCTTCACGGCACCGCGGCGGCCGGCGGCTGCGGCGTGGGCGATGGCGTCGTGGTAGTCGTCGAGGGGGTAGGTGGCCGACAGCAGGCGTTCGAAGCCCAGGCTGTGCGCGGTGTCGATGGCCAGGTCGAAGGTGCGCACCCGGCTGCCGTCGGGCATGGTCTCGGTGCCGTAGGTGTAGGCGCCCACGAGTTGGGTCTCGCGGTGCCACAGGCCGGTCAGGTCGACCGTCACCTCGGCGGGCATGCCCATCAGCACCACTCGGCCGCGGGGGCGGGTGATGCGCAGACAGTCGCTGATGGAAGCCGACGTGCCCACCGCGTCGATGGTGGCGTCGGCGCCGCCCGACAGGTGATCGCCCACCATGTGGCTGCTCGTGGCGCGGCGCACGGCGCGGGCGAGTTCGTCGCTGCGCACCACCTCGTGGGCGCCGAGCAACTTGGCGATAGCCATCTGGTGCGGGTAGCGGGCGCCCACCACGATGTGCACGCCCGGCACGTAGCGGCGCAGCCCGGCGATGGCGCACAGGCCCATCGTGCCGGCGCCCAGCACGGCGACCACCGGGCGGTCGATGCCCTGCAGCACCGGCCAGGTGAGCAGCGCGGCGTGGATGCCGCCGGCGGTGGGTTCCACCATCACGGCCTGCTCGTCGGTCATCGCATCGGGGATGTCGTGGATCTGGCTCTCGTGGGCGATGAACTCGGGCGCCCAGGCGCCGCAGGTGGAGTTGCAGAAGCCGATCTGGATACCGGGCTCGAGGCGGCCGGTGGCAAGGTGGGCGTAGTCGTTTCCGTCGCCGGGCGCAGCGCCCTCGAAGGGCAGCGGGAAACCGCGTGCGGCGTGGCCGAGCACGGGTTCGATCACCACGCGGCGGGGCCCATCGGGGGTGTCGATGTGGCCCACCACTTCGTGGCCGGGCACGAACGGGAAGCTCACCCAGTCGTCGAAGTAGGGCGACACATGGCCCTCGACGGTGGCGAGGTCGCTTCCGCAGATGCCGGCCAGGTGGGTGTGTACCCGGTGCCAGCCGGGCGCGGGCAGCGCCGGCGGGTCGATGGTCACCATCTCGAGCGGACCGACGCGGGCGGCGGCACCGGGGGAGAGCACCGACATGGCGCGGGCCAGGCCGAGGCGGCCCAGTTTGCGATCGACCTGCAGCGCCTTCACGAGAACACCCTCCGTCGCTCGCGGTCGCCCAGCATCGGGCCGATGGGCAGCAGCGGCCGCGGCCCGCCCTCGGCCTTGTGCCAGTCCTCCACCAGCCAGCCGCGCTTGCGGGCGATGGCGGCCAGGCGGGTCTCGGGGTTCACGGCCACGGGGAAGCCGACGCACTCGAGCAGCGGCAGGTCGCTGGTGGAGTCGGCGTACGCAATGCTCTCCTCCAACCGCAGGCCCTCGGCCTTGCAGTAGTCGGCCAGCACCTGGGCGCGGGTCTCGCCGGTGGGCGGCACGGTGCGCAACTCGCCGCTGTAGGTGCCGTCGGGGCGCACGCTCATCTCGGCGGCGACGATCTCGTCGAACAGCGGCTTCAGGCCGGCGACGACGAAGTCGAGTGCACCGGTGATGAGCACCGTGCGGTGGCCGAGGGCGCGGTGCTCGCGCACCCGGCGCAGGCCGGCGGGGAAGCTCTTGGTGAGGATCAGCTGGTGCAGCAGATCCTTCGAGTCCTCGTCGATCTGGCTCAGCGGGGCGCCCTCGTAGCGGCGGTAGAAGTAGCGCAGGAAGTCGCCGCGGTCCTTGCGGTCGAGGCTCTGCAGGCTGGGCGCCTCGGCCAGGGTGCGCAACACGTAGCGCATCCGCTCGGGCATGTTCAGTCGCCGGGTGGCGAGCCACGAGTAGCTCTCCACCACGTTGCTGGCGATGAGCGTGTTCTCGAGGTCGAAGGCGGCCACGTGGCGCTCGGGCGAGAGGATGCTGCGGCGCAGGCGGTCGGCGCGGTCGTTGCGGTTCTTGCCTGGTGTGGTCTTGGCGCGGGCGTGCTGCACCACCGACGGGAGGTGGATGGTGCCCACATAGGTGGGCCAGTCGACGCTGCGCGGGTCGAAGTTGAACGCCGCCTGGTCGGCGACGTCGAGGCCGTTCCACAGGCCCATCAGGTTGTCGACCTGGTAGATGGCCTCGCATTCGGTGTACAGGCCGTACAGCTGCACGTACTCGTAGGCGCGGTCGATGTCGTTCTTGCGCTCTTCCAGCTTCGCTGCCCACGTGGCCTGGCGCCCGCGCAGTGGCAGCATCTGCAGCGCTCGTTCGGTGCGTTCGGCAACGGCCTTGGCGGTGCGCAACTGTTGCTGCACCTTGCCGCGGGCGGGGAACTGCCACTCGGGCACCACGATCGGCTGGCCCTCGGGGTCGTACAGCGGGTGCTCGGTGAACCAGTCGCGCACGTTGTCGACGAGCAGCTTGTAGCGCAGCGGGTTGATGCCGCCGCTGGCCACCTGGGTGATGCGCGGGGCCGTGGGGCCGGTGGCGGCGACAGCGATGATGGCGGCCACGACGATGTCGACCGGGATGACGTCGACGGTGCCCTCGGGTACGCCAGGGAACTGCTTCAGCAGACCGCGGGCGTAGCTGATGATGACCGGCTCGGCCATACGGAAGCCGCGGATCCAACCGGGGAACGGCTCGGCGAGCGACGACTCGATGATCGATGGGCGCACGATGCTGAACGGCACGTTTCCCTTGGTCTCGGTGAGGGCCTGTTCGCC
>JBAXSU010000008.1:0-38628 GCA_037130535.1 Actinomycetota bacterium
AACCCACCGCGCTCTACTCGCCGACCTCGCTCCGACTTGATAGGAGCGTCAGAGAAGGTCGGATCGGCCGGGTCACCGTTGGCGACCCGGCCGATCCGACACGACACGATGTCGGCCGATTACGAAGGCGTCAGACCTTCGGGATCAACATGGCCGTCAGCTTGGCGTGGCCGGCAGCACTCGGGTGCGGCATGCCACCGATCACCGTCGACTGGATGTCGGCTGGTGCAGCGAAGCCAGGGGCAGCCCACGTCGTGCACTGCGCCGTTCCGGCTGGAGCAGCGGCCGCGCCAGCGGTGACCCCGGCACAGATCGCGGTGTTGAGGGCGGTCTGATTGGTGTGCAGTGTCGCCGTCTGGGTGGCGTTCCGTGCCAGAGGGAACATGGTCGGGACCCCCCAGGTACCCAGCCGCGGCACGATCCAGTTCACCAGCGTGGGGTTGAAGCCCCACGCCGTGAGTGCAGCCTGGATGTTGATGGTTGCGGGCGAGATGTCGTAGTAGCCGACCCAGGTGATCTTGTCGATCCTCGCTGCCACGGCGGCGCCGACCATGGCCGTGACGTCGGCGGTGATGCCGGGACCGGTGGTCGGGAGATTGAAGACGGGCACGGTGATGAGCATCGTGCCGCTGTTGATGCCCACGCTCCAGGTGAACGAGCACGTTCCGCCCCGCGACAGCAGGAGGTTGAGAATGAGGGTGTCGTTGGGGGTGCCGTCGATCGTGTGCGGTGTGGTGTTGGTGGGCGTGATGGTCAACGACACCACACCGCCAAGTCGAGCCAACCGGTTGGCGCTGGTGATGCTCTGCAGCGCGCTGCACTGGACGAAGTTCGACAACATGGCCGACCAGTTGGTGTTGTTCACACCGCCGGTGGTGACCCACGAGACCTTCCGCAGGTTGGCCTTCTCCCAGGCTGCGGTGTTCAGCACCATGCCGATGGGCGGTGCCGGCTTGCCCCACACGTTCCCGCACGCGTCGGTCGTTCCAGGCGGCGCGATCAGCATCGTCGTGGTCGAGTACCCGGTTCGGGCGTAGTTGTAGTACTTGCCGCCGGCGAACTTGCCGGCACCGTTGAACACGCCCGACGCGTAGCTGAAGAAGGGGTCGTTCCCGGCCCCGCGGCCCAACGCAGCCGCGGTGTTCGGACACGGAGTCGCTGCAGTCGGAAAGCCCGAGGCGAACTGGTTGTGTGCCGACGTGACCGAGTCGCCGCTGGCGATGAGCGTCCAGCAAGCCTGGCCACCACGGGTGGCGATGACCTCCGCGTTGAACGGGTTGGCCGCAGGACGGGGATACTGCGGACATCCGGTCGGCGGTGGGGGCGGAGGCGGCGTCGTGGTCGGCGGCACCGTCGGCGGCACCGTCGGCGGCACGGTCGGCGGAACGGTCGGCGGCACGGTCGGCGGCACCGTTGGCGGCACGGTCGGCGGCACCGTTGGCGGCACGGTTGGCGGCACCGTTGGCGGCACGGTTGGCGGCACGGTCGGTGGCACGGTTGGCGGAACGGTCGGTGGAACGGTCGGCGGCACGGTTGGCGGCGCGGTCGGTGGCACGGTTGGCGGCGGCAGCGTGGTGCGCGGTGCCGTGACCGGTGGGTTCGTGACCGGTGGTTGGGTGAGGGGTGGTTGGGTGACGGGCGGCGGCGTGTTGCCGACCGCAGCCGCCGAATCGATTCCCGGGATCGCTGTCGACGCGACGATCCCGCACACCAGGAGTGCGGGAAGCAGGGTGAGTCTGTTCATTGCATGGCCTTTCGTGATGATCGACCCCGCCACTCGGGGTCATCTGTGATCACGAACGGTGGTTCCTCTGCGTTTCGTCAAGGTTCTGTCAAGTTGTGGCAGAAAGACGGCGGAGCGCGGTCGTGCTCTGCCTCGACCGCGCTGTGACGAGCGGCCCTGCGGCGTGGCCGTTCGGCACCTGGAGGGCCTCGAACCATCGCCATACGGTCGCCGGGTGGCGATCCTCCTGCACGAACGCGAATCCGTCCGAGTCGACATCCGCCCGCCGAACCACCGGCGCGACATCCAGGCACTGCGTGGCGTGGCTGTGCTCGTAGTGGTCCTGTTCCACGCCGGCGTCGGCACGCCGGGCGGCTACCTGGGTGTCGACATGTTCTTCGTCGTGTCGGGGTTCGTGATCACCAACCTGCTGGTGCGCGAGGTGGGCACGACCGACCGGGTTCGACTGCGCGACTTCTGGGCGCGACGTGCCCGCCGCATCTTCCCGCTGCTCGGCGTGTCGCTCGTCGTGGGCCTGATCGGTTCGGCCCTGTTGCTGTCGCCCGCAGGCTCGCAGCAACAGGCAGCGAAGACGGCGACCGCTGCGTCGCTGTTCAGCGCCAACGGGTACCTCTACGCCTTCGGCGACGAGTACTTCACGCCGTCGTCGACGAATCCCTTCTTGCACACCTGGTCGCTTGCGGTGGAGGAGCAAACGTACCTGCTGCTGCCTCTGCTGGTGATGCTCCTCTGGTGGGTCGGTCGTCGGTCGGCGTCGCCCCGTCGGGCACTGACGGTCGGCTTGGCCGTGGTGTCGGTGGTGTCGCTCGGGTTGTCGATCGTGTGGTCGTACGGCCTCGGCCCGGCCACCATCCCGCTTCCCGAGCGGTTCGCCTTCTACGGCCCGCTCACCCGCCTGTGGGAATTCGGGGTGGGCGGTCTGCTGGTGCTCGCCGTGCCGTGGCTCGGACCGGCCGGCGTACGCTTCCGGCGAAGCCTCATCGGCGGTGCCGCCGCGGGTGTCGCTCTGATGGCGGTCGCCGTCTTCGCGTTCGACGACACCATGGCCTATCCGGGCATCTGGGCCGCAGTTCCGGTGCTGGGTACCGGCGCGGTGATCGCCGCGGGTACGGCCCTGCCGGAATGGGGTGACCGGTGGTCGCCCGCGCCGCTCGTCTGGCTCGGCGACCACTCGTACGGCTGGTACCTGTGGCACTGGCCGGCCATCGTTCTGGTGGCCTACACCTGGCCTGATCGCGAATGGCTCTGGCCGATCGCCGCCGTGGTCGCGCTGGGCGTGGCGGTGGTCACCCGAGTGTTCGTGGAAGACCGCTTCCGCTACGACCGCACCATCGTCGGCCGCAAGGCCCTCGTCGTGGCGGCCGTGTGCCTGATCGTACCCGCCGGTCTCGGCCTGGCGGTCAGCGCTGCAGGCGACCGCGGATGGGGCAACGGCGACATGCAGGTGGCGGTGGCGGCGCAGACCCCTACCCGCGCCGACGCCGACGCGTGCAACTCGGCGGTGCGTACTGCGCCGTGCATCTACCCGGCAGGTGAGGCGGGCACGGTGCTGTTGATCGGCGACTCGCACGCAGGTGCTCTCTCCGACGCGGTGATGCGGGCGGCCCAGGCGAACGGAGCCGACTTCGCGGTGTGGACGCGCGGCAGTTGCCCGGTCCTGCTGGGATCGGCCAAGGCCGACGACGGATCGTGCACCCGTTGGGTCGACGACGTCATCGCCTGGATGGAGACTGCTCGACCCGAGGTGCTGATGCTCCACACCTCGCGCGCCTACGCCGAACCGGGCGACATCAGGGGGCCCGACGGCACCGTGGCCCGCACCGCCGAAGCGGCCCGTGCTGCCTTTGTGGAAGGTGAGCGCAGGGTCGTCGTCGCGGCGGAAGCCCTCGGTGCACGGGTCGTCCTGGTGGAGGGTGTGCCCACCTACCCGGGGTCGCAGATCGAGCGCGTGGCACTGGTGCGCCCCGTCGCCCATCCACGGGTCCAGCGGGTCGACGACTTCCTGGCCGACACCGCGCCGCTCGACTCGGCGCTCACCGCAATGGCGTCGACTGCAGGGGCCACGGCGGTGGCCACCTGGCCGCTGCTGTGTGGCACGCAGGTGTGTTCGCAGCGCGACGCCGACGGGCAGTGGGTCTACCGCGACTGGCATCACCTCACCCTGGGCGGCGCGACGCTGCTCGACGGTGTGCTCACCGAGGCGGTGCGTTCCACGCTCGGCTGACATGCCACGATGGCCGGGTCATGTCACCCGTCGACTTCCTCGCCATCTTCGCCGCCGGTACCGCTGCCGGGACGATCAACACGGTCGTCGGGTCGGGGTCGCTGATCACGTTCCCCACCCTGGTGGCGCTCGGTTACCCGCCGCTCGTCGCGAACGTGTCGAACAACATCGGGTTGGTGCCTGGCTCGATGTCGGGCGTCTACGGCTACCGCCGTGAACTGGTGGGCCAACGGCCGCGGCTGAAGCGGCTGGCCCCTGCCTCGTTCGTGGGCGGGCTCATCGGCGCGACGTTGCTGCTCGCCCTGCCGAGCACGGTGTTCCAGCGGGTGGTGGTGGTGCTCATCGCCATCGCCTTGCTGTTGGTGATCCTGCAACCGGTGGTGAGCCGCCGTCTGGCCGAACGGCGCCGGGCGGGCGGACACGGCCATCGCGACGTCACCCTGCCCCTCGTGGGACTGGTCGGCGCCATCGGCGTGTACGGCGGCTACTTCGGTGCCGCTCAGGGCATCATCCTCATCGCCACGCTCGGCATCTTCCTCGACGACGATCTGCAGCGGCTGAACGGGTGCAAGAACGTGCTGGCGATGACCGTGAACGCAGTGGCCTCGGTGGTGTTCATCGCGTCCACCCAAGTCGACTGGGCGGTCGTCGCCATCATCGCCGTGGGCTCGACCATCGGTGGGCAGATCGGCGCTCGGGTGGGCCGACGGCTCGACCCGCGGCTGTTGCGCGCCTTGATCGTGCTGGTGGGCACCACCGCCCTGGTGCGATTGCTCTGAGTCAGTAGCGGGGCTTGGCGAACACTTCGCGCACGAGCGGTTCGAAGTGCTCGAGCGACTCGGTGTGGCCGTTCGGGTCGAACGCCACCTGGTCCCAGTCGTCGGTGAACTGCTCGCACAGTGCGAACCACGATTGGTCTCGGTACTGCTCGCGCAACTCGGTGCTCATGCCGAAGTGGTTGTAGTAGTGGCGGCCCTGGAAGTCTTGGTGGTGCTTGATCGAGTGGTAGACGTCGGGTCGCACATAGGGCTTCAGCATCTCGGCGGCGATGGCTCCGTGGTTGGGCACGCTGATGGCCTTGCCGATGTCGTGGCACAACGAGGCCACCACCATCTCGTCGTCGGCCCCGGCCTGCTGCGCGAGCGTGGCGGTCTGCAGGCAGTGGGTGAGCTGGTCGGTGGCGAAGCCGTCGGTGATGTCGGACAACGAGCGCAGCAGGCCGAGCACACGCTCGGCGACGCGGCCCTGGTTGCGAGACGTCTCTTTGCCGATGACCGCCCATTCCTCGGCGGTCGACTCGTCCATGCGGGTGAAGGTGGCGGTCATGGCGCAAGTCTGCCAGACACCACCTCGTACGCTGCAGCCATGGCCGACCTCGTGAGCTTCACGCAGATGATCGACGGAACCCGCGACGACTACCAGTTGCTGCACCGTCTCGAACGCACGTACATCGACGCGCTGCCCGACCGGTTGATGGACGGCTTACGTCGCCTCGGCGATGGCTTGGCCGGATATCGCGTCAGTCGCCTCGAGCATTCGCTCCAGTCGGCCACCCGCGCCCGCCGCGACGGTGCCGACATCGACTGGATCGTGGCCGCGCTGCTGCACGACATCGGCGACGAACTGGCACCCGAGAACCACTCGCAGGTCGCGGCCGCCATCATCCGGCCGTACGTGTCGGAGGAAGTGACCTGGGTGGTCACCATGCACGGGCTGTTCCAGATGGCGTACTACGGGCAGCACCTCGACCTCGACCCCCACGGTCGCGACGAGTACCGCGACCACCCGTGGTACGAGAGTTGTGTGCGGTTCTGCGAGCGTTGGGACCAGGCGTCGTTCGATCCCGAGTACGACAGCGACCCGCTCGAGTCGTTCGAGCCGTTGCTGCGCGAGGTGTTCGGTCGGCCAGCCTTTGCCGGCGAGCCTCACTAGGCTGGGATTCCCCATCTCTGGAGACACCATGCGCACCACGCTCGCCGAGTTGCTGGCCACCCGCGACGTGCTATTGGCCGATGGCGCCACCGGTACCAACTACTTCGCCGTCGGGCTCACCGCCGGGCATCCACCCGAACTCTGGAATCTCGAGCACCCCGAGCGTGTGGTCGACCTTCACCAGCAGTTCGTCGACGCCGGCGCCGACATCATCCTCACCAACAGCTTCGGTGGTAGCGCCCAGCGCCTGAAACTGCACCAGGCCCAGGACCGCGTGTTCGAATTCGCCGAGCGTGCTGCGCAGTTGGCCCGTGGTGTGGCCGACGCTGCACCGCGGCCGGTGGTGGTGGCCGGTTCGGTGGGGCCCACCGGCGAACTGTTCGAGCCGCTCGGCGCGCTCACCCACGAGGTGGCGGTGGCGTCGTTCCAGGAGCAGATGCGTGGCCTCATCGCAGGAGGCGCCGACGTGATCTGGATCGAGACGATGTCGGCTGCAGAGGAGGTGCGTGCCGCCGCCGAGGCAGCGATCTCGATCGGCGCGCCGTACGTGTGCACCTGCTCGTTCGACACGGCCGGCCGCACGATGATGGGGCTGATGCCCAACGCGCTCGGCCCCGTGTTCGAGGGACTTGCCGAAGCGCCGCTCGCGTATGGCGCCAACTGCGGCGTCGGTGCCAGTGACATGCTGGTAACGGTCACGTCGATGTGCTCGGTGCCGCACGCGCCTGTCGTGGCGAAGGGGAACTGCGGTATCCCGCAGTTCCGTGGCACCGAGGTGGTGTATTCGGGCACGCCCGAGTTGATGGCCGTGTATGCGGCGATGGCCGCCGACGCGGGGGCGCGCA
Organism: Actinomycetota bacterium; assembly: GCA_037130535.1. Classification (GTDB taxonomy): domain Bacteria; phylum Actinomycetota; class Acidimicrobiia; order Acidimicrobiales; family Ilumatobacteraceae; genus VFMC01. The sequence goes on from JBAXSU010000008.1 coordinate 6,746, forward strand.
TCGTGGGCGGCTGCTGCGGCACCACTCCGACCCACCTGGCTGCGATGCGGCGTGCGCTCGACGAGCGGGTGCCCGCTGCGGCGCCCACCGTCGACGACATCATCGCCAGGGTGGGCCCGCTCACCAACGCCGCACCCAGCGAGGGTGGCGAGGGACGCGAGCGGCGGCGCCGTCGCAGCGAGTAGTCGGTCTCAGAGTTGGCCCACGCGGCGGGCGCCGCGCAGGAGCGGGAAGCTGCTCATGCGCTCGAGCCCGGCCACGGTGGTGCGCATCGCCTCGGCGGGCACCGGATGGCTGATCAGGAAGCCCTGGGCCTTCTGGCAGTTCAGTTCGTCGAGCACCCGCAACTGGCTCAGCGTCTCCACACCCTCGGCCACCATGTCGAGATTCAGCGAGTGGCCCATGGCGATGATGGTGCGCACCAGTGCCTGGTCGCTCGGGTTGTCCGCGATGCCGCGCACGAAGGCCCGGTCGATCTTCAGTCGCTGCAGCGGGAAACGCTGCAGCAGCGACAGCGACGAGTACCCGGTGCCGAAGTCGTCGAGGGCCAGGCGTGCGCCGAGGTCGCGGATGGTCTGCAGGCGGGCCAGGGCCGACTCGGGGTCGGAGATCATCAGGCTCTCGGTGATCTCCACCCACAACTGCTCGGGCCGGATACCGGAGCGGCTGATCGCCTCGGCGATGACCGAGGTGAGGTTCGGGTCCGACAGCTGACGCGGCGAGACGTTCACCGACATCGTCGCGTCGGGGCTGCAGATGCCGTCGTCGATCCAACTGCGCAACTGGGTGAGTGCTTCGAGCAGGGCCCACGCACCGATGGGGACGATGGTGCCGGTCTCTTCCGCGATGGGGATGAACTCGGCGGGCGACACAATGGTGCCGTCGGCCTGCTGCCAGCGCATCAGCGCCTCGAACCCCGACACCTCGCCCGTGGAGATGTCGAGGATCGGCTGGTGGAAGAGACGCAACTCGCGGCGGTCGAGGGCGCGGTACAGCGCCGTCTCCACGGCGAGGCGGTGCGAGATGCGCTCGTGCATCGAGTCGTCGAAGAAGGCCACGCAGTTGCGGCCCGAGTCCTTCGCCCGGTACATGGCGGTGTCGGCGTTGCGCAGCACCTTGTCGGGGCGGGCAGTGATCGACGTCACCGACGCCACGCCGATGCTGGCGGTCACGAACACGTCGCCCTGGCCGATGGAAATCGGTTCGCGGAAGATCGACTGGATCTTGTCGGCCAGCGGCGCTGCCGAACTGAGTGTGCGACTGGTGGGGTCGACCACCACGAATTCGTCACCCGACAGCCGTGCCACCATGGCGTCGGTGGGCACCACGCTGACCAACCGCTGGGCGACGATGACGAGCAACTCGTCGCCCGCTTCGTGGCCGAGGCTGTCGTTGATGTTCTTGAACCGGTCGAGGTCGATGAGGAACACCGTGGGCTCGCGGTCGGGGCGCCACAGTTCCATCGTGTAGGCCTGCAGCAGTTCGAGCACTGCTGGGCGAGATGGCAGACCGGTGAGGTCGTCGATGCGGGCCTGCTCGAGGAGTCGCTGCTGGGCCCGCGCGTTGGCCCGCACCGACTCGACCACCCGCAGCGTGACTGCGGCCGCGAGCACGGCTGCCGACAGCGCACGGATGACGACGTCGGTGGTGTCGTGCGGGCCGGAGACGGCGATCACCACGAACGGAATGACCAGGGCAAGCGTGGTCACCACCAGACGCACAGCGAGACGCTGGGTCGGTGCACGTGGCGTGGGATCTTCGCGGCTGGCGATGCTGGGGTGCAGGAACGCTGCCGACACGCACACGTACGCCATGACGTAGCAGGCCTCGGTGACGTGTAGGAAGAACTCGCTGGCGTAGCCGACCTCGACCAGCGCGTACGAGAAGTCGCCCGACAACATGGCCACGACGCTCGCCGCGATGAACAGCATGGCTGGCGAGCGGCGGCCTGCGCGGAACACGTACAGGCTTGTCAGGAACAGGATCACCGCGCCGGCCGGCTGGTAGAACCCGGTCACCATCGACACGGCGATGTTCTCGTTGCTGCGTGCGAGCGTCGGCTGGATGAACACCACCCACGTCACCAGCCAAGCGCCCAGACCGATGATCACGCCGTCGACCACCACGGCCGAGGCGCGCGCAAGGCGCTGTTGGCGCACGAGGATGACCAGGAGGGCGATGACAGTGATGGCACCGGCGAGTTGTAGGAGGCTGCCGACGAGGCCGCCCGTCACCCCGGCGAGGGCGAACAGGGCGCCGATCATGGCCAGGCTGAGCACGAGCGGCATGGACGTGCGATGCACCCGTCGGCTCACGGCCACCGCCGCCAGCACCTGCAGGGTGCTCAGGTTGTACAGAATGTCGGCGACGGGGCCGCGGAGCACGAACATCGAGACGGCGACGAGTGCGCCCACGAAGAGCAGCAGCCTGATCACTCGAATAGAAGTAGCGGCCACGGGGATCCTCGTACCGTCGATGGACCCCTGTCACTGTCCGGTGTAGACAGCGACATGCAAGAAATGGTATTGTCGCTCACAAGCGGAGGTCCCGTTCGGGGCTGGCCTTGCCGTTCCCGATCGACTGTTGTTCGAGAGGCGGCCCCGTGTTTGTCACCCAGCATCGAGGAGTGAGCGATCCTGCGTTGATCGATCGTCTCTGGGAGCACTACGTGCGCTGCTATCGCCACACGGCTGAACAGGCTCCCACCCGCGAAATGTACTTCCGCCACGAATTCGATGACGTGCTCCGCGACGCCACCAACCGCACCTGGGTGGTGTGGGAGGGCGATCAGCCGATCGGTAGCACGGTGATCGCCACTGATTTCGCAGCGACCCGGTACCTCAGCCGGGCATTCTTCGAGACCAACTACCAGCAGCAGACGCTCGAGCAGCGGGTGCACTACATCCTCTGGGTGGTAGTCGACGCGGCCTGGGGAGCCAAGGGAGCGCTCGCCAAGATGGCCCGCGAGACGTTGGCGGTCGAGGCCGCCGAGGGTGCTCTGCTCGTGTTCGACACCCCGGAGTCGAACCAGCGAGCCGATGTGGGAGGGTTGGCCAGCATCATGTCTCGGTTGGTCGCCATGGTCTCGCGTGGCACCTCTGTCGACCTCGTCACCGTGCAGCGTTACTTCGCCGCCGACTTCTCCCAGGGCATCCGCTACCGCGAGCAGTTCGACGAGGGCGCCGAGGCCGTTCCGGCCTAGTCACCCGCACCCGGTGAGGATTCGCTAGCCTCACCGGTGCTACATGACCTCCACCACCACCGCCTACACCGTCGTCGTTCCGGGTACCCACCTCATGTCGGCCCTCTGTGGCCCACGCGACGTGTTCCTCCGCCAAGTCGAGGCCGCGTTCCCGGGTGCCACCATTGTGGTGCGCGGCAACGAGGTACACCTCGACGGCCCCGGTGCCGCCGTGGCCGGTCGGTTGGTTGAAGAGCTCGTGCTGCTGCTGCAGCGCGGCCAGCACCTCGACGAGGCCAGCCTTGCTCGCTCGATCGACATGGTGCGCAACGACGAGCGCCCCAGCACCGTGCTCACCGACGACGTGCTCCGCGGCGCCAAGGGCAAGGCGGTGCGTCCGAAGACGGCCGGCCAGAAGCGCTACGTCGATGCCATCCGCAACAACGTCATCACCTTCGGGCTCGGCCCTGCCGGCACCGGCAAGAGCTGGCTGGCCGTGGCGATGGCGGTACAGGCGCTGCAGTCGAAGCAGGTGCAGCGCATCATCCTCACTCGGCCTGCCGTCGAGGCCGGCGAGCGGCTGGGCTTTCTGCCCGGCGACCTGATGGCCAAGATCGACCCGTACCTGCGGCCGCTCTACGACGCGCTGTACGACATGGTCGAACCCGAGGGTGCGCAGAAGATGCAGGAGCGCCAGGCCGTGGAGGTGGCGCCGCTGGCCTTCATGCGCGGCCGCACGCTGAACAACAGTTTCATCATCCTCGACGAGGCGCAGAACGCCACGCCCGAGCAGATGAAGATGTTCCTCACCCGTATCGGCTTCGGCTCGAAGGTGGTGGTCACGGGCGACACCACCCAGATCGACGTGCCCGATGGCCGCAGCGGTCTGCTCGGTCTCGAACGCGTGCTGCAAGGCATCGACGGGCTCGAGTTCGTGCATCTCGGGGCCGGCGATGTGGTGCGGCACCGCATCGTCGCCGACATCGTGGCGGCCTACGAGCGTCAGGGCGATCGCCGTGGATGATCCTCCACCGCCTCGTCTCGGTCGGCCATCGCGCGTGGGCGGCGATGGCGACATCGAGGTGGTCTGTATCGACGAGCAGACGGTGGTCGCGCTCGACCTCGCCCGTTGGCAGCGACTTGCCCACGCTGTGTTGGTCGACGAAGGCGTGCGCGGGCTGGCCGAGTTGTCGGTGATGTTCATCAGTGAGGCCGACATCGCCGAGTTGAACGAGGTGCACATGGGCAAAGCGGCGCCCACCGACGTGCTCGCCTTTCCGCTCGACGCGCACGACGTCACCGCAATGGTCATCCCGGCTGGTGCCACCCGTGGGCCCGACCGGGCACCGATCGATCCGGGCGATCTGCCGCTGCTCCTGGGCGACGTGGTCATCTGCCCCACAGTCGCTGCGGCGCAGGCACCCGATCACGCAGGAACGCTCGACGACGAGCTGGCCCTGCTGCTGGTGCACGGCATCTTGCACGTGCTCGGCCACGACCACGCCGAGCCAGCCGAGGCGCTGGCGATGCGGGCCCGCGAACTCGAAATCCTCGAACGTCATCATTGGCAGGGCCCCGCACCCGTGGCCTTCCGTCAGGAGCAGGAATGATCGCCGCATCGCTCACCGGCACCGACGTGTGGATGCTGGTCGCCATCGTCGTGCTGCTGGTGGTGCTCATCTTCCTCTCGGTCGCCGAGATGGGGCTGTCGCGCATCAGCCGCCACAAAGCGGCGTCGTTGGCCGACAAGCACGGCAAGGCTGGCAAGGCCTTGCTGCGCCTCGTCGGCGAGCCCGAACGCTGGGTGAACCCACTCCTGCTCACGGTGAACATCTGCCAGACCGTGCAAGCCACGCTCACCGGCATCGTGGCCGGCCGCCTGTTCGGCGCGGCCGGCGTCGCCATCGGTGTGGTTCTCAACGTCATTGTCTTCTTCGTGCTGGCCGAGGCCGTCCCCAAGACCTATGCGGTCCTGTACCCCGAACGAGCGGCGAAGGCGACCGCCCGCCCAGTGGCCGCGCTGGTCAGCTTCGCTCCGCTGCAGTGGGTGTCGCGCGGGCTGATCGGACTCACCAACGTGATCGTGCGCGGTAAGGGCCTCGAGAAGGGCCCGTTCGTGAACGAGCAGGAACTCCTCGGCATCGTCGAAGCGGCGGCCGAGGAGGGCGTTGTCGAGCACGAGGAGCGCGAACTCATCGAGAGCATCATCGAGTTCGGCGACACCGTCGCCCGCGAAGTGATGGTGCCACGGCCCGACATCGTCACGATCGACCACGGCTCCACGGTCACCGAGGCGCTCGATGTGGCGATCGAGCACGGTTTCAGTCGCCTACCGGTGCTGGGCCCCGACGAGGACGACGACGTGGTGGGCCTGGCCTTCACGAAAGACCTGATGCGCGCCGAGCGCGAGGGCGGTGGAGCAAAGCCGGTGGTGGACTACCTGCGGTCGGTGCGCTTCGTGCCCGAGAACAAGCCGGTCAACCGCCTGATGCGCGAGATGCAGGCCGAGAAGTTCCACCTCGCTCTCGTGGCCGACGAGTACGGCGCCATCTCCGGCCTCATCACGCTCGAGGACTGCCTCGAGGAGTTGGTGGGCGAGATCGTCGACGAGCACGACGAAGAGGAGCCGACGATCGAGCACGTCGCCGAGGGCGAGTACGTGGTCGACGGTGGTCTCAGCATCAGCGACCTCAACGAACTGCTCGACGCGCGCCTGCCCGACGACGACTGGGAGACCGTGGGCGGATTCCTGTTCGGCACGCTCGAGCATGTGCCCGACGAGGGCGAGTCGGTGCCGTTCGACGGCTGGACGCTCACCGTCGTCGAAATGGAAGGCCGCCGGGTGCGTCGGGTGCGCGTGGAGCGCACCGTCCACCACCACGTCGACTAGCAGATCACGAGGTGCCCTGCCCGACCTTCGGTCGGAGCATCGAGGCCGTGGCATCGTCGACCGCATCGCGATCGATGCCACGTGCCAGTACGAGCACCGCTATGCCGATCACACAGGCTGCGGCCACGTATGGGGCGCGCATCCCGAACCGACTGGCCACCAGGCCTCCGGCCAGTGCGCCGATCGACATCATCCCCCACCCGCACCAGCGGTAGATGCTGTTCACACGGCCGAACAGTTCGTTGGGTACCACCACCTGACGCAGCGACACGGTGGTGACGTTCCACACCGTCGTTGCCACGGCCTGCACGGTGGCCGCGACGATGACGAACCCGGCGTGCGGGTAGGCCGCGGTGAGGCCGAGACAGACGATCCAGGTGCCGAGCGCCAGGAACATGCTGTGCGCGCGTCCGAGGCGGTGCACGACGCGATCGCCGATGAGACCGCCGATGACGGGCCCGAGGGTGATGATGGTGAGGAAGGCGGCGTAGCCGCGCGGACCCAGACCGAGTGTGTCGCGCACGAACAACACCAGGACCGCGAGCGGCATCTGGAAGGCGAACATCACGATGGCGAACGCGATGGCGAGCGGCCGCAGAATGGGGTGGTCCCACAGGAAGCGCCAGCCCTCGCGGATGTCGTCGCGCAGGCGAGTCGTCGGCGCGGCAGAGGGTGGTGCCGTCGGTGCATCGCCTCGACCGGCCCGGCTGAGTGACATCAGCAGCAGTGCTGCACATGCGAACGACCAGGCATCGACCACGAGTGGCAGAGCGGCCGTCACGGCGAACAGCACGCCGCCGAGCGGGGTGCCGATGAATCCGTTCGCCCCGAGTTCGGCGGCGTAGAGCCGGCCGTTGGCGCGGGGGAGTTGCTCCTCTGGTACCAAACCGGGTAGCAGGGCGACGGTGGCGTTGTCGAAGAACACCTCGCCTACACCGAGAGCCAGCGCAGCGAGCCACAGCATCCACAACTCGACCTGGTCGGTGGCGACCAAGACGGCGAGAGCGCCCACCACCGCAGCGCGGAACACGTTGGCGCGCACCATGATGCTGCGTCGGTCGCGCCGGTCGACCAGTGCTCCGATGGGGATTGACAACAGCATCCAGGGCAGCGATGCGAACGCAGCCACGAGGGCGACGCCGACAGCGCTGTCGGTGAGCCGGGCAGCGATGAGGGGGATGGCGACCAGATACATGCCATCGCCCAGGTTCGAGATGGCACTGGCCGTCCAGAGACGCCAGTAGGCGCGCGGCAGGCGCGGTGCCGTCGCCGTCATGCCTCGGCGGTGCCTTCGGCGAAGCGCTGGAATGCCGCGGGGAGGTCGGGATAGCGCTTGGTGGTCGCACCACCGTCGACCGAGTAGAACCCCGCTGAGATGAACGTCGACTCGGGGCCGAGGAGGAACGACACCAGGTCGGCGATGTCGCTGGGCTGGGCGAAGCGGCCCACCGTGGTGTTCTCGACGAACTCGTCGACCACACCGGGCAGCACCCAGAACGTGCCCGTCGCAGCGGTCTGCACCAAGCCCGGTGCCACGGTGTTCACGCGGATGCGGCGATGGCCCAATTCCATCGCAGCCACCTGGGTGAGCATGGCCACCCCCGCTTTGGCAGCGCAGTAGGCGCCCATGCCCTCGGCCGGCTGGACGGCGTTCAGCGAGGCGATGTTCACGATCGAGCCGCCGTCGCGCATGCAGCGTCCGGCGTGCTTCACGGTGAGGAAGACACCGGTGAGACACAGGTCGATGACCTCGCGCCACGAGTCGAGCGAGAGTTCGACGAGTGGCCCGTAGCCGCCCTTACCGGCGTTCGCCACGGCCATGTCGAGGCCGCCGAGTTCGAGCGACCGGTCGGCCAGGGCGGCGATCGATGCCTCGTCGGTGACGTCGCAGTGCATCGTCACCACCCGGTCGCCGTGTTGCTGTGCCAGCGTGGCGAGGCCCGCTGCATCGATGTCGCCGGCGAGCACTACCACTCCGTCGCGCACGAGTCGGTCGACGATGGCCCGACCGATACCCGAGGCCGCACCGGTGACGAGGGCGAGTGGGGGACGTGTCTCCTCCTGCATGTCGCAGGAGGCTAGTCGCCACTCTCGGTGGTGGTCGGTGATGCTCCGTGGTGGTGTACCAGTGTCGTTCGCGACACCTTGCCGATGGCGGTGCGGGGCAGGGCCTCGACGAGGTGTAGTTCCTTCGGCGCCATGAAGGCGGCCAGGCGCTGGCCCACCGCAGCACGGAGATCGGCCAGCGATGGGGCAGCAGCGTCGGCGGGCACCACCCATGCCACCACGCGTTGGCCCCACTCGGGGTCGGGCACGCCGGCCACCGCTACCTCGGCCACACCGGGCAGGTTGGCGATGACGCGCTCGACCGCGTCGGGCCACACGTTCTCGCCACCGGTGACGATCATGTCGCCGCGCCTGCCCTGCACCTGCAGGCGGCCGTCGGGCCCGACGGTGCCGAGGTCGTCGGTGTGCAGCCAGCCGTCGGCGTCGATGGGCGATGAGCCGTCGCGGTAGCAGCGCATCAGCATCGGGCCGCGCACCAGGATCTCGCCGTCGTCGGCGATGCGCACCTCCACACCGTCGAGCGGCAGTCCGTCGTACACCACGCCGCTACCGGTCTCGGTGAGGCCGTAGGTGGCCACCACGTTGGCCGGTCGATCGAGCGGTGGGCGGCTGCCGCCGAGCAGCACAGCACGGAAGAGCGACGGGTCGATGCGAGCCAGGGTGGTGGGCACGAGCGACACGAGGGTGGCGCCGGCGCGTGCCTGCGCGGTCACCTCGGCTGCATCGAAGGCGGGGAGGACCGTGAGCCGCGTGCCTGCGGCGAGGGCCTTGGTGATGACCGTGAAGCCGCCGATGTGGGCCAGCGGGAGGCAGGCCAGCCAATGGTCGACGGCCTCGACGCCGAGCCGGGCGTTGCCGGCGCGGGCCGATGCCTCGAGGCCGGCCATCGTGTGCACGACGCCCTTCGGGGCACCCGTGGAGCCGCTCGTCGGCATCACCAGCGCGTCGCCCGGCTCGACCGGGTCGCCCTCGAGCACTCGCTCGCCATCGGCGTCGACGATGCGCCCCGGGCGCAGCGCGGTGAACAGCGCAGCACGCGCCGGACCGGGCAGACGCTGATCGACCGGCAGCACCGCATCGTCACGGTCCCACAGCCGGCGCAGGGCGTCGACGAACGCCGGGCCACCCGGCAGGTCGAGCGCAACGAGATGAGGCATCGATGCAGGATACGGTCGCGCCCCGGCGTGGTCGACGCGTCAGACTGGGCCGATGACGACGAATCGATGGGTGCTCGGCGCCCGCCCGCGTACGCTGCCGGCCGCGGTGGTGCCGGTGGCGCTGGGCGCCGCGGCAGCCGCGGGCGAGCCCGATGCGCGCTGGTGGACCGTCGCGCTGGCGCTGGTGGTGAGCCTGGCGCTGCAGGTGGGCGTGAACTATGCCAACGACTACAGCGACGGGGTGCGTGGCACCGACGAGGTACGCGTGGGGCCGGTGCGGTTGGTGGGCAGCGGATTGGCCTCGGCGGCGGCGGTGAAGCGGGCTGCGTTCGCGGCGTTCGGTGCAGCAGCCGTTGCGGGTCTGGTGCTCGCGGCTGCAACCTCGTGGTGGCTGCTCGTCGTGGGTGCGGCCAGCATCCTCGCCGGCTGGTTCTACACCGGCGGGTCGAACCCCTACGGCTACATGGGGTTGGGAGAGGTGTTCGTGTTCGTGTTCTTCGGCCTCGTGGCAACCGCGGGCACCACGTTCGTGGTCGTCGAGTCGCTGCCGGCGCGGGCATGGCTGCTCGGCTGCGTGGCGGGCTGTCTGGCGTGTGCGCTGCTGGTGGTGAACAACCTGCGCGACATCCCCACCGACACCGTGGCGGGCAAGCGCACGCTGGCCGTCCGTCTGGGCGATGCCGCTACCCGCTGGTTGTACGTCGCGCTCGTCGCTGGTGCGTTCGTCTTGGTGGGCGTGGTTGCCATCACGGGTCGCGTGGGCGCCCTGGCGGGCCTGGCGGCGATCCCGTTGGCGGTATTGCCTGCCCGCCGAGTGCTGGCCGGTGCGGCGGGCCGCGATCTCATCGCCGTGCTGGGTGAGACCGGGCGCGTGCAGTTGGTAGCGGGTCTGCTGACGGCGGTAGGTGTGGTGCTCAGCGCCTGATCGCGCTGGTGTGCAACCACTCGACCAACAGGCCGACCACTGCGGTGGGCTGCTGCAAGTGAGCGGCATGACCCGCGTCGGCAACGGCCTGGTACTCGCCATCGGCAACGGTGTGCGCGATCTGCTGGGCGATGGGCGCGAACTTGCTGTCGCGCTCGCCTGCAAGTGCGAGCACCGGCATGTTCAGTTCGTGCAAACGGTCGCGCAGCGGCAACTGCGTGCCGGTGCCGGCCAGGCGCAGGCTGCTGGCCAGGCCGGCGGGCGTGTTGGCCTGCCGGGCCGCCATGTCGGCGGGCGACGGCACCAACCCGTTGAACAGCGGCAGCTGCAGCCACTCGGTGAGGAACGCCGCGGTGCCGATGTCGATGATGTGCTCGGCCAAGGCGTCGTCGCCATGTCGCCGGGCGGCGCGTTCGTCGTCGTCGTCGATACCGGGCGTGGCACCCAGCAGCACCAGTCGCTCGACGATGTGCGGGTACATGATGGCGAGGTGCAGGCACACCCGGCCGCCGAGGCTGTAGCCCACATAGGTTGCCTGGCCCGCTGTCGCGGCCAGGAGGTCGGCCGTGCGACGCAGGTCGGCGCGCACGTTGCCCGACGCGCCATGGCCCGGCAGGTCGACCAGCACCACCTCGTGGCCGGCATCTGCCACCTGCTCGGCCACGGTGCGCCACGACTCGCCGGTCTGGGTGAAGCCGTGCACGAACACCACCCGCGGCCCGCTGCCCGTTCGCTGCGCGCCCAGCGAGCCCCCGAGGGGCGACCAGTCAGCTGCCATCGCCTGCTCGTTCGGCGAGGCGGCGTAGGGCCCGCACGAAGAGTTCCGAGTCCTGCGCGCCGGGCACCATCCAGCGCTGCTCGCTGTCGGGGGTGCCGAACACGTAGGTGGGCACGGCGGTGATGCCGTTGTCGTGGGCAAAGGCGAGTTGCTCGCGCACCTGGTCGACCCCGTCGGTGCTGTCGAGGAAGGCACGCACCCGGTCGCGGTCGAGGCCCACATCGGCGGCACAGTCGGCTAGCACGTCGGGGTCGCCCACGTCGAGACCGTCGCAGAAGTAGGCCTGCAGCAGCCGTTCCTTCAAGGCGTGTTGATGCCCCGTCGCCTCGGTGAGCCAGAGCAGACGGTGGGCCAGCAGCGTGTTGGCCCGGATGGCACGGTCCATGCGGAACTCGAGGCCGTCGCCGGCTGCCACGGTGGTGACATGGTGGATGATCTCGGCGGCGCGCTCGGGGCCGCCGAACTTCTTGGCGTACGCCTCGACCACCGGTGTGGCCATACCCGGCGACGCGGTGGGGTCGAGTTGGTACGGGCGGTACACCACGCGCACCTCGATGTCGTCGGCCACCTCGGCCACGGCGCGTTCGAACCGCCGTTTGCCGATGTAGCACCAGGGGCACACCACATCGGACCAGACCTCGACCTCGAGTACACGACGCATCACCGGCCACGATACGCCCCTATCGTGCAGGTCGTGACTGCAGCCGCGACGATGTGCGCCACCCTGGTCGACCAATGGGTGCGCGACGGTGTGCGCCACGCGGTCATCGCGCCCGGCTCGCGCAGCACCCCGATGGCGCTGGCCATTGCCGCCTGCCCCGACCTGCGCGTCGACGTGTACCACGACGAGCGGTCGGCATCGTTCGCCGCGCTGGGCAGTGCGCTCGCCACTGGGGTGCCTGCGTTGTTGCTGTGCACCAGCGGCACGGCGGCCACGCACTTCCACGGAGCCGTCGCCGAAGCGCACCTGTCGCACGTGCCGATGCTGGTGCTCACCGCCGACCGGCCGCCCGAACTCCGCGACGTGGGTGCGCCGCAGACCATCGACCAGACCAAGCTCTACGGTGATTCGGTGCGCTGGTTCCACGATCCGGGCGTGCCCGACCAGGTCACCGCCGGCACGTGGCGGTCGCTGGCCCGGCACGCCTTCGAGCGCACGCTCGGCGCGTCGGCCGGACCGGTGCACCTGAACCTCCCGTTCCGCGAGCCACTGGTGGGCGAGCCGGGCGAGCTTCCCGAACCGCGCCTCGGTCCGGTGGCGGTGCCCACCTCGGCGCTGCGGCTCGGCACCCTCACCATGCACCTCGAACGCGAGCGCGGGGTCATCGTCGCCGGTCGCGGGGTCGACGACCCGGCTGCGGTGGCGGCCCTCGCTGCAGACACCGGTTGGCCGGTGCTGGCCGACCCACGTTCGGGCTGTCGTGGTATCGCCGGTGCGGTGGCGGCCTTCGACGCACTGTTGCGCCACGAGGGGTTCGCCGACTCGCACCTGCCCGATGTGGTCGTCCACCTCGGTGAGCCGCCGGCCTCGAAGGTGCTGTCACAGTGGCTGACGCTGGCCGGCGGCGTGCAGGTGCGCGTGCAGGCTCGCGACACCTTCACCGATCCCAGCCATGTCGTCACCCATCGCGTCACTGCGTCAGTGGGTGAGTTCTGCCGGCGGGTGGCGGGTGAGGTGCGCGGTTCGGTCGACCGGTCGTGGTCCGAGCGCTGGTCGTCGCTCGCAGCGCGAGCCGACGAGGTGATCGCCGCCGAACTCGCCGGTCAGTCGCTCGGCGAGCCGGCCGTCGCCCGCATCCTGTCCGAGCAGCCGTACCGTCTGGTGGTGGCCTCGTCGATGCCTGTGCGCGACGTCGAATGGTTCGGTGCCGCTGCGCAGCGGGCCACCGTGTACTCGAACCGGGGGGCCAACGGCATCGACGGCACCGTCGCTACCGCCGCCGGCATCGCCGCTGCATCGGGCGAGCCGGTGCTGGTGCTGCTGGGCGATGTGGCGCTGCTGCACGACGCGTCGTCGCTCACGGCGTTGGCCGATCGTGGGGTCGACGTGCGCATCGTCGTGGTCGACAACGACGGCGGTGGCATCTTCTCGTTCCTGCCCCAGGCCTCGTCGCTGCCCACGGAGCGGTTCGAGCAGTTGTTCGGCACCCCGCACGGCACCGACCTGCTGGCCCTCGCCGCAGCCCACCGCCTGCCTGCCGCAACCGTTCACTCGGCTGCCGACCTGCAGGCCTGGCTCGACCGACCCGGCCCGTGGCTGGTGCGCGTGCCGAGCACCCGCGACGCCAACGTGGTCGATCACCGCCGCCTCAACGACGCCGTGGTCGCCGCGATGTCGCCCAGGTAGGGGCGCAGTGAGCCTTCGAGATGTGGTGATCCGGGAAGCGGTGGAGGCCGACGCTGTCGAGATGGGTCGTCTTCATGTGCGGGCGTGGCAGGCCGCGTACCGCGGCATCATGCCCGACGAGTACCTCGATGGTCTCCGACCTGAAGACCGGATCGAGATGTGGCGCGGTCACTTCTCTCGCGCCGATCGTGCCCCACTGCTCGTAGCGGTCAGTTCGGGTGCTGTCGTCGGGTTCGCTGTGTTCGGCGCCGAAGCGACGCCCGAACCGTCGCCTTCATGCGGTGAGTTGTATGCCATGAACCTCGACCCCGACTACTGGGGGCAGGGCATCGGGCGGCTTCTGTTGCGTCGCGTCATGGATGCACTCGTCGCGATGGGATACCGCGAAGCGGTCCTCTGGGTGGTCCCGCAGAACGACCGGGCACGGGCGCTCTACGAGTCGGAGGGCTGGTCTGCGGATGGGGGAGTGTCGACCGAGGACATCATGGGCGTCACCGTCACCGACATCCGCTATCGCACCCTGCTTCCCGCAACGCGAGCGGGAAGTCCGTCCTAGGGGCGCACGATGGCCGACAGCATTGCCTGCAGCTTGGCCTGGGTCTCGGCCAGCTCGGCCAGCGGTTCGCTCTCGGCCACGATGCCGCCGCCTGCGACCAGCCGTGCCGTGCGTCGGTCGGCCGACAGTTCGGCGCAGCGGATGGCCACGGCCCACGTGCCGTTCCCGGCCGCGTCGACCCAGCCCACCGCACCGCCGTAGCGCCCGCGCTCGAACCCCTCGACCGCGGCGATCAGCGCCAGCGCCTCGGCACGCGGCGCGCCGCCCAGCGCCGGCGTGGGCGACAGAGCCCGCACGAGGTCGAGCACGTTGGGGCGAGGATCGCTGAGGTGGCCTTCCACCCGCGAGCCGAGGTGCTGCACGTTGGCGACAGCGACGATCGACGGCTCGGGCTCCCAGTCGAGGAAGCTGCACCACGGCAGCAACGTGTCGTGCACCATGTCGATCACAGCCCGGTGCTCGACCTGGTTCTTCGTGCTGGCGATCAGCTCGGCGGCCACCCGGGCGTCGGTGGCGGGGTCGCCGGTGCGCGGTGCGGTGCCCGCCAGCGGGTGCGACTCGACCGTGTTGCCATCCACCCGCACCAGCAGTTCGGGCGAGGCACCGATGAACCCGTCGATCGAATAGCGATAGCTCGACCCGAACGACGCCCGCAGGCGCAGCAGCACAGCGTGCACGTCGATGGGCATGTTGCTGCGTACCAACACCTCGCGGGCGATGACGGCCTTCTGCAACGAGCCAGCCCGCACGGCGTCGCGGGCAGCGGTGACGGCGGCGAGGTAGTGCTCGACGGGAGCGGCGGCAGCGACGGTGAACTCGGCAGCGCTGGGTGTGGGGCGTGGTGCTGGGACGACAGTGGGGTCGGCGTCGTCGATGGTGGTGACCCAGCGGCGCCCGTCGCTTGCCTTGCCGACGGTGACCTGCGGGATGACCAACTCGGTTGGCGCGCCCGGCTCGAACGGCACACAGCCGAGGGCCACCGGGTGCACACCGCCCACCTCGTCGTGGTGGTCGATCGCGGCCAACACGGCGGGCACATCGGCAAGCGGTACCCGCGCGGCGACACCACGGGCGGCAAAGCCGACGCCCTCGCGCACGAACAGGTAGCCGTCGGCGCCGGCGACGTCGTTCAGGTCGACCGATGTGCCGAGGGGGCGGGTGACGGCGCGCATCGACGGTTCGGTCAGCGGCGGGTGCCGACCATCAACTGGGTCAGCCCGCCCGACAGTTGGTAGTGCTCGGCGTCGGCGAACCCGGCCTCGCGCAGGATCGCCACCAGTTCCTCGCGCGGCGGCAGGTAGGCGACGCTCTTGGGCAGGTAGCGGTAGGCGGCGCCGTCGCTGAGCAGGGCACCGATCTTCGGCACCACCTTGCCGAAGTAGATGTTGTTGCCGGTGCGCACCAGCGGGTTGTGCGGCACGCCCACGTCGAGCAGCGCCACCCGACCGCCGCGCCGCACCACACGGGCCAGCTCGGCGAAGAAGGTGGGCAGATCGAGCAGGTTGCGCAGCGCGAACCCGCACGTCACCCCGTCGACCGCGCCGTCGGGGATGGGCAGGCGGAGGATGTCGGCCTGCACCCGGGGCACGCCACTTCGGTCGGCGCTGAGCATGCCGAAGCTCAGGTCCATCGAGATCGGCCGCAGCCCGGCCGCGGCCAGGTCGATGCACAGGTCGCCGGTGCCGCTGGCGAGGTCGAGCACGGTGCTGCCGGTGGGCAGGGCCAGGCGGCGCACGGCGGTGCGGCGCCAGCGCACGTCGAGGCGGAACGTCATCACCCGATTCACGAGGTCGTAGCGCGGGGCGATGGCATCGAACATGTCGCGCACCGCCTGCACCTTCTGCTCGCCCTGCGGCAGTTCCTCGCTGTCCCACGTCTTGTGGGCGTCGGTGTTCACGACCCCTGAGGCTACGGGGTACCGAGTCGCAGTGCCCGACGGTGATCGGGCAGACTGGGGTGACCGGGGGCACGGGGGCCGCCACAGCAGGGGAGCAGGAGCGCACTCATGATCGATTTCAGTTTCTCGCCCGAGGTCGACGAGGTTCGGCTGAAGGTCCGCCGCCTCATGGACGAGGTGGTGCGACCCGAGTGGGACTCGATCGACCAGAACGACCGCAATCAGTTGGTGAAGACCATCGTGAAGCTGCGCCACGTGGCCCGCAACGAATGGGGCATCTGGCTGCCACACATGCCCAAGGAATGGGGCGGCATGGGCCTCGGCCCCACCGCCATGGCTGCCGTCAGCGCGGAGGCCGCCAAGGTGGGTATCGGCCCGTTCGTCATCAACGCTCAGGCGCCCGACGAGGGCAACCAGCACACCATCGAACACTGGGGCAGCGACTACCAGAAGGAGAAGTACCTCCGGCCGCTGTGCGAGGGCACGGCCCGCAGCTGCTTCGCGATGACCGAGCCCGAGGTGGCCGGCAGCGACCCCACGCTCATCCAGACCCGCGCCTACCAAGACGGTGACGAGTGGGTCATCAACGGCCACAAGTGGTTCATCTCGGGTGCCCGCGGCGCGCAGTTCGCCATCCTCATCGCCCGCACCGAGGAAGACCCCGACATCCCGCAGGCCGCCAACACTGCGTTCATCGTCGACCTGCCCAGCGAGGGCTGGGAGATCGTGCGCGACGTGCACACCATGAGCGGTGGCCACAACCACTGCGAGATCCGCATCACCGACCTGCGCGTGCACAAGGACCAGATGCTCGGCGGCCAGGGGCAGGGGCACCTGCTCGGTCAGTACCGCCTCGGGCCCGCCCGCCTGGCGCACTGCATGCGCTGGATCGCCCAGTGCGAGACGGCACTCGACATGATGGTGGCCCGATCGCTCGAGCGGTACAGCCACGGTTCGCTGCTCGCCGAGAAGCAGGGCATCCAGTGGCTCATCGCCGACTCGGCGATGGAGATGTACCAGTGCAAGCTGATGGTGCTGCACGCGGCGTACAAGATCGAGAACAAGATGGATTTCACCAGCGAGGTCTCGATGGCGAAGCACTTCGTCGCCAACAGCCTGTGGCGCATCATCGACCGGGCCATCCAGGTGCACGGTGCGCTCGGCTACAGCACCGACACGCCGCTGGCGCACATGTTGCAGCAGGCCCGCTGGAGCCGCTTCGCCGACGGTGCCGACGAGATCCACCAGATGCGCATCGCCCAGCGCACCATCGCCGCCTACAAGGACTACGGCACCACCAAGAAGGCGACGGGAGATCTGCCGCTGTGAGCACCGAGTTGTGGCGTCACGGGGCGCTCGAACTGGCCGAGATGATCGCCCGGCGCGAGGTGAGCAGCCGTGAGGTGATCGACGCCCACCTGGCCCGCATCGACGAGGTGAACCCACAACTCAACGCCTTCGTCCGTCGCCTCGACGACGAGGCCCGTGCCGCAGCCGATGCGGCCGACCGCGCCGTGGCTGCGGGCGAACCGCTCGGCCCGTTCCACGGTGTGCCCATCACGGTGAAGGAGAACATCGACCTCGCCGGCACGCCCACCACGCAGTCGCTCGCGGCGTTCGCCGACGCGATCGCGCCGGTCGATGCGCCGGTGGTCGAGCGGATGCGTGCCGCTGGCGCCATCCCCATCGGCCGCACCAACCTGCCCGACCTCGGGCTGCGCGTGTTCACCGAGTCGAGCCTGCACGGCATCACCGACAACCCGTGGATGTCCGGTCGTACGGCGGGCGGGTCGAGCGGCGGCGAGGGTGCTGCGCTGGCGTCGGGGATGAGCCCGCTCGGTCTCGGCAACGACATCGGCGGATCGCTGCGCAACCCCGCCCACTGCTGCGGTATCGCTGCCATCAAGCCCTCCACGGGCGTCGTGCCCAGTGCCACGGTCATCCCGCCCGAGGACGTGTCGATCATGTCGCAGCTCGGGGTGGTGGAGGGCGTGATGGCCCGCGATGTCGCCGATGTGCGCGCTGGGCTGCAGGTGGTGGCGGGCCCGCACGTGCGCGACCCGCGCGCCCTGCCGGTGGTGCTGTCCGACCTCGAGCCGGGTCGGCGCCTGCGGGTGGCGGTCGAGCCCGAGCCCCCCGGCGGCACCACCCATCCCGGTGTGGCCGCGGCAATCCGCCGTGCCGCCGATGCGCTGGCCGACGCCGGTGCCGAGGTGGTGGAAGTGGTGCCCGACACCTATGCCGAGTCGATCGAACTGTGGGCCCGCCTGCTGGTGGAGGAGGTGCGCAGCCAGGCACCGCTCATCGAGATGGTCATGGGTGCCGACGGCTATCGGTTCCTCACCTATGCGATGGAGTTGTACGGCCCCGCCACCACGGCGCAGCTCACCGAGATGCACGCCGCGCGCAACCGGGTCGAGAAGCAGTGGCACCTCTTCCTCACCGACCACGACGTGTTCCTCAGTCCGGTGTGGACCCAGCCGGCACTGCCTCACGGGTACGACATCGCCTCGGTCGAGAACGCGACGTCGATGCTCGAGGTGCTCCGTCCGGTCGTGCCGCTGAACCTGCTCGGTCTGCCCGGTGCCGTGGTGCCGGTGGGCTTCGCCGACGGACTTCCCGTGGGTGCCCAGGTGACGGCGCGCCGGTTCAGCGATCTCGCTGCGCTGAGCGTGGCTCAGCTCATCGTCGATGTGTTGGGCGACACTGCGCCGATCACGCCGATCGATCCCCGCTGACCGTGGGTGGTCACGTCGGCAGGCGGCTCACACCACCGTGATGGTGAGCGTTGCTCGGTACGTGCCCGCATCCACGCTCACCGGAACGAGCAGTTTGAGCCGGGCATCGATCGTGGCGGCACCCAGGCCCGCACCCACCGTGGTGCGGGCCAGGGTCTGTGGTCCGGCCGGCCGTGCAGGGTCGGGCAGCACCACGGGGCCAGGTGTGACCACCTGCTGGTAGTTGGCGTAGACATCGGTGCCCTGCGACGCTGCGGCGGGGGTCCAACCCAGGTACGTCCCGCTGAACGAACCATCGGCACCGGTGAAGTTCGACACTGACACGCTCACCGTCCAGCCAGCATCGACGGCACGAGTGTCGACGATGGTCACCTGGTTCAGTCGCCCGACCGCAGCGAAGTACTTGCCGGCCTCTGCACCCTCGGTGAGGAAGCGTGCCGGACCGAGATCGAGGGCACAGTAGGTGGGGTAGACCGGGCCTCCCCCGGTTCCGTTGGTGGGCGTCGGGTACTGAGGAAACCCGGGATCGGGGGTTGTGAACCCTGGGTCGAGAGACGGTGCCGTACCTACGCCGACGGCGTCCTGGGCGGGAAACGGCGGAAACCCTGGCGACTCCGGCTCGGCCGGAAGGGCGCCGAATCGGCCGCATGTCTGGGTGACGCTCAGGAACCCGGGTGGGCGCTCGGCAGTGACCTGCTGCCCGGTGTCATCGGGTTGGTGGGTAACCGACGTCGGTGACGCCACGAACGGAGGGGCCACCACCGGGGTGACGGTGAAGGTGACGAGTCCCGGCGAAATACCGGTGATCACCTTCGACGTAGTCGTCGTGGAGAACGGAGAGCCGGTCATCGTCGGGGTGACCGCCACGGTGTACGACGACGGAACCACGTTGGGCGGCGCAGTCCAGGTGAGGGTGGCTGTCGTGCCAACTACCACCAGCTCGAGGCCACCGACTATCACGACGTCGGCGATGTCGTACACGGTCGCTGCGAGTGCCGAAGACTCCGTACTCGTGCCGGCGCTATTGCTGGCCACCGCGGTGAGCCGGTACTGGTACCCGTTCGAGAGGCCATCGATCTCGATCTCGCGGGTTCCGACGGTGAGATCATTGATGGTGAGCGACCGGGATACCCCACCATTCGTCGACACAGCGCCGACAACGACCGAGGAGATGGGTGGCGTGGTGGCCTCGACGGTGACCGTTGCGCGGAAGGTTCCTGGAACACCGAGCCGCGGGGCGCCGAGCACCGGTGCCTCCGGCACTCCGTAGCGAGTCCATCGCACAACGCCCTGAAGGTCGGTCTCGAGCCCCACCGTGGTCTGCCAGTACCGGACCGTGGCACCGCCAGCGTCGGTGCATGCCAGTCCGAGGCGATACGGCCCGGTGGTGAATACCCCGGCCGGGAACGCCGAGAACTGGAAGTAGGTACTCCAGGCCATGCTCCCACCGGGGCCGAGTGGTTGGTCGACTATCGGGGTGCCGCTGGAAATGAGAGCACGGATTCGATCAGTCGAGGAACCAATGGATGGTGTCCCGAGTGAGAAGCGCAACTGTGAGGGGTCTGCGGCAAGCGGCACAATGAAGGTCTGCCAGTTCACGGCGTTGGTGGGGCACGACGCGCCGCTGGGTGGGACGAGGTCGAAGCTCTGGCCCCGCTCTCCTGCGACGGGTCTCATCACCATTGATCCGAACGGCGCAGTGCCGGGCGGAAGTGGATCGGCGTGAACCTCCGACACAGATGCATGAGTTGCCAGTGCCAACAGCACAACGGCCCACAGTGGGCGAATAGCTGTACGTCGAGCGTTCATCACTGGCCTTTGGGAAGCACATGAGGGTCCAAAAGATGGAATAGTTCAGTCCACCGCTCGGCATCAGAAACGTCAAGAAATGATCAGGAGAGTTCTTTCGATCGACACTCCGTGTTCATGTAGTGGCCGTCGTCGCACCGCCCACCCTGTGATACCCGTCCTCGGAAGAGTGCTCCGTGCCGCGGGCTGAACGCTGGGTTCAGCGGTCGGTCACGACACCCTTCGCCCAGCGGTAGTCGGCCTTGCCCGAGGGCGACCGCACGATCTCTGGCACGAACACGAATGCCTTGGGCAGTTTGTAGCGGGCGATGTGCCGCTCGGCTTCCTGCAGCAGCGCCGCCTCGTCGGCTGCGTAGCCCGTGCGGATGCGTACGACCGCCACCACCTCGTTGCCCCAACGCTCGCTGGGCCGACCGGCCACCACGCAGTCGTACACCGACGGGTGTGCCTTCACCGCTGCCTCGACCTCCTCGGCGAAGATCTTCTCGCCGCCGGAGTTGATGGTGACCGAATCGCGGCCGTGGAGTTCGATGACACCGTCGGCACGCAGGCGAGCCCGGTCGCCCGGCACCGCGTAGCGCACGCCGGCCACCACCGGATAGGTGCGGGCTGTCTTCGCCGCATCACCCAGGTAGCCGAGGGCCAGGTTGCCGCTCTTGGCCAGCCAGCCCAGTTCGTCGTCGCCGGGTGCGAGTTCGCGGCTCAGGTACTCCGACAGCACGTGGTTGCCGGGTGAGATGGGGAACGTGCCGGTAGTGGCACCCGAGCCGGCCGACACGTGCGACAGTTGGCCGCCGGCCTCCGACGAGCCGAGTCCGTCGACGATCATCAGCGTGGGCAGATGACGGAGGAACTCCTCTTTCAGATGGGCCGACAGCGGGGCCCCACCCGACAGCACCACGGTGAGCGAGCTGAGGTCGTAGTCGGCCTGGCTCAGCCCGTCGAGCAGCGGCCGGGCGAAGGCATCGCCGACGATGAGCAGGAAGCTCAATCGCTCGCGCTCGACCAGGCCCCATACGTCGACCGGGTCGAGTCGTTCGGGCTGCGACTGCACGAACACGGTGCCGCCGCCGTTCCAGGTGCGGAAGCTCATCCAGTGGCCGGCACCGTGCATGAACGGCGGCGCCAGCAGGGCCCGCAGTCCGGTGTTGGCCTCGGCCAACGCGCCCTCCATCGTGTCGGCGCGCGACCCGCCGAAGCACTCGACGTTCGCATCGCCGTTGCGCCACAGCACACCCTTCGGCATACCCGTGGTTCCACCGGTGTAGAGGATGTACAGGTCGTCGGGACTCCACTGCACGGCGGGCTTGTCGGGTGAGGCGGCGGCCAGCGCGTCGTCGTACCACTGGGCGGCGGGCAGCAGCGGGTTACCCGACTCGTCGGGCACCTGCAGGATGACGCGCAGCCGGGGGAGTTCGTCCAGCACCTCGGCCAGCACGGGCGCGAACCGGCTGTGCACCACCACGGCCTCGGCCAGCGAGTCGTTCAGCAGGTAGCGGAGTTCCTCGGCCACGTAGCGGTAGTTCACGTTGAACGGGGCGACCCGTGCCTTGAACGCGCCGAGCATGCACTCGAGGTACTCGTTGCCGTTGTGGAGGTAGATCGCCAGGTGCGACTGGCCGCTCTCGTGGCCTGCCAGTTCGCTGCGCTCCACCTGCACCCCGAGGCCGGCACCGATGAGGTGGTTGGCCAGACGACGGGTTCGTTCGGTGACCTGCGCCCAGGTGAAGCGCCGGTCGCGGAACACGAGGCACTCGTCGTCGGGCCGGCTGGCGGCGATGGCCTCGTGAACCTCTGCGACCGAGAACTGCATGCGCCGACGCTAGTAGGGTCGGCTCCATGTCTGCTGCGTCGCGTCCCATCATCTTCGGTGTGTTCATGCCCCAGGGCTGGAAGATGGAGCTGTCGGGTATAGACGGCGCCGCTGCCAAATGGGACAAGGCGGTCGAGATCGCCGTGCGGGCCGAAGAGCTCGGCTACGACTCGATCTGGGTGTACGACCACTTCCACAACGTGCCTCGCCCGGCGCACGAAGCCGTGTTCGAGTGCTGGACCACGATGGCCGCCATCAGCCAGCGCACCAGCCGGGTGCGCCTCGGCCAGATGGTGGGCTGCAACAGCTACCGCCAGCCAGCCGTGCTGGCGAAGATCACCTCCACCATCGACGTCATCAGCGGCGGTCGCCTCGACTGGGGCATCGGCGCCGGCTGGTACGAGAACGAGTACCGCGGGTACGGCTTCGATTTCCCGAAGCCGAAAGACCGCATCGGCATGTTGCGCGAGTCGGTCGAGATCGTCCGCAGCATGTGGACCGAGGAAGAGACCACCTTCAACGGCAAGTACTACAAGCTGTCGCGAGCCAACTGCGACCCGAAGCCGCTGCAGTCGCCGCACCCGCCCATCTGGATCGGTGGCGGCGGCGAGCAACTCACCCTGCGGGTGGTGGCGCGCTACGCCGACTACAGCAACTTCGGCGGCCGCCCCGACGAGTGGGCGCGCAAGCGCGAGATTCTGAAGGGCCACTGCGCAGCCGTCGGCCGCGACGAGGAGACCATCGGCAAGACCTGGTCGCCCGAGGTGTTCATCCGCTCCACCGAGGCCGAGGTGGTGGCGGCCGGTTCCCGCAACCTGTGGGGCGAGCCGTTCGAGAGCTGGCGCGAGGCCAACCTTGTGGGCACGCCCGAGCAGGTCGCCGAGAAGATTCAGCGTTACGTCGACCTCGGCTGCACCGGCTTCATCCCCTGGTGCGCCGACTACCCCGATACCGAGACCCTCGAACTCTTCGCCACCCAGGTGATGCCCAGCTTCCGCTGACCCTGAGTCCAAGCCGCCCGAAGCGGAACTTGTTCGAGTTTCCGTCGTAGACAACGGAAACCCCGACAAGATTGCCGTTCGAGGCGGCCCGGTGTCGATCACTGATGCGTGGACCTCGAAACAATGCGTCAGGCGAGCGCCCTGTTCAGCCGGCAGGACTCGCTGGCGACCACCTCACAGCTGCTCTCGGCCGGGGTGTCCGAGGGGGTGATCCGCCAACGTGTGAGGAGCGGGGAGTGGGAGCGGTCCGCTCAGGGGGTCGTGGCCCTCTCCGGTGTGTCGTGGTCGTGGCGCCGAAGAGCGCGTCGGGCCCTGCTTGCAACTGGTCTCGAGAGTGCCCTCGCCGCCAGCAGCGCGGCTCGGGTCCACGGATTCGACGGATACGACGACGACGAACGTGTCGTCGTGACTGCCGCTGATGGTGCCGTCTTGCGACAGGGAGCGGGTTGGTCTACGGTTCGGTCGACGCGGTTGCGACAGCGGGACTGTGTCGTGGTGGACGGGCTGCGGTGCGTGATGCGGCCCGTGGCGCTCGTCCAGGTGGCAGCGACCGATGGTGTCGATGCGGCCGGGCGGGCGCTCGACTCGACGCTTCGCCGCGGCGACTCGCCGGATTGGATCCGTGCGCTAGCCGAGCGGTGGAAGGGACATGGTGTGGCGGGGCCGCCGACCGTGCTGTCGCTGCTGGACCAGCGAGTCGACGGCCGGCTGCCGAGGAGCTGGTTCCAGCGGCTCGCCAAGCGGGCGCTGCAGGCAAGTGGCTTCCGGATGGTCGACGAGCACCCGGTGCACACATCGGACGGTCGCCTCATTGCTGAACTCGACCTGGCGATCCCCGAACTGCAGATCGGGGTGGAATGCCAGAGCTGGCGCTGGCACGCAACGCCCACGGCCCGGGCTGCCGATGCGGCCCGCAAGCGCCGAGTCCGCCTGCTGGGGTGGGAGTTGGTGGAGGTGTGGTGGAACGACCTGCACCGCCTCGACGACGTCGTGGCCGAGCTGTTGCTGCTGGTCGACCGGCGGGTCAGTGGGCGGGGGCGTGGGTGGCAATGAGGGCGTCGACGGCGTCGGCGCTGCCCTCTTCGAGTGCCGAACAGCCGTGCAGCACCTCCACCACCGCCGAGTCGGGGTGGCGGGCGGCGATGTTGCGCCACGCCTGTGCACCCTGGCGCTCGGCATTGGCCTGCATGCGCAACTGGTCCCACACGTCGTACGGCGCGAATGCGTCGTAGTAGGTCTGCTTGGCGGCGGGCAGCGGTGCCTCGAGTTGCTCGCGCAGGGCCGGGTCGAGCGCAAACACGCCTTCGATGCGGTTGGCGATCTCGTCTTCGTCGGCAGCGCACTGCAGCAGCACGGCAGCGTGCTCGGGCAAGGCCTCGGCCCAGCCGCGGTAGCGGTCGGCGGCGGTGCGTTCGAGCAGGGCGAGGAACCGCGGCATGGTGCCGGTCGGCACCTGGCCGATGAACTCGCCGAGCAGGGCGCCGAAGTTGGGGATGACGAGGTTGCTCATGAGTCGTCGCTCACTCGTACGAGCGGAAGATGACCTCGGCCACGCAGCTGGGCTTGGCCGCGCCCTCGCACTCGAACGAGAAGCCGTAGGTGACCTGCGCGCCACCGGCGATGTCTTCCACCGCCAGCAGGGTGACGCCGAGGCGCAACTTGGCGCCCACCGGCACCGGCGACATGAAGCGCACCTTGTTACAGCCGTAGTTGACGCCCATCTTGTAGCCGGTGGTGATGACCACCTGCGGCATCAGCACCGGGCCGAGCGACAGCGTGAGGTAGCCGTGGGCGATGGGCCCGCCGAACGGGCTCTCCTTCTTCGCCCGCTCCGCGTCGATGTGGATCCACTGGTGGTCGCCGGTGGCGTCGGCGAACTGGTTCACCCGCTCCTGGGTGATCTCCATCCACTCGCTGTAGCCGAGGTGCTCGCCGATGAGCGACTTGAGTTCTGCGGTGCCGTTGATGATGCGTGCTGCCATCCCCGCAGCATGCCACGCCGGCACGGCCGGTCACGACAGCAAGGTGTGAGGTCGCGGTTCGGTGCGGTCGATACCATCGCGCCCATGACCGCCAGCAGCCGCGCTGTGGTGACGACTCGGGCCGACCGCCTTGTCGTCGGCGCCGTCGGTGCCATCACGCTTCTGCTCGGCGCGATCCGGGTAGGGGACCAGGCGTTCTGGTACGACGAGGTGTTCACCTCGATCGCCGTCGACCAACCATTCGGAGCCCTCCTTCGCCAGCTGCGCACCGAGGCGGGGATGTATGGCTTCTACCTCGGTCTGTGGGCCTGGAGGCGACTCGGTGATGCCGAGTGGTGGTTACGCATGTTCTCGGTCGTCGGAGCCGCGGTCGCGGTCGCTGGTGTGTGGTTGCTGGCGGTCCGGATCGGGGGCCGAAGGGTTGCGGCCCTGTCGGTGATCGCGCTGTGGTGCAACCCGTTCTTCCTGCGGAATCTCACCGAACTGCGGGCCTATTCGTGGACGATGTGCCTGGCGGTGTTGGTCACCCTTGCCGTGCTCCGTTTCCGTGATGCGCCTTCATCGGCTCGGGCCGTTGTCTGGGGTGCCGGAGTGGGGGTGATGTTGGGTCTGCTGGCGTTCACCGTCAGCGTGGTCATCGCGCAGGTCGTCGTGTCGTGGCGCTGGCTGTTCGCTCGCGTGAACCGTGGCCGTCTCCTCGCCGCTACTGCCGTGGGCACGATCTGCTTCCTGCCCGCGCTGCCTGCACTGTTGGCCAGCAACCAGCTCGACTGGATCAAGCCGGCTTCGGCGGCATTGGTGGTGCGCCGGACGATGGAAGCGCTGGGCGGTGGGTCGTGGGCGGTGGCCGTCACCGGGGGTTTCGCCCTCCTGGTCGTACCCAGGGTGCGGCGCAGTGCTGCAGCACGCGACGGCTGGGCCCTGCTGGTGTGTGTCGTGCAGACCGCCGCCGTTCCGCTGGTGCTGCTCGTGCTGTGTCTACTCCAGCCGCTGTTCCTCACCCGCTACCTCACACCGATGCTTCCGTTCGCGCTGATCACAGCGGTGACCGGTTATGTCGCCGTGGCCGAGGCATATCAGCGGCACCTGATTCCGGTCGTGGCCGCGGCGCTCGTCGGGCTGTCGTTCATCGGCTTCCCGGGTTCGGTGACGGTCGACGACCGACGGATCGAGGACATGCGCAGTGTCGCCGAGCGTGTCGGCGAGAACTTCCAGCAGAGCGACATCGTGGTGTTCGACCCACCGCGGTTGTCGTATTCGTTCGAG
Source organism: Actinomycetota bacterium (assembly GCA_037130535.1). Taxonomy (GTDB): domain Bacteria; phylum Actinomycetota; class Acidimicrobiia; order Acidimicrobiales; family Ilumatobacteraceae; genus VFMC01. The sequence continues at coordinate 33,153 of JBAXSU010000008.1, forward strand.
TACTACTGGAACCGCACGGGCAGGCCGTCTGTCGTCGTCGACCCGCTGTCGCTCGGGGCGCAGTGCCGGGTGTGGCTGGTTCACAACACGCGCGGCGAGGGCGACACCTGGGACCGCAGCCAGGCGATCTTCGCCAGCGAGCCGGTGGAGACCACCCAGCACCTCGGGTTCGCACTCACGCTCTACGACATCTGTTGACGCCGCTGGCGCCGGTTCAGTAGCCGAGGCGCTCGACCCGATCGGGCCGACGCTGCCAGTCCTTGTCGACCTTCACGAACAGCTCGATGAACGCGCCCTCAGGCATCTGGGCGCGCACCCGCTTGCCCACCTCTTTCAGCACAGCACCGCCCTTGCCGATGACCATGCCCTTCTGGCTCTCGCGTTCGACGATGATCTCGCAGCGCACACGCGGCCACTCCCACTCGGTGACGCGGGTGGCGATGCTGTACGGCAGTTCGTCGCGGGTGACAGCGAGCAGTTGCTCGCGCACCAACTCGGCTACCCACTCCTCGTCGGGCACATCGCGCACCACGTCGTCGGGGAAGTAGAGCGGACCTTCGGGGATGTGCTCGATGAAGTAGTCGACCAGCGGCCCGAGCCCCTCGCCGGTGCGGGCCGACACCGGGAAGTACGCGGCGGCGTCGAGCACCGACACCTTGGCGAGCTGTTCGACGAGCTGTTCGCGCGACATGCGATCGACCTTGTTCAGCAGCACCACGGCGCGGTGGATGTCGAAGCGCCCGGCCACCCACTGGTCGCCCTTGCCGAAACCCTTCGTGCCGTCGACCACCAGGCACACCACGTCGACGTCGGCGGTGCTGTCGAGCGCCGTTGCGTTCACCCGCTCGCCCAGCGCGGTGACGGGCTTGTGGAGGCCGGGGGTGTCGACGAACACCAACTGGGCGTCGGGGCGAGTGAGCACGCCGCGCACCCGGGTGCGGGTGGTCTGCGGTTTGTCGCTGACGATGCTGACCTTCTCGCCGCACAACGCGTTCACCAAGGTTGACTTGCCGACATTGGGCCGACCGACAAATGTGATGAATCCGCTGCGCACGATGCAGCGAGGCTATCCCTCGCTGGTGCCGGCCGTGGGGGTGCTGGTCGCTGGGGCGCCGTCGGCGCTGGGTGTGACGGGCACCGATGTCGTGGTGGGCGTGGGCGCCGTGCTGAGCAAACCGAGATAGTCGTCGCGCGACACCGACTCGCCCTGCTCGGTGAGGCTGGCGTCGCCGCGGAACACGCGCATCTTCTGCCCGTCGAGTGTGAACACGACAGGCCCCACACCGGGCCGGTCGGTGAGCGTGAGCACGATCTGGCCGAACACGAGGCGCTGGTCGCTGGGCTCGAGCGAGTCGAAGATGCCCTCCGGCAGGTCGACGGTGGCGATGCCGGCGCTGCTGGTGACATTGATGTCGGCACCGACCGGCAGGGTGGTCCGCAGTCCGGTGCCGAGCCCACCCGAGGGAGGCCCGTCGAGCAGCGCCGCCATCACCTGGCCGAGCGCCGGTTCGGCGGGCAGAGTCTGCACCACGCTGGTGAGTTGGCGCCCGGTGATGAAGTACAGGCGAACCGGCTCGCTGGCGATGGTGGAGGTGGTGGCGAGTGCTGTGGTGGTGGTGGCGTCGACGGTGGTGGTGGGCGCGAGGCTCGTGCTGGGCGTGGTCGTCTGGGCGAGGCCGGACCGGTCGTTCTCGGCGCTGATGGGCTCGAACCGGTCGTCGGCGGGAAGGCCGCAGGCAGCAACCAGCACGGCGAACGTTGTTGCGGCCGTGAGGCCCACGAGTCGGTTGCGCATCACAACGCCTCTCCGAAGGTGGCGACGAAGCGGGCGCCGCCGCCCGGCCGGTCTTCCACCCAGGCGTCGCCGCCGTGGGCCTGGGCGTGTTCGGCCACGAGCGCGAGGCCGAGGCCGGTGCCGATCTTGTGGCGAGCTGCGCTGCCGCGGGCGAAGCGTTCGAAGATGCGCGACCGCTCGCCCCGGGCGACCCCCGGCCCTGCGTCGTCGACCGTGAGCGCGATGGCCCGCGTGCCGGCTCGGGCGACACCCACCCGGATCGGCCCGCCGCCGTGCTGGTTGGCGTTGTCGAGCAGGTTGGCGAGCACCCGCTCGAAGCGCAGCTTGTCGATCTGCGCCGTGGCGGGAACGTCGGCGGCGATGTCGATGGGCACGTCGGGGAAGCCGTACCGCTGGTTGATGCGCCCGATCAGGTCGGCCACCTGCACCGCCTCACGATGCAGTTCGGTCGAGCCGGCGTCGATGCGCGACAACTCGAGCAGGTCGACCACCATCTGGTCGAACCGCCGAACCTGGCTGACCACCACGTCGAGTGCCTGCTGGGTGCGGTCGGGAAGATCGGCGCGCCTGGCATCGAGCACCTCCACCGCAGCCGACAGGGCGGTGATCGGTGTGCGCAGTTCGTGGCTCACGTCGGAGGCGAACCGCGCCTCACGCTCGATGCGGGTCTGCACGGTGTCGGCCATGTCGTTGAACGAGGTGGCCAGTCGCGACAGGTCGGGGTCGGTCTCGGGTGGCATCCGGGTGTCGAGACCGCCGGCAGCAATGTCTTCGGCAGCCTTGGCCACGCGGGTGAGCGGCTGCAGCAGACGGCGGTTGGTCCACCAGCCCACACCCGCTGCGAGCAGTGCCGTGACGGCGGCGCCGATACCGAGTGCGGTGGCAATGGCCTGGAGGGTGCGTTGGGTGGTGTCGAGCGGAAACGCCTCGAAGTACACGCCATCGAATTCGGCCACCTTGATGCCCACACCCAGGTACGGCTCGCCGTCGACGTCGAAGCGCTGGTAGCCGTTGATGCCACGGTCGACGTTGGCGACCAACGCCGGGGGCAACACCTCCTCCTGGAAGCGGATGTTCGAGTAGTACGACTGGTTCGGCGGCAGCAGCAAGATGGCGAAGCCGCTGCCCTCCGTACGCAGCTGGAGCAGGAGTTCACGCACGTTGCCGGTAGGGGCGCGCAGTTCGTCGCGTACCGCCGTGGCGTTGTTGTAGGCCTGGCTCTGGGCGGTGGAGACACGCTGGTCGAGTAGGTAGTTGCGAGCGACGGCATAGGTGACGACGGCAAGGCCCAGGCTGGCGGCCAGCGCAGTGAGCGCGAAGAACAGCGTCACCCGGGCACGCAGGCGCAAGGCGCGACGCGGTCGGATGTCGGCACTGGCCATGGCCCTAGTGTGGCCGACGGACGAGGGTGCCGCGATGGCGCGGCCGTCAGCGACCAGAGCCGACCGCCCCTACGCCGCGAGCCGGGTGATGGGTAGCGCCTGCTCGATGGCCTCGACGACAGGCACGAGCGTGTCGATGTCGGCCATCACCAACTCGGCGCGGCGCATCGTGTCGCTGCACACGATGACCACCACGACACCAGCGGCGGCGGCCTCGCGGGCGAAGTCGCGCAACATGGCGAGCGACGCCTCGCTGAACCAGCCGACGCCACTGAGGTCGACCACCATGCTGAAGCCGGGTGGAACGGCAGGTAGCACCGTGCGCAGGGCAGCGGCGTGGGCCGGATCAACGAGTGGCCCCTCCACTGTCATCAGCACCATCCGGTGGATGTCGTCGGTCGAAGCGATGAGGACCGGTGAGAGCATGACTGCCTCCTGGGGTGACTGCGTCGAGACCCAGGGGAGTCTCGACGGTACGACGGACCCGCCCGCTGGGTTCCGCTGCCGGTGAGGTACCAGGGGGAGGTTGGTACCTCACCGAAGCAGCGTGAACGGTCGTATCCTGGCAGCGGTCTGTGACGGCACGACGCGCCTTCTGTGCGTTTTCTGTAACAGATCCTGTGCCCGTTGATCCGCCCACTGTGTTGCTCGGAGTGCTGTGACATCGCTGCTGTTCGTGGAAGACGACGACTCGATCCGATTGGCGCTGCGCCTGGCGCTCGAGGACGAGGGGTACGAGGTGCGCGAGGCGGGCGATGGGCGCAGCGGTCTCGAATCGTTCCAACGCGCCGAGCCCGATCTGGTGCTGCTCGACCTGCGGCTACCCGACATGAGCGGCTTCGACGTGTGCCGGGCGATGCGAGCCACAAGCATCGTGCCCATCATCATCGTCACGGCCCAGACCGACACCTACGACCTCGTTGCCGGGCTCGAGGCCGGCGCCGACGACTACGTCACCAAGCCCGTGGTGCCGAAGGAATTGGCGGCTCGCATCCGTGCCGCGCTGCGCCGTGTGCAACTGCACGAGACGGCAGTCACGCCGCCCCAGAGCCGCTTCGGCGATGTGGAACTGCGACGCGAGCAGGGGTTGGCGCTGAAGGGTGGCGTCGAGCTGAACCTCACCAAGACCGAGTTCCGGCTGCTGTGCGAGTTCGCCGACCATGTGGGCGTGGTGTTGTCGCGCGACCAACTGCTCGAGCGGGTGTGGGGCTACGAATATCTCGGTGACTCGCGTCTCGTCGATGCCCATGTGCGACGCCTGCGGGTGAAGATCGAAGACCATCCCGATGAGCCGAAACTCGTCGTCACCGCTCGCGGTATCGGCTACCGGCTGCTCGGCTGAGCGGCTCGATGTGTGCGCCCGGTCAGCCGGTGGGGTCGGTGTTCACGGCGGTGAGGTCTCCGGTCAGGAAGGTGGCCGGCTCCGATGTCCACGTGTAATCGGGTTCGGTCTGCGTGTAGCCGCTGGCCCAGAACGTGACGCCGTAGGTGATGCGAGCCGTGATGGTGACGGTGCCGGGCCCGGGTGGTGTCCAGATGCACGGCCCGCCGGGGCCGGGTTCGGCCTGCTCGGGCAGCACTGGCAGCGCCGGGAGTGCGGCCCCGTCGCCGGTGGCCGCGACGGCAGGCACGCAGCCGATGATGCCGCGGAACGGCCGTGACGGTTTGTCGGGGTCGGGAGTGAACTCGACGATGAAGTCGAGCGACTTCGGCTGAGCGATGAGCAGCAGCACGAGGCCGCGGTACGTGATGGGCGCCGACTGTTGGGTTTGCCAGGCGTTGGGCCCGATGGCGAGCCACGACGGATACCGGGTGACCAGGCCGCCGAAGATGTCGACCACCGGGTTGGTGAAAACCACGGGTCGTTGCAACTGCAACTGCTGGTACAGGCGGTCGCGCATGTCGAACGGTGTGTACAGCGCATCGGTGAACGGAACCGAGATGACGCCGACGAAGTTCACCTCGTAGAAGGTGCGGTCGCAGAACACGCTGAACGTGCGCTGGGCGGTGGCGATGGGGCCCTTGCTGGGCAGGCCGAGCGAGTCGGCGGGGAGTTCGGCGGGCGGAAGGTCGAACGGGACGGCGAGCGTCTCGAAGAAGAGGTAGTTGCTGGTCACCCGCGTGCCGCGGGGCACTCGGGTGCCGTTGGAGAGTAGGAAGTTGTCGCTGCTGGCGGTGAAGCTGCAGGTCGACACCGTGCCGTTGCGATACCGGATGAAGTGGGAGGTGCTGGGGATGGTGGTGAAGCGCTGCAACCCCCCGTTCGTGTCGCGAATCGACACCGACCGCGCCCCCCGCA
>JBAXSU010000080.1:0-14598 GCA_037130535.1 Actinomycetota bacterium
CGCTCGTCATCTCGCTCGTCTCATGGTCCGCCGGCTCGGCCTGGCCCACGTGCCGGTCGATGTCGTCACCTGGGCGCCCACCAGCCGGGCCCGCCAGGCTCACCGTGGGTTCGACCAGGCCGAACTGCTCGCACGTGCGGTGGCGCGCGAGCTGGGGTTGCCGTGTCGCCGCCTGCTCTACCGCGCCCACGGCGCACCGCAGACCGGGCGTAGCCGCGCCGAACGCCTCGATGGCCCGCAGTTCCGGTCGCGCCGCGCGGTGCGGCCACTGCAGGTGCTGCTCATCGACGACGTGGTCACCACCGGTGCCACGCTGCTGGCGGCTCAACAGGCGCTGCTGGCGGCCGGGGTTGCAGAGGTGCACCTGGTGGCGGCTGCCGCCACGCCTGCTCAGCCCCGGTTCAGTCCCACCAGGGCGCGTACGGTGGCCACCGCAGGCAGCGGGTCGTCGTCGACGAGTACGCCCACAATTCCCACCCGTGTTGCCGCGTCCACGTTGGTCGCCACATCATCGAGGAACGCCGTGCGCTCGGCCACGGCGCCCAGTCTGCCCAGGGCCAGCTGATAGATCGCCGGGTCGGGTTTGCGCAAGCCCACCTCGTGGCTGTCGACGATGTCGTCGAACCAGTCGTCGAAGGGCAGCAGGTCCCACCACAGCGGGCGGAACTCGCGCACGTTGTTGGTCAGCACACCGAGGCGTACCCCGTGGCTGCGCAGATCGTTCACCAGGTCGACCACCGGGGCATTGGGTTCGAAGCGCATCCTCGGAGTCCCCGGTGCCGGCACCGGCAGGGGCTCGATACCGGCTGCGATCAGCAGCGCACCGGTCAGTTCACGGTGTTCGGCCAGGCTGATCTCGCCGCGTTCCAGACGGTGCCAGGGGTGGTCCGAGTCGGTGCCGTAGTCGCCCATCAGCACGCGCATCACCGTGTCGGGGTGATGATCGGGGTAGCGCTTGGCGATGTCCTTGGGCCGACCGTTGCGTGCCAGCACACCTCCGAGATCGAAAATCACCGTGTCGACCGCCGCAGATGTCATGCAGACAGTCTGCCTGCCCGGGGCTGGCCCGGTCGATTCCGGTAGGATTCGGCCTCGCATGAAACTCCTCGACCGAGTCCTCCGCGCTGGTGAGGGCAAGAAGCTCAAGGCGCTCCAGGGCCTCGTGCCCTACGTGAACGATTTCGAGCCGGCCATGAAGTCGCTCAGCGATGACGCGCTGCGGGCCAAGACCGCCGAGTTCCGCACCCGCCTCGACCGTGGCGAGAGCCTCGACGACCTGCTGGTCGAGTCGTTCGCCGTGGTGCGCGAGGCTGCGTTCCGCGTGATCGGGCAGCGTCACTTCGACGTGCAGATCATGGGCGGCGCCGCCCTCCACTTCGGTTGGGTGGCCGAGATGAAGACCGGTGAGGGCAAGACGCTGGTCAGCTCCCTGCCCGCCTATCTCAACGGTGTGGGTGGCAAGGGTGTGCACCTGGTGACGGTGAACGACTACCTGGCTCGCCTCGGTGGCGAGAACATGGGGCGCATCCACCGCTGGCTGGGCCTCAGCGTGGGCCTGGTCGTGCCCGGTTTCCAGGAGAAGCCGGCCGAGAAGCGGCTCAACTATGGCTGCGACATCACCTACGGCACCAACAACGAGTTCGGCTTCGACTATCTGCGCGACAACATGGCGGGCACATTGGCCGACAAGGTACAGCGTGGCCACAACTTCGCCATCGTCGACGAGGTCGACTCGATCCTCATCGACGAGGCCCGTACCCCGCTCATCATCAGCGGCCGCCTCGCCGATGCCGCTCAGCTGTACTACCGCTTCGCCAGCGTCGTGCGCTCGCTGCGTCGCGACGTCGATTACGAGGTGGAAGAGGACAAGCGCGTCGTCGTGCCGCTCGAGGCGGGTATCGAGAAAGTCGAGCAGGCGCTCGGCATCGAGAACCTGTACGACGAGGTGCAGCAGAACCTGGTGCACCAGTTGGTGGTGGCCCTGAAGGCCAAAGAGCTGTACCGCCGCGACAAGGACTACATCGTCCAGAACGGCGAGGTGAAGATCGTCGACGAGTTCACCGGCCGCGTGCTCGAGGGCCGTCGCTGGAGCGAGGGCATCCACCAGGCCGTCGAGGCCAAAGAGGGTGTGAAGATCAAAGAGGAGAACCAGACCCTCGCCACGATCACCCTGCAGAACTACTTCCGCATGTACGACAAGCTCGCCGGAATGACGGGTACGGCCCAGACCGAGGCCGCCGAACTGTCCAGCACCTACAACCTGTCGGTGGTGCCCATCCCCACCAACCGTCCGGTCGCGCGCATCGATCAGGCCGACCTCATCTACAAGGGCGAGGACGCCAAGTTCGGCGCCGTGGCCGACGACATCGCCGCCCGCTACGAGAGCGGTCAGCCGGTGCTGGTGGGAACGGTCAGCGTCGAAAAGAGTGAGCGGCTGTCGAAGTTGCTGGCCAAGCGTGGCATCGAGCACGAGGTGCTCAACGCCAAGCAGCACGCCCGCGAGGCATTGGTCGTGGCCCAGGCGGGTCGCCTGCACGCCGTCACCGTGGCCACCAACATGGCCGGTCGTGGCGTCGACATCATGCTCGGCGGCAACCCCGAGGGCATGGCCCATCACGAGGTGCTGAAAGAAGGGTTCCCCGCCGAGGTACTGGTCGACGCGTTCGCCCTGCCGGCTGAGACCACCCCCGAGTTCGATGAGGCCCGCCGAGCCGCGTTGGCCCGCTACGACGCCCTGCTCGTCGAGTTCAAGGCGCAGTGTGCCGCCGACAGCCGGCAGGTGAAAGACCTCGGTGGCCTGTACGTGCTCGGCACCGAGCGTCACGAGAGCCGCCGAATCGACAATCAGTTGCGTGGCCGCTCGGGCCGTCAGGGCGACCCGGGCGAGAGTCGCTTCTACCTCAGCCTCGAGGACGAATTGATGCGCCTGTTCGCCACCGGAGCGCTGAGCTGGGTGATGGGCCGTGCCCTGCCCGACGACGAGGCCATCGAGGCGAAGATGGTCACCAAGGCCATCGAGCGGGCGCAGAGCACCGTCGAGCAGCGCAACGGCGAGATCCGCAAGAACGTGCTGAAGTACGACGAGGTGATGAACGAGCAGCGCAAGGTCATCTACCAGCGCCGCGACCAGATCCTCGAGGGTGCCGACCTGAAGGTGGCAGCGATGGAGTACCTCGCCGATGCCGTCGACAGCCTCATCGACACCCACTGCGCCAGCGCGGCCGACGACGAATGGGACCTCGACGGTCTGTCGACCGAACTGCGCTCGTTCTGGCCGAGCGACATCACCGCCGCCACACTGGGTACCTGCCGCTCGACGAACCAGATGTACGACCTCGTGATGGCCGATGCGTCGGCGTACTACGAGCGACGAGAGGCCGAACTGGGTAGTGACGTGATGCGCGATGTCGAGCGACAGGTGATGCTGCGCATCATCGACCAGCGCTGGCGCGAACACCTCGACGAGATGGATTACCTGCAGGAGGGCATCAATCTGCGGGCCATGGGCCAAATCGACCCGCTCACCGAGTGGCAGCGCGAAGGCTTCGAGATGTTCGGGCAGATGATGAAGGGCATCGCCCAGGACTTCGTGAAGTACGTGATGCACGTGCAGGTGGTGCGCCAAGAGGCACCGGCCCCGGTGGTGCAGAACGTACAGCAGTCGTCGAGCGACGACCTGCCCCAGGGCGGTGGGTTCGCCGCTGCTGCCCAGGCTGCGGCCGCCGCCGGCGAGATCGACCCCGCGGTGGCAGCTACCGCTGCGGCGCCCGCCCCTACCAAGCAGCAGACGGTCGTGAAAGACGAGTGGTCGAAGACCCCGCGCAACGCACCGTGCCCATGCGGTAGCGGCAAGAAGTTCAAGCAGTGCCACGGCGCAACGGTCTGACCGGCCGGCACCGATGCGCGACTTCACTGACGACCTACGCGATCTGCGCCGCCGCCTCGGCGAGGCCGACGGCTACCTGAAGATCGGCGCCAACCGGGTGCGCCTCGTCGAACTCGAATCCGAGATCGGCCGCCCCGACCTGTGGGACGACCCCGACTATGCCAAGAAACTGAACTCGGACTACGCCAACGTGAAGAGCGACATCGACCTGTTCGACCAGCTCAGCAGCGAACTCGACGACGCCGAGGTGCTGCACGAGATGGCCCGCGAGATGGACGACGAGAGCCAGGAGCCCGATATCGACGCTGCCGTGGTGCACATTGCCGGGCAGCTCGACATGCTCGACCTGCGCAGTCTGTTCACCGGCGAGTACGACAGCCTCGACTGCATCGTGCAGATCAACGCCAAAGACGGCGGCGTCGATGCCCAGGACTGGAGTGAGATTCTGCTGCGGATGTACACCCGCTGGGCCGAGCGGCGCGGGTTCGCCGTGGAGGTCGACGGCATCAGCGAGGGTACCGAGGCGGGCATCCTGTCGGCCGAGTTCACCATCCACGGCCGCTACGCATACGGCCTGATGACCGCCGAGCGCGGTACGCACCGTCTGGTGCGAATCAGCCCGTTCGACAACCAGGGTCGTCGCCAGACCAGCTTCGCCTCAGTGCAGGTGTGGCCGGTGCTCGAAGACCCGGATGTCGACGTGAACGAGAGCGACATCCGCATGGAGGTGTTCCGCGCCAGCGGAGCTGGCGGCCAGCACGTGAACAAGACGTCGTCGGCTGTGCGCCTCATCCACGAACCAACCGGATTGGTGGCGTCGAGCCAGGAAGAGCGCAGCCAGCTGCAGAACCGCGAAAAGGCGATGAACCGCCTGCGCACGATGATCGCCGCACGGGTCATCGAAGAGCGTGAGGCCGAACTCGATCGCATTGCCGGCCGCCAGGCCCAGGTGGGCTGGGGCAGCCAGATCCGCTCATACGTGCTGCAGCCGTACCAGATGGTGAAAGACCTGCGTACCGAGGTCGAGACCAGCAATGTGGCCGCCGTCATCGACGGCGATGTCGACGAGTTCATGGAGGGCTACCTCCGCTGGCGACGCCGCGAAGCGGACTGAGCACACTAGGGTCGAACCGCCATGATCCGGCTGGAAAACGTCACCAAGAGCTACAGCACCGAAGTGGTCGCCCTTCGCGATGCCACCTTCGACATCGCCAAGGCCGAGTTCGTGTTCCTCGTCGGCCCGTCGGGTTCGGGCAAGAGCACGTTGTTGCGGCTGATGAACCGGCAGGAGAAGCCCGAGAAGGGCGCCGTGTGGGTTGCCGGTCGCAACATCAACGAGATGCCCGACTCGAAGGTGCCGCTGCTGCGACGCAACATCGGCAACATCTTTCAGGACTACAAGCTGCTGCCCAACAAGACGGTGTTCGAGAACATCGCGTTCGCGCTCGAGGTGATCGGCCGCCCCAAGCACGTCATCCGGCAGCAGGTGCCCGCGGTACTCGACCTGGTGGGCCTGAACGGTAAGCAGGAACGGTTCCCGCACCAGCTCAGCGGTGGCGAGCAGCAGCGTGTATCGATTGCCCGCGCGTTCGTGAACCGGCCGCTCATCTTGTTGGCTGACGAACCCACCGGCAACCTCGATCCGGCCACTGGTGAGGGCATCATGCGCCTGCTCGACCGCATCAACAAGACCGGCACCACGGTGGTGATGGCCACCCACGACCAACGCATCGTGAACCTGATGCGAAAGCGTGTGGTGCAGCTCGACCGCGGCATCATCGTGCGCGACCAGGCTCGCGGTGTCTATGAGTAGGGCGGCCGACTGATGCTGTCTCGTCTCAGCTACATGTTCCGCGAGATGTGGGCGAGCTTGCGCCGCAACCTCACGCTCACGGCAGCCGCCATCATCACGGCCTCGGTGTCGTTGTTGCTGTTCGGCCTCACCCTGCTCATCCAGCGTGGCTTCGACAACCAACTGTCGCAGTGGTCGGGTGGCGTGAAGATGATCGTCTACATCGAGAACGACGCGTCGCCCGAGCAGCTCGCGGTCATCCGCGAAGCCCTCGAGAGCACGCCCGACATCGTCGACGTGCCGAAGCTGCAGTACCTCGATGTGCAGCAGTCGCTGGTCGAGGCCCAACGCCTGTTCGCTGCCGACCCCGAGACGTTGCAGTTGCTGAACGACCAGAACATCCCGTCGCAGTTCAAGGTGGTGCCCACCGACACGGCGAACGCCGCGTTGCTGCAGCAGTTGAGTTCGGGGTTCAAGAAACTGCCCAAGGTGTACGCCGTCTCCATCCCCAGCGACTTCATCGAGGTGCTTGCCAGCCTGAAGGGATTCATCGGCATCCGGCTCTACCTCATCACCGGCTTCCTGCTGCTGTCGGCGGTGCTGCTGATCTGGAACACCATCCGCACCGCCATCTTCGCTCGTCGCCGCGAGATCGAGGTGATGAAACTGGTGGGCGCCACCAACTGGTTCATCCGTGTGCCGTTCATGCTCGAGGGCCTGTTCCAGGGCTTCGTCGGCGGTGTGTTGGCCAGCGGGGCGATGCTGGTGTTCAACGGCAACTGGACCAGCGGCGTCGAGACCTTCCCCACCAACTCCGGGCTGAAGGCCTTCGTGGTCACCGACGGCTACCCACTGTGGATCGTGTTCTGGATCGTGCTACTGGGCATGTTGGTGGGGGCCATCGGCTCAGGCACCGCGGCCTCCAGGTTCCTCGACGTCTGAGCCCGCTGCCTACAGTCCACCCATGGACTACACGCAGATCCGCTACGACGTCGCCGACCACATCGCCACCATCACCCTGAACCGTCCCGAACAGCTGAACGCGTTCACCGGCACGATGATGCGCGAACTGATCGATGCGTTCGACCGGGTGGATGCCGATGACGACGTTCGGGTGGTCATCGTCACCGGTGCGGGGCGCGGCTTCTGCGCCGGCGCCGACCTGTCGAGTGGGGGCGACACGTTCGCCGCCGGCGGCAGCGACGTGACCACCGCCGTGCCCGGGGTGCCGCGCGACGGCGGCGGTCTGGTCACCCTGCGCATTTTCGAGTGCACCAAGCCGGTCATCGGTGCCATCAATGGGCCCGCCGTCGGTGTGGGCATCACCATGACCCTGCCGATGGACATCCGCTTGGCCAGCGAGAACGCCAAGATCGGGTTCGTGTTCGCCCGTCGCGGCATCGTGCCCGAGGCCTGCTCGAGCTGGTTCCTGCCGCGCCTGGTGGGCATCAGCCAGGCGGCCGAATGGTGCTACACCGGCCGGGTGATGACCGCTGCCGAGGCCCACGCCGGTGGCCTGGTGCGCAGTGTGCACGCCCCCGACGACCTGCTGCCTGCGGCCCGGGCCATCGCCGCCGAGATCGCCGAGAACACGGCACCGGTGTCGGTGGCACTGACCCGGCAGATGCTGTGGCGGATGCTCGGCGCCGACCACCCGATGGAGGCCCACCGCGTCGATTCGCGCGGTATCGCCGAGCGGGGCCGCAGCGCCGACAGTCGCGAGGGTGTGGTGAGTTTCCTCGAGAAGCGACCGCCCGTGTTCCCGGTGAAGGTGAGCGACGGCCTGCCCGCCATCTTTCCCGATTGGGAAAATCCCAGGTTTTCGTAAAGGTCTCGTCAGGACCTGCCGATAGTCCTGTCGAGACGGCAAGCGGCACGGATGCACCGCTCGGGGTCAGGCCCCGGTCTCGTTCAGTTGAAGGGATGCAACATCATGACCACCGACCTGCTCGAGCGTGAGACCAACACCATGACGACCGCAGTCGTCACCGGTGCCGTCATCGAGATCGACGTCGAGGGCGAGGCCCTCACGGCCCTTGTCCTGCTCGCCACCCCCGAGGCCGTCATCCTCGACGCCTGCGACGGCAGCATGCCGTTCGTGCTGCGCCTCGACGAACTGGGCTCGTTCCGGGTATTCGACGGCGCCCTCCATTGATCCGCGTCGCCCGGTCGACCCCGTAACCTGGGGTGGATGTCGAGCGAATCGGGCGAATCGGGCGAACCGAGAACGGTGTCGCTGTACGAGTACGTGGGCGGCGACGACTTCTTCGTCCACCTCGTCGATGCGTTCTACGAAGGTGTCGAGACCGACGACGTACTGTTGCCGCTCTATCCCGAGCCCGCCGACCTGGGCCCGGCCCGGCGGCGCTTGGCGCTCTTCCTCATCCAGTACTGGGGTGGGCCAACCACCTATCTCGACGAGCGAGGCCACCCGAAGTTGCGGATGCGCCACTTCCCGTTCAGCATCGGTGCCGTCGAACGCGACCGCTGGGTGCATCACATGCTGCGCGCCATTGAACGCACCACCGACGACGATCAGGTGCGCACGATGCTGATCGAGTACTTCGTCCCGGCCGCCGAGCACCTGCGCAACGACACCGGCCTGCCGATCAGCAGCGCGAAGCTGGCCCCCTGAGCGCCAGCGCGTAGCAGGCGATGGCCGTGGCGGCTGCTGCGTTCAGTGAGTCGACGCCGTGCTGCATGGGGATGCGCACGCGAAGCGTGGCCGCAGCCATCGAGTCGTCACTCAGGCCCGCCCGCTCGGACCCGACGCACAGCACCAGACGTTCAGGCAGGTCGGTCGCCGAGAGTTCGGTGAGGTCGACTGCATCCGACGCTGGTGTGAGGGCGACCACGACGAAACCGCTGCGCACCAGATGATCGATGGTTCCGGCCGGATCGGCGGTGCGGGAGTGGGGGAACACCAGGGCGTGGCCCATCGACACGCGCAGCGCCCGGCGGGCGAGGGGGTCGGCGCTGGTGGTGTCGAGCACGAGGCCGTCCCAGCCGAGCCCGGCGGCGTTGCGGATGATCGAACCGATGTTCACCGGGTTGTCGACCGCCTCGACCAGCACCAGTCGCCGGGCCGTGGCGGCAAGCACCTCGACCGTGGCGCGCGGCGGGCGACGGAACAGGGCGATGACCTTGTTCGGTGCCCCGAGACGGGTGGCCCGTGCACGAACCTGCTCGCCCGCCGCATACACCGGCGCCTGCGCCGCCAAGCGGGCCGCCACAGCGGGCGGATTGGCGGCATCGACCAGTGCTGCCACAGGCGTGCATCCGGCGGCCAGGGCCCTCTCGACCACCAGGTCGCCCTCGGCGGCGAACAGACCGTCGCCCTCGTCGTCGCGACGCTGCGGGCGCGGCGAGAGCTGCCGCTCGTTGAGGCGGAACACCGCCAGACGTTCGTCGTCGGGAGCGTCGACCGGGATGAAGCCGCTGTTCAATACAGCCACGGAAAGGCGCTCCAGTCGGGATCGCGCTTGTCGAGGAACGAGTCGCGACCCTCCTGTGCCTCGTCGGTGCCGTACGCCAGACGAGTGGCCTCGCCGGCGAACACCTGCTGGCCCACCAAGCCGTCGTCGATGAGGTTGAACGAGAACTTCAGCATCCGCTGTGCCGTGGGGCTCTTGCCCATGATCTCCTTCGCCCACTGCAGCGCCGTGGCCTCGAGGTCGGCGTGTGGAACGACGGCGTTCACCATGCCCATCCGGTGCGCGTCGTCGGCGGTGTACTCGCGGCCCAGGAAGAAGATCTCGCGGGCGAACTTCTGGCCCACCTGTCGGGCGAGGTATGCGCTGCCGTAACCGCCGTCGAAGCTGGCCACGTCGGCGTCGGTCTGTTTGAAGCGGGCGTGTTCGGCGCTGGCCAGGCTGAGGTCGCTCACCACATGCAGGCTGTGGCCGCCACCGGCCGCCCAGCCCGGCACCACGCAGATGACGATCTTGGGCATGAAGCGGATGAGCCGCTGTACCTCGAGGATGTGCAGTCGCCCGGCGCGGCCGGCCTCGATGGTGTCGGAGGTGGTGCCCGCTGTGCCCGATGCGTCGGTGACGGTGTACTTGTAACCGTCCTTGCCGCGGATGCGCTGGTCGCCGCCGCTGCAGAACGCCCAGCCGCCGTCCTTCGGCGATGGCCCGTTGCCGGTGAGCAGCACGCAGCCCACGTCGGTGCTCATCCGGGCATGGTCGAGTGCGGTGTACAGCTGGTCGACGGTGCGTGGCCGGAACGCGTTGCGCACCTCGGGTCGGTTGAACGCAATGCGCACCGTGCCGTGCTCGACGCTGCGGTGGTACGTGATGTCGTCGAAATCGAATCCGGGCACCTCACGCCAGCGCGTCGGGTCGAAGATCGCGGATACCTGCTGGTCGGCCATGCCGACAGTCTGCTGCATCCGGCGCTGCTACGTTCAGCCCATGCCCCATGCAGCGATCAACGGCCAGCGGATCTACTTCGAGGACAGCGGCGGCGACGGCCCGGCCGTCATCCTCGCCCACGGGTTCTTGATGGACCACGAGATGTTCGCCCCGCAGGTGGCGGCGCTGGCCCCTCAGTACCGGGTCATCACCTGGGACGAGCGCGGCTTCGGCCTCACCGAGCACGATGGCAAGCCGTTCACCTATTGGGACTCGGCCGCCGACTGCCTGGGCCTGCTCGATCACCTCGGCATCGACCGCGCCGTGGTGGGCGGCATGAGCCAGGGTGGCTTCCTGTCGCTGCGCGTCGCGCTCACCGCCCCCGAGCGGGTGCGGGCCCTCATCCTGCTCGACACCCAGGCAGGTTCCGAACACGCTGAGAAGATCGAGGCCTACCGAGGCATGATCGACACGTGGGCCGCTGTGGGCGCCGTCGACGAACTGGCCAACGTGGTGGCCACCATCATCATCGACGACGCGGTCGAGAACCCGCGCTGGATCGCCAAGTGGCAGGCCCGTCCGAAGGAGTCGATCATCGAGCCGGGTGCGTGCTTGCTGGGCCGCGACGACATCACCGACCGTCTCGGCGAGATCACCTGCCCGGCCCTGGTGGTGCACGGCACCAACGACACGGCCATCGAGATGCCCCTGGCCGAGGTGCTGGCCGCCGGTCTGACGGGCAGCGGCCCGGTGGTGCCCATCGCCGACGCTGCCCACGCCGCCAACCTCACCCATCCCGAACCGGTGAACGCCGCCATCGTCTCGTTCCTCGCCGGGCTGTCATGACACTGCAGATCTTCGGTGTGCCGGGCCTGCCCGAGATCGTGCCTGGCAGCGACCTGGCGGCGATGATCCTTGCCGCCGCCGCTGCGGCGGGCACACCACTCGCCGATGGCGACGTCGTGGTTGTCACCTCCAAGATTGTCTCCAAAGCGGAGGGTCGGTTGGTGGAGTTGGCCGATGTGGAGCCCTCGCCGTTCGCCGTCGACTGGTCGCGCACATGGGACAAAGATCCGGCGGTCACCGAGTTGGTGTTGCGCGAATCGAAGCGCATCGTGCGCCAGTTGGGTCCGATCCTCATCACCGAGACCCATCACGGGTTCGTGTGTGCCAACAGCGGGATCGATCAGTCGAGCAGCGGCGCCCACGGCCGGGTCGTGCTGCTGCCCGTCGATCCCGACGCCTCGGCCCGCACCATCCGTGCCGGCATGCGTGCCGCCGGCGTCGATGCCGCCGTCATCATCAGCGACACCTTCGGTCGAGCCTGGCGTGAGGGCCAGACCGACATCGCCATCGGTGTGGCCGGTATCGAGCCGATCTTCAGTTACATCGGGCAGGTCGACCCGCACGGTCACGAGTTCAAGGTGCAGGCCATCTGCACCGCCGACGAACTGACCGGGGCGGCCGAACTGGTGAAAGGCAACGTGTCGCGTGTGCCGGTGGCCGTGGTGCGCGGCTTCGCCTTCGAGATGAACGACGAGGCCACGATCGCGCCCGTTCTGCGCGATCAGACCCGCGATCTCTTCCGCTGAACGACCCTGGCCGTTGAGTACATACGTCACTTGATGATTTGCTGAATTGAGTTTGCAGGTTTTCGGTCGATAACCACCATGTGACATCGCTCCAACCATCTCCTGTGTTCACGGCTGAGGCTGTGCTCGAGGGCATCGGCGACAGTGTGTTCGTCGTTGGTCTCGACGGCTGCCTGCAGTTGCTGAACACAGCGAGTGAGCGACTGCTCGGCGAGGGACGGCATGAGTGGCTCGGTCGGTCCGTGCTCACGGTCGTGCACCCCGACGACGTCGCCGCTCTTCGGTTTGCGCTTGCCGCCCTGAGTGAAGGGAGTGACTCGCCGCTGCTGTCGTTGCGGGTGCGCGATACCAACGGCGAGTGGCGGCGCTTCGAGGCCACCGTCATCGGGGATCCTCACGTGCCCGAGTTGAAGGGCCTCATCTGCGTGGCCCAGGACATCACCGAACGACGTATCCGCGAGGTGGCATCGGGCGACATGTCGGTATTCGACCAGCTCGTCGCTGTGAGCCCGGCGATGCTCGCGGTGGTCGACCCCGAAGGGGTTGTGACGCGCGTGAGCGACTCGATGCTTCGGCACTTCGAGCTCGACCGCGCCGCGGTGGAGGGCCGCCCCCTCGCGTGTCTCGCTCCGCTCGATGATGGCGAGACCATTGTCCGGGCGATCGAGCGCATGCGCGGCCACCACCAGCGCGAAGTGGTGGAGGTGGCGGTGCAGCGATCGCTGCCGGTCGGCAGACCCATTCCGGCGCGGCTGGAGATGGTGAACCTCATCGATGATCCGCTGGTGGGTGGCATCGTGGTGACCGTCGACGACCTCACCGACCTGCGTGCTGCGCTGGCCCAGGCGGAACGTGCTGCGCTGTACGACCAGTTGACCGGCTTGATGAACCGGCAAGCGCTGCTGATCGAACTGCAGCGTCGACTCGCGTCGAACGAGCCATTCGCTGTGCTGTTCATCAACCTCGACTACTTCCGACCGGTGAACGACCTCTACGGATATGAGGCCGGCGATGAGTTGCTGGTGCAGGTGGCGCAGCGCCTCGAGCGATCGATCCGCCCGCACGACCTCGTGGCGCGTGTCGGTGGCGACGAGTTCGTCGCGCTGGTTGCGGGTGTCGACGCGGCAACGGCGGTCGGCCTCGTGGAGCAGTTGGAGATGGCTGTCTCCGCGCCGTACCAGCTCAGCGCCGGCTCGGTGCGGATCGGTGCCTGCGCCGGTATCGCCGTAGCCGAACCCGAGTCGACCACGGTGTCGCTGCTGGCCGACGCCGACGCCGCGATGCGCGAGGTGAAGGCGCAGCGTCGCGGCCTCGCTCGCGTATCGGTGTTCTCGCGGCGCACCACGTCGATGGAGCGGATGCAGTTGGTGGAGGAGTGTCGCGAGGGCCTCGCCCAGAACGAGTTCATCGCCCACTTCCAGCCGATCATCGATCTGCGGACGCGCCGTCTGGTGCGGGTCGAGGCGCTCGTGCGCTGGCAACACCAGCGTCTGGGCCTGCTGCGGCCGCAGTCGTTCATGAGTGTGATCGAGGCGATGGGCTACGACGCCGAGCTGGGCAACGCCGTGCTCGAATCTGCGTGCAACGCGCTCGCTGTGCTGGCCCGGAACGGGATCCACCCCGACCTCGCCGTGAACTTCGCGATGGGCCAGCTCACCGATGCCACTCTCGGTCGGCGCGTGTCGAGTGTGATGAAGTCGTTCGGGATCGACATGTCTCGACTCGTCGTAGAGATCACCGAGCGCGCCCTCGTGGGACGCCGGTCGGCCCATGGCACGGTGTCGCCAGAGGACTCGCTGATCGAGCTGCACCACCGCGGCGCGACGCTGAGCCTCGACGACTACGGCACCGGGCTGTCGTCGCTGAGCAACCTGCGCCGCTTCCCGCTGGCCGAGATCAAGATCGACCGCAGCTTCGTGTCGCAGATGTGCGTGAGCCCGCTCGACCGGGCCACCGTCGAGGTGATCCTCGGCCTGGCCCGTTCACTCGGGCTGAAGGCAGTGGCCGAGGGCGTCGAGACCGCCGAGCAGCTCGATCTGCTCACCGAACTGGGCTGCGATCAGGCACAGGGGTACTTCGTCGGCGTGCCGATGTCGGTCGACGATCTCATCCAGTGGAGTTGGGCCTGACCCCACCCTCGACGAGGCGCATCACCGTGGCGCCGTCGAGTTCGTCGTGCAGGCACAGTTCGTCGGCGATGGCGAGCAACTCGTCGCGGTGCTCGAGTGCTGCGCAGGCTGCCCGATCGGCAGCGCCGCTGAGGATGGCCTCGAGTTTGACGCGTGATGCCTCATCGCCGAGCACCTTGGCCACCAGGTTGCCTGCACCGGGCATGACGGCCGCGTCGAGGCTGATGAGCGTGTCGTGGGCACCGAGCTGGCCCACCAGCTGGGCGGCCAACGCCGTGGCAGCGGCGAGGTCGGACGCAATCCCGCTGGACGCTTCACCGAACTCCTGGATCTCGGCCGCCCGGCCTGCCAGGGCGATGACGATGAGATCGGTGAGCTCCGACGGCGTGTGCAGGTAGCGCTCCTCACTGTCGGAGTGGGCGACGAGGCCGAGTGCTCCCGACCGTCGCAGGATGGAAGCCACTTTGATATTGCGTCCGGTGAGCGCCGCGAGCAGTGCGTGGCCCGCTTCGTGCACCGCCACCCGGCGCCGTTCGTCGCGGTGATATCCGACCGGGTGCGAGAGGCCGATCTCGACAGTGAGCTGCGCCTCGATCAGATCGCTCAACGTCATCGACACACGGCTCCGGCGAAGGGCGACGATGAGGCCTTCATCGAGGAGTCGCTCGATGCGTACCGGGGTGTAGCCGGCGGTCAGGTCGGCGACCGCCTCGGGCGTGACCTCGGGCTGATGCGCCTTGCGCGCGAGGTAGTGGGCGGCAATGGCCATGCGGTCGGCCCGAGGGGGCAGGTCGAAGTGGATCACCCGATCGAAGCGGCCGGGGCGCAGCAGCGCCGGGTCGAG